>NZ_QNFZ01000766.1 GCF_003313395.1 Nonomuraea lactucae | reverse complement strand
GGCCGGCCGCGCCGCTCACGTCGAGCGCGGGGCGGCTGTTCGACGCGGTGGCCGCGCTGCTCGGCGTCCGCGACACCGTGACGTACGAGGGACAGGCCGCGGCGGGGCTGGAGCGGCGGGCCGACCGGGGTGTCCGGGACGGCTATCCGGTGACCGTGGCCGGGCCGTGGCCGGTCGTGATCAGGAGCACCGACCTGGTCCGGGCCGTGGCCGGGGACCTGCGGCGGGGCGTGCCGGCGGGTGTGGTCGCGGCCAGGTTCCACCACGGGCTGGCCGATGCGGTGGCGGCGGCGGTCCGCGTGATCGCGCAGGCCACGGGGCTCGGCACGGTGGCGCTGTCCGGTGGCGTGTTCGGCAACCTGGTGCTGCTCGGCGGCGTCGCCGACCGGTTGCGCGCCGACGGGCTGCGGGTGCTGACGCACCGCCGCGTGCCGTGCAACGACGGCGGGATCAGCCTCGGCCAGGCGGTCGTGGCGGCCGCCAGCAGTGGACCCGGCAGTGGACCCGGCGGTGAACCCACCGGCTGACCCACCCGCCCGGCTCGGGTCAGCAGATGCGTGGCAGCGGGTCGCCCACGAGCACGTCCACGATGCGGGTACCGCCGAACGCGGTGCGCAGCAGCACCAGCCCCGCCGGGTCGTCACGGACCGTGCCGACGATCGCCGCGTCGGCGCCGAGTGGGTGCCCGCGCAACGCCTCCAGGGCGCGGCCGGCGTGCGTGCCGTCGACGACGGCCACGAAGCGGCCCTCGCAGGCGACGTAGAGCGGGTCGATGCCGAGCAGCTCGCACACCCCGTTCACCTCGGGTCGCACCGGCACGGCCTCCTCCTCGACCACCACGGCGACCTCGGAGGCGGCGGCCACCTCGTTGAGGATGGTGGCGACCCCGCCCCGCGTGGCGTCGCGCAGCGCCCTGACCTGGCCGGGCACCGCGTCCAGCAGGGCCGACACGACGCCGTGCAAGGCAGCGGTGTCGGACACGATCGGGGCCTCGATGTCGAACTCGCCGCGGGCCACCATGATCGCCGCCCCGTGGTCGCCCAGCGGGCCGGACACGATGACCGCGTCGCCGGGCCGGGCGGCGGAGACGGACAGGTCCACGGGCCGTTCCAGGAGTCCGACGCCCGTCGTGGTGATGTAGCACCCGTCGGCCTTGCCGCGCTGCACCACCTTGGTGTCGCCGGTGACGATCGACACGCCGGCCTCGCCCGCGGCGGCGGCCATCGAGGCGGTGATCCGCCGCAGGTCGGCGACGGGAAAGCCCTCCTCCAGGATGAAGCCCGCGGCCAGGAACCCGGGCCGGGCCCCGCACATCGCCAGGTCGTTGACGGTCCCGTTGACCGCGAGGTGGCCGATGTCGCCTCCGGGGAAGAACAGCGGGGAGACCACGAAGGAGTCGGTGGTGAACGCCGCCCGGCCGGTGCCGAGGCGCAGCGTGGCCCCGTCCTCCAGCGGGGCGAGCAGCGGGTTGCCGAAGGCCTCCAGGAAGACCGCCTGGATCAGCGTCTGGGTCGCCTTGCCGCCCGAGCCGTGCGCGAGCGTGATCCGTTCCTCCTTGACGACCGCCTTGCGGCGCCGCGCCCGGGCGATGCGGTCGAGGACCTGCTGCTCGCGGCTGCGGTGCGGGTGGCCGGGAACGGGCGGCGCGTGCTCGTGACCGGTGGCGGGCCCAGTGGCGGGCCCAGTGGCGGGCTCAGTGGCGGGCTCAGTGGCGGGTTCGGTGGCGGGTTCGGTGGTCATGACCGGGTCGCCTCCCTCACCCGTTCGCGGCTGAAGCGGCCGAAGTTGTAGTAGGCCGCGCAGGCGCCCTCGGAGGAGACCATGCAGGTGCCGATGGGCGTCTCGGGCGTGCAGGCCGTGCCGAACACCTTGCACTCCCAGGGCTTGAGTACGCCCTTGAGCACCTCACCGCACTGGCAGGCCTTGGGGTCGGCGACACGTACCCCCGGCAGGTCGAAGATCCGCTCGGCGTCGTACGCGGCGTACTCCTCGGCCAGGCCGAGCGCCGAGTGTGAGATGAAGCCGAGGCCGCGCCACTCGAAGTGCGGCCGCATCCGCATCACGGTGCCGATGGCCTCCAGGGCGGTGCGGTTGCCGTCCCAGGGCACCACCCGCGCGTACTGGTTCTCGACCTCGGCGCGGCCCTGTGCGACCTGCCCGAGGAGCATGTGGATCGACTGCAGGACGTCCAGCGGCTCGAACCCGGCGACCACCAGCGGCCGGCCGTAGTCGCGGGCGATGAACTCGTACGGCCGGCAGCCGATCACCGCCGAGACGTGGCCGGGGCCGATGAACCCGTCGAGCCGCTGGTCGGGGGAGTCGAGGATGGCCTTGATGGCCGGGATGACCAGGACGTGGTTGCTGAAGACGGAGAAGTTCTCGACGCCTTCGGCGGCGGCCCGCAGCACGGTCATCGCGGTCGAGGGCGCGGTGGTCTCGAACCCGATCGCCATGAACACCACCCGACGCCCGGGGTTCGATCTGGCGATCTTGAGTGCGTCGAGCGGCGAGTACACCATCCGGATGTCGGCCCCGGCGGCCTTGGCGTCGAGGAACGAGCCCCGGCCGCCCGGCACGCGCATCATGTCGCCGAACGACGTCATGATCACGTCCGGCTGGGAGGCGATGTGGATGGCGTCGTCCACCCGGCCCATCGGGATCACGCACACGGGGCAGCCGGGGCCGTGCACCAGCACGACGTCCTCGGGGAGCAGGTCCTCCAGCCCGTGCTTGTAGATCGTGTGGGTGTGCCCTCCGCACACCTCCATGAACGTGTAGCGGCGCCCCGGCTCGCACCGGGAGGCGATGTCGGCGGCCAGCACCCGGGCCTTCGCGCCGTCGCGGTACTCATCGACGAACCGCACGGGTCCCCCTCACGTGATGTCCGACTGCCTGAGCGCGTCGAGCTCGTCGTCGTAGGCCTGGCCGAGCCCCTCCAGGTAGTCGAGCACGGCCTGCGCCTCCGACTCGGAGATCTTCGACAGCGCGAACCCGACGTGGACCAGCACCCAGTCGCCGGCCCGCAGGTCCTCCTCCACGAGCAGGCCCACGTTGATCCGGCGGCGGACGCCACCGACGTCCACCACCGCGAGGTCCGGGTTGTCGTCGTCGGCCGCTATCAGCTCACCGGGGATTCCCAGGCACATCGGCCTGCTCCTCCCCGAACTCGACGGATTCCAGGACCAGCTCGTCACCGCCCGATATCCGCACGTCCGCGCTGCCGCACGGCGCGCACACGGCGAGCACGTCCAGCGACTCGCTGCGCCCGCCGCAGGTGTGGCAGGCGACGGTCACGGGCGTGACGACGAGGTCCACGACGGCGTCCTGCGCGGCGGTGCCCGCCGCGGCGAGCGCGAAGGCCTGGTCGAATGCCTCCCCGACGACGGCGTGGCGGGTGCCGACGCGCACCCGCGCGCCGCTGATCCGCCTTCCGGCGGCTCGCCGTTCGATCAGCTCGACCAGACCCTCGCACATCCCGAACTCGTGCATGCGGCTCTACATCCGTTTCATCGTCAGGTACCGGTGGATTTCCGGCCATTGGTGGATGATGACCGCGCCCAACCCGATGGTCACGATCAGCGCCACTACTCGTGACTTGCTCATGTCATGTCACCTCATTCCGTGTTCTGCGGTGGGGAGCCGGGTCCGGCCCTTTCCGCAATCATGTCCATCAGCAGACGGACGGCTTGGCCGACCGCCGACCGCACCGGCTCGCTCAGCTCGACCAGCACGTCCTCGTCCGGGCCGCCCGCCAGGGCCGTGGCGGGCTCGCAGCACACCACCACCACGCGGTCCGGGACCCGGCCCATCTCCCTGGCCAGCCGTAGCACCCTGACCGGATCCATGCCGTGGGCCTCCACTCCCGCCGCGCCCAGGTCGGACAGGTCCGCCTCCAGCACGGTGAGCGTGCCCGGCGCCTCCCCTCGGGGCGCGGCGTCGACGAGGATCGCCAGGTCGTAGTCCCGCTGCAAGGCGTAGGCCAGATCCATGCCCCGGATGCCGAAGTCGACCACGTCCACGCCCGCCATGTCCGGGGTGCCCGCCATGTCCGGGGCGTCTGTCGCGCCCCTCGCGCCCCCGGCGCCCGGGGTGCTCGCCGTGCGCTGGGTCTCGGCGAGCCGGCGGACCACCTCGACGCCGAATCCGTCGTCGCCGAGGAAGATGTTGCCGATCCCCGCGACGAGGATCCGCGTGGCGGGCGCCGGGGACGCCTCCCCGTCCATCGGCTCGATCTCCTCGGCCGAGTAGAAGAAGCGGTGGCCGGGCATCCGCGCCTCCCCGAGGTCGCGGCCCGGGTCGTCGTCGAGGGTGACCGCGAAGTGGAGCGCCCCCTCGTCGTCCTGCTCGATCGACTCGACGACGGCCGCCCGGCCGTCGAGGACCAGGTCCATGATGTCGGCCCGGGGCCTGGCCGCGGACAGCCGGAGCCGGACCCGGCTGCCCGCGCGCACCGGCCGCCCCGCGATCACCGCCTCGGCCGG
>NZ_QNFZ01000764.1 GCF_003313395.1 Nonomuraea lactucae | reverse complement strand
GGGGTCGTCGGCGGTCTTGGGGCGGGAACGTTCCCTGCGGCTGCGGGTGGGGCGCTCGGCGACGGGCGCCGGGTCGGCCACGGCCGCGGCCTCGGCGACGGGAGCGGGCGCGCTGTCTCCGGCGCCGACTCCCTGCTTCTCCTGGATGGCCGCGATGAGCTGGCTCTTCCGCATGCGACCGGTCCCGCTGATGCCCAGCTCGGCGGCGATCTTCTGCAGCTCGGGCAGCACCTTGGCGGACAGGCCGGTGCCGGAGCGACGCGCGCGCGGCTTGGCCGCGGCACGGGTGGGGGTGTCGCCGGACGCCGGCTGCGCAGGTGAGCCTGATGCGTCGGAGAGGAGTTCGGTGGTGTCGCTCAACTAAAAGGTCCTTCCCAGGGGTCGGGCGCCGGTTTCGTTCTGCCGGGCGTCCCGGAGGTGCTTGCGATCCGGCGGGACAGACCGGGTCGGGGTGCACTTTGCGATCTTCGGCCGCCTCTGGGGACGGTCGCCACTCTTGGGGAGGGGCTCATCCAGGCCGCCACAGGACAGTGGCGCGTGGAAGACACCCCCCAGATTGCTGTCGCCAGCCAGATGTCGAGGTGATTCGAACGCGCAGATCCCCGTCGTCGCCGCCTCGCGTTGGGCCAACCGGGTGTGGGCCAACCGGAGGCAACGGATTCCGGGGAGACAGCCGCGCTGCCCACGCCTCGCGACGTGAAGCATGATGCAGCGATGTGTGGCTGACAAGCACGCACCCACCAAGGGGGCATCTGGTGCGGCTATCAGCCTAACATCACCAGCGCACACGGCTATTCCCTGAAGGTCTAAAGAGGCATCAGCGTGTCTCGGGAAACTGAACGCTCGCACCGACCTGGTCGACGTCCATTTGCTGGATGTGCCAGTCATTACCCACTTCTGGCGCGATCAAATCCTGCGAATCCGGTGTCGAAAACGCAAGGACCGTGGGACCCGCTCCAGAGACGACCGCGGGCACACCCACCGCACGCAGACGTTCTACCAGATCCGCACTCCGCGGCATCGCAGGCGCGCGGTAGCTCTGGTGGAGCCGGTCCTCCGTCGCGGCCAGCAACAACCCCCGATCCGGCCGCTGGGTCAGCGCGGCGATCAGCAGCGCGGCCCGGCCGGCGTTGAAGGAGGCGTCCTTGTGAGGCACTTCCTTCGGCAGCAGCCCTCGCGCGGTCTCCGTGGCCAGGCGCGTCGACGGGACGAACACGACGGGACGGATGCGCGCATCAGGCACCAACTTCAGCCTACGGGGTGCGCCGGAGTGGTCTGTCCATGCCACGGTCAGGCCGCCGGCCAGGCAGGGGGCCACGTTGTCGGGATGCCCCTCCATCTCGGTGGCCAGCTCGAACACCTCGTCATCGGTCAGCCCGGCCTCCGTGGCCGCGGGCCGGGCGTCCGCCGAGGGCGGAGCGGCGGCGGTGTACAGGGCGCGGGCGGCGAGGATGCCCGCGCAGATGGCCGCCGACGAGGAGCCGAGCCCCCGGGCGTGCGGGATCCGGTTGCGGCAGCGCACCTCGATCCCGGCGGGCTGGGGCACGCCCATGCGGTCGAACGCCCTGCGCATGGCCCGGACGATCAGGTGCCCTTCGCCGAGGTCCAGCTCGCCGGCCCCCTCGCCCTCGACGGTGACCCGGATGCCGGGCTCGGCTGCGAGGCCGGCCTCCACCTCGTCGTACAGGCCGAGCGCGATCCCCAGCGTGTCGAACCCCGGCCCCAGGTTGGCCGAGGTCGCGGGCACGCGGACCATCACGGTGCTCATTTGGTCAGACTTCCCTTTCGTGTCGTGCGCACCTGACCGTACGGGCGGCGCACGCGTGTCACCGGAGCGTGGGCGTGTCAGGCCAGGTTGAGCGCCGCGGCGGCGGCGTGCACGTCGATGGGCACCGTGACCGGGGCCGGGGCGCCGGAGATGGCCCAGTCGGGGTCCTTGAGGCCGTTGCCGGTGACCGTGCAGACGATGCGCCGCCCCGGCTCGACGAGGCCATGGGCGTGGGCCTGGAGCAGGCCGGCCACGCTCGCCGCCGAGGCCAGCTCGACGAAGACGCCCTCCTCCTGGGCCAGCAGCTTGTACGCCGCGGCGATCTGCCGGTCGGTGACCGACTGGATGTCGCCGCCCGACTCGTCGCGGGCCGCGATGGCGAGCTGCCAGGAGGCCGGGTTGCCGATGCGGATGGCGGTGGCGATGGTGTGCGGGTGGGCGACCGGGGAGCCGGTCACGATGGGCGCCGCGCCGCTGGCCTGGAAGCCGAACATGCGGGGAGCCCGGGACGACACGCCGTCGGCGCGGTATTCCTTGTAGCCCATCCAGTAGGCCGAGATGTTGCCCGCGTTGCCCACCGGGATGCAGTGGATGTCGGGCGCGTCGCCGAGCGCGTCGACGATCTCAAACGCGGCCGTCTTCTGGCCCTGCAGCCGGAACGGGTTGACCGAGTTGACCAGCGCGATGGGGTAGCTGGACGAGAGCTTGCGGGTCATCTCCAGGCAGTCGTCGAACGACCCCTCGACCTGCAGCAGCGTGGCGCCGTGGACGAGCGCCTGGGCGAGCTTGCCCATCGCGATCTTGCCCCGGGGCACCAGGACGGCGCAGGTGAGGCCGGCGCGCACGGCGTAGGCGGCGGCCGAGGCCGAGGTGTTGCCGGTGGAGGCGCAGATGACCGCCTTGGCCCCCTCTTCGAGGGCCTTGCTGATGGCCATGGTCATGCCGCGGTCCTTGAAGCTGCCCGTCGGATTGGCGCCCTCGACCTTCAGGTAGACGTCACACCCGGTGAGCGCGGAGACGCGCTGCGCGGGCACCAGCGGCGTGCCTCCCTCCAGCAGCGTGACGACGGGCGTCTTCGGGGTGACCGGAAGCCGCTCTCGGTACTCCTCGATGAGGCCACGCCACGCCCTGCTCATGATGACTCCCTACCTGCGGTGTTGGGCCCGAGTGTACGGGGTCCGCGTGCCCCCCGCTTGCCGGAGTCCAGCGGGCGGGCACCCACGGGTCAAGAGATACCGCAATACAGGAAATTCTCAGAATCTCCCGATAAAGTGCCGGCCAGGGGGTCACCACATGAACGCGCGTCCTGCCATGTCGCAGAACGACTTCTCACCACTGCAACCGCCGCCGCTCGGCACCTGGTCGCCCACCCTGTCCGTGAGCGTGGTGATACCCGCGCACGGAGGGCCGCACCTGGACCTGACGCTGGCCGCGCTCGCCGCGCAGACGTACCCGGACCACCTCATGGAGGTCCTGGTCGTGGACGACGGGAGCGAGCCGCCGATCCGGCTCCCGGAGATCAGGCCGGTCAACACCCGCCTGGTCAGGGTCGAGACCGGCTGGGGCATCTCGAACGCCGTCAACACGGGCGCCAAGGCCGCCGACGGCGAGATCATCCAGCGGCTCGACGCCGACATGGTCGCCTGCAGGGAGCACATCGAGGCGCTCGCCCGCTGGCACCACCTCACCGACTACGCGGTCACGATCGGCATGAAGCGGTTCGTCGAGGCGCCGCCGCTCACCGCGAGCGAGGTCTTCCGGGCCGAGCGGCTGGGAGAGCTGTTCGACCTGGACAAGGCGGTGGCCAGCTCCACCGAGGCGACGATCGCCAAGACCGACGGGCTGCGCAAGAGCCGCAACCCCTATCACGTGTGCACGGGGCCCACCTCAGCCCTGCCGAGGGACGTCTTCCACGCGGTCGGCGGGCTCGACCCGACCGTGGCGCGGGGCGAGGACACCGAGTTCGCCTACCGGCTGGCCATGCACGGGGTCGTGTTCATCCCGGACATGGAAGCACAGGCCGTCCATCTCGGGCTGCCCGCGCAGCACCGGGACCGGGAGCGCGCCGTACGGGCCGTCGAGCCGTACCTCGCGCACCGCATCCCCCTCCGACGTGACCTGCGCAAGGACCCGGGTCGGCGGTGGCTGGTGCCGTACGTCGAGATCGTGCTGGACGTGACGGACACCTCCGAGGCCGTCGTACGGCGGGCGGTGGCGGCCGCGCTCGACGGCACGCTGCAGGACGTGGTGGTGACGCTCGTGGGGCCGTGGTCGCGCCTGCACGACGAGCGGCGCTCGGTCCTCGCGGACCCCAGCTTCGAGCTGCGGCTGATGCGTGACCTGTTCGCGCACGACGAACGGATCAGGCTGATCGACGAGGCGGCGCCCACGCCCGCGCCCACACCGTTCCGCTACCGGGGGCCGGTGGATGTGGCGCTGCACCGTTCGACGCTCGAACGCATGGTGGAGACGGTCCAGAAGGACCTGACAGGCGTGCTCGTCGTGGACCTGCCCGACGGGCGCACGGCCCGGCTGGAGCGCACGTCCGCCCTCGGGCGCGCCGTGCTGCTCGCCGCACCGGACGGCGACCTGGACGAGGTCATCGCGGTCACCCACGGCGTACGCCACACGCCCCCGGACCGCTACTGGCCCCCGACGGCCGCCAAGCCCGGTGCGGCGCCGGTGCCCGGGGGCGCCGCCGG
>NZ_QNFZ01000762.1 GCF_003313395.1 Nonomuraea lactucae | reverse complement strand
CGGCTCCGGCGCTCGTGCGCGACCTGGCCGACGCCCTGCTGGGCGTGGCCCTCTGAGGGAGTTCGCCACTCCTACCTGATCGGCTCGCGGCGAAGGGATCCTCGGCCACCGGCGAAGGAAATGGTAAAGTTTATTTCCTAATTCACTTCGCCTGGAGGATCCGGTGGAGGACGGCCCGCGCACCGCGGGCCTCCGGCGGGCTCGTGCCCGGCCGGAGACCCGCGGCCGTGACGCGTCAGGAGGCTGCGCAGCTGGGGAAGAAGCCGCTCGTGCAGGTCACCTTGCCGCTCGCGGCGGCGGCCTTTCCCTTGTCGTCGGTGACCGTGAGGGTGACGGGATAGGTGGCGGTCCTGTTCGGGTAGGTGTGGCTGACCTGGGCGCCGGTGGCGCCGCCGCCGTCGCCGAACGTCCACGCGTACTGGACGATCGTGCCGTCCGGGTCAGTGGAGGCCGAGCCGTCGAAGTGGCAGTTGCCGAGCACGCAGAACACGCTGAACGAGGCGTTCGGCGGCAGGTTGACCGACGGGTCGGTGAGCGTGACCGACGAACTGGTCGACGCGGTCTTGCCGGAGTCGTCGGTGACGGTCAGCTTGACGGTGTAGGTGCCGTACGCGCCGTAGGTGTGGGACGGCTTGACGTCCGAACCGGTGCCGCCGTCGCCGAAGTCCCAGCTGTAGCCGGTGATCCTGCCGTCCGGGTCGGTGGAGGCGCTCGCGTCGAAGCCGCAGACCCTGGTCGGGCTGTCGCAGGAGGAGGAGAACCTGGCGACGGGGCTGCCGCCGCCCCCACCACCCGGTGGGAACACCGAGGTGTCGGACAGGTCGAGCAACGGCTCCATGACGCCGTCGCCGGAGTCGTCGGTCCAGTCCGTGTTGCCGGCGTTCACGATGGTGTCGCGGATCGCCATGACCCCGGCCTTGTCGGTGGGCTTGTTGCTGCCGCCGGCCAGCCAGGCGGCCGCCCCGGCCACGTGCGGCGCGGCCTGGGAGGTGCCGCTGTAGTTGGAGTAGCCGCCGTTTCGGTGGGCGGACTGGATGCAGTCTCCCGGCGCCGCGATGTCGATGACGCGGCCGAAGTTGCTCCACGCGGCGAGCGTGTCGTCCTTGTTGGTGATCTGGCTGTTGCACCACGAGGGCGAGCCCTGGCCGCCGGGCTTGCCGTCGTAGTCGCCGAGCGCGGACACGGTGATGACGTCGGGATACTTGGCGGGCACGTTGGCGCCGGCGTCGCCGGTGTCGTTCCCGGCGGACACCACGACGACCACGCCCTTGGCGATGGCGTTGTTGATCGCGGTCTCCAGCGCGGGCTGGGAACAGTTGCGGCAGCCGAGGCTCATGTTGATGACCTCGACCTCACCGGCGTGCGCGGCCACCCAGTCGACGCCCGCGATGATGCCGGAGAAGTTGCCGCTGCCCGAGCTGTTGAGCACCTTGATCGACCAGAGCCGGGCGCCCGGCGCGATGCCGACGTAGCCGATGCCGTTGTCCAGGCCGGCGACGATGCCGGCCACGTTGCTGCCGTGCCCGTGGTCGTCGTCGCCGGCGTTGTCCGTGCACGTGGTGGTGTTGAGGCACAGGACGCGCCGGGCCACGTTGAGGTCGGGGTGGTCGAAGTCGATGCCGGTGTCCAGCACGGCGACGTCGGCGTCGACCCGCTCGTCACGGCCGTCGCCCACCTTGAGCCCGGGATTGGCGTCGGTGTAGGTGCGCCGCACGCCGGTCGGCAAGATCTGGGCGGTCGCGTGCCCGGTCGCGTGGGCGACGTTGTCCACCTCGACGGAGAGGACACGAGGGTCGCGGCGCAGGGCGTCGACCGCCGCGCCGGACAGGGTGGCGGAGAACCCTTTGAGCGCCGTCCGGTAGGTGAAGCCGAGCCGCGCGCCGAAGTCGCTCGCGTACCGCCGGGCGACGCCGTACGGGTCGGTGACGGAGTTCTTCAGCACGACGATGTAGTCGCCGTCCGCGTAGTCGCCGTCCGCTTGCTCGCGGCCGGTCTGCCCGGCCGCCTGGGCGGCCGCTCCGGACGGCGCGACCAGGGAAGCGGCGATGAGTAAGAGGGCACTGATCAGGGCCCTGCGCATGGGGGACTCCTTCCGGGGGGTGAATGAGTCAGGCGTTGGAAGGCTGGTTGGAAGGCTGGTTGGAAGGCTGGTTGGAAGGCTGATCGACAACGCGAACTTACTGACAGAAAGGAGGCCGGTCTCGTGGGTGTTTCCGCCACGGTCGGGATGCCGACACTGGGTGGTCTCGGCGTTCCACCGCAGCAGGAGCAGCTGTACACGTGGCTGCTCGGCCACCCCTACGCCACGATGCGCGACGTCGCGGTGGCCATGGGGTGGCGGCCCGCGCGGGTCCGCCGGTGCGTCCGCTCGCTGGAGTCGCTGGGGCTGCTGACCACCGCCGAGACCCGCCCGATGCGGCTGGTCCCGGCGGCGCCGGACGTCGCGATCGAGTTGCTCGCGCTCGAACGGCTGCGCGCGATCGACCACGCGCGGCTCGGCGCCGCCCGTCTCGCCGAGGAGTACCGGGCCGCGCTGGGCGTGGACGAGCGGCTGCCCATCCGGGTGATCCGCGACAGGGAGGCGATCGCGCACCAGTTCTTCCAGACGCAGCGCACCACCAGGCACGAGGTGCTGATCCTGGACCGGCCGCCCTACGTGGTCGATCCCGTCGACCGCCAGAGCGAGGTTCAGTACGATCTGCTCGACCGGGGCGTCGCCTACCGGACGATCTACGACCAGGCGGCCCGGAGCTCGCCGCGGCAGCTCGCCCTCGTCCGGGACCTGGCCCGGCGGGGAGAGCGGAGCCGGGTGCCCAAGGCGTGCCGCTCAAGCTGTTCATCAGCGACGGCAGGACCGGACTGGTCTCGCTGGAGCTGGCCGTGGAGGACGAGATCGCCGTGCTGCGCCCCTCGGCGCTGCTTGACGGCCTGGTCACGCTGTTCGAGACGCTGTGGGATCGGGCCATCCCGCTCTGGCCGCCCGGCGCGGGCGCCTCGGGCGTGATCCTCAGCCCCGGAGACGAGCAACTGCTGGCTCTGGCCGCGGCCGGTCTGACCGACTAGGCGATCGCCAGGCGGATCGGCGTGGGCCAGCGAACCGTCGAACGCCGGATGCGCAAGGCGATGACCGCGCTGGGCGCCCGCACCCGCTTCCAGGCGGGGATGCAGGCCGCGCGCCTGCGGATCCTGGGGGAGTAGTGGGCGGGCCGGGCCACGTCAAGGCGGCCGTCCGGTCAAGCCCCCAGGTGCTGCAGCCGGTCGTGGCGTGACAGCTCGGCCGCGAACCAGGCGATCGTCCGGCGCAGCCCGTCGGCCGCCGGCACCGTGGCCCGCCAGCCGAGCCGCTCGGCGGCCAGCGTCGTGTCGGGCCTGCGCACCATCGGGTCGTCGGCCGGGCGGTCGACGAACTCGATGCGCGACGCCGACCCCGTCAGCTCCTTGATCAGCGTGGCCAGCTCCAGCATGGTCAGCTCGTCCGGGTTGCCGATGTTGACGGGCCCCGCGAAGTCGCTCCGGGCCATGGCGAGGATGCCCGACACCGTGTCGTCGACGTAGCAGATGGAGCGCGTCTGCGTGCCGTCGCCGGTGACGGTGATCGGCTCGCCCTGCAGCGCCTGCCTGATGAAGGTCGGGATCGCCCGGCCGTCGAAGGGACGCATGCGCGGCCCGTACGTGTTGAAGATCCGCACGATGCCCGTGTCGGTGCCGCGGGACTGCCGGTAGGCGGTGGTCAGCGACTCGGCGAAGCGCTTAGCCTCGTCGTAGACGCTGCGCGGGCCGACCGGGTTGACGTTGCCCCAGTACGTCTCCCGCTGCGGGTGCTCCCGCGGATCGCCGTACACCTCGCTGGTCGAGGCCAGCACGAACCTGGCCCCCTTCTCCCTGGCCAGGCCGAGCGCGTGCAGCGTGCCGGTGCTGCCGACCCGCAGCGTCTCGATCGGGTAGCGCAGGTAGTCGGCGGGGGAGGCGGCCGAGGCGAAGTGGAGCACGAGGTCCAGCCGGTCCGGCACGTGCACGTACCCGGTCAGGTCGCACTCGATGATCCGGAACGCCGGCCGGTCGATCAGGTGCTCGACGTTGCGCGGCCCGCCGGTGAGGAAGTTGTCCATGCAGACGACCTCCGCGTCCTGGTCCAGCAGGCGTTCACACAGGTGGGAGCCGAGGAAGCCGGCCCCTCCGGTAACCAGCGCCTTCATGAGGTGACCTCCAATGCGGCGTCCACGACTTCGGACACCCCGATCTCGAGCAGGCCGGGGTCCACCCGGTCGCCGTGCGGGTCGCCGTTCAGCCCGGCCCAGAGCGCCACGTGCCGCCCGCCGGGCGGCGGCCCCCACAGCGCGGGCGAGACCGGCCCGAACAGCACCACCGACGGCGCGCGGAACGCGCTCGCCAGGTGAGCTACCCCCGTGTCGCCGGACACCACCAGCCGGGCGTGGCGGACCAGCCCGACCAGG
>NZ_QNFZ01000763.1 GCF_003313395.1 Nonomuraea lactucae | reverse complement strand
GTCCCGCGCCCGTCCCGCGCCCGTCCCGCGCCCGTCCCGCGTCCGCGGCGGCCCGCTCGGACACGCCCGCCGAGGCGCAGCCGATAAGCTGCTCCCCATGAGCAGCCCTGCGTCCTTCCGCGAAGCGTTGTCCCAGCGAGTCATCGTCGCCGACGGGGCCATGGGCACGATGCTGCAGGCCCAGGACCCGACCCTCGACGACTTCGAGGGGCACGAGGGCTGCAACGAGGTGCTCAACGTCACCAGGCCCGACATCGTCCAGGGCGTCCACGACGCCTACTTCGCGGTGGGCGTCGACTGCGTGGAGACCAACACGTTCGGCGCCAACCTCGCCGCGCTGGGCGAGTACGACATCGGCGAGCGCGTCTACGAATACTCCGAGGCGGGCGCCCGCATCGCCAGGGAGCGGGCCGACCACTGGTCGACGCCCGAGCATCCGCGCTACGTCCTCGGCTCGATGGGCCCCGGCACCAAGCTGCCCACCCTGGGCCACCTGCCCTACCACAGCCTGCGCGACGCCTACCGCGACAACGCGGCCGGCCTGGTGGCGGGCGGCGCCGACGCCCTGATCATCGAGACCTGCCAGGACCTTCTCCAGGTCAAGGCCGCCGTCATCGGAGCCAGGCGGGCCGTCGAGGCGGCCGGCCGCGACGTGCCGATCATCGCCCAGGTGACGATCGAGACCAACGGCGCGATGCTGCTCGGCTCCGAGATCGGCGCCGCGCTCACCGCGATCGAGCCGCTCGGCGTCGACGTCATCGGCCTCAACTGCGCCACCGGCCCCGCCGAGATGAGCGAGCACCTGCGCTACCTCGCCCGCCACTCCCGGGCGAGGCTGTCGTGCATGCCCAACGCGGGCCTGCCGGTGCTCACCTCCGACGGCGCCTACTACCCGCTGAGCGCGCGGGAGCTGGCCGACGCCCACGACGCCTTCATCCGCGACTACGGCCTGTCCCTGGTCGGCGGCTGCTGCGGCACCACACCCGAGCACCTGCGCCAGGTCGTCGAGCGGGTCCGCGGCAAGCAGCCCGCCCCCCGCAGGCCCCACCCGGAGCCGGGCGCCTCCTCGCTCTACCAGACCGTCCCGTTCCGCCAGGACACCTCCTACCTGGCGATCGGCGAGCGCTGCAACACCAACGGCTCCAAGGCCTTCCGTGAGGCCATGCTGGAGGGCCGCTGGGACGACTGCGTCGAGATGGCCCGCGACCAGGCGCGCGGCGGCGCCCACCTGCTCGACCTGTGCGTCGACTACGTCGGCCGCGACGGCGTGGCCGACATGAAGGAGCTGGCGTTCCGCTTCGCCACCGCCTCCACCCTGCCGATCATGCTCGACTCCACCGAGCCCGCGGTCCTGCAGGCGGGGCTGGAGATGCTCGGCGGGCGCGCCGCCGTCAACTCCGTCAACTACGAGGACGGCGACGGTCCCGACTCCCGCTTCCAGCGGATCATGCGGCTGGTCAGGGAGCACGGCGCGGCCGTGGTCGCGCTCACCATCGACGAGGAGGGCCAGGCCCGCACCGCCGAGTGGAAGGTCCGCGTCGCCGTACGCCTGATCGAGGACCTGGTGGGCAACTGGGGCATGCGGGTCGAGGACATCATCGTCGACTGCCTCACCTTCCCCATCGCCACCGGCCAGGAGGAGACCAGGCGCGACGGCCTGGAGACCATCGAGGCCATCCGCGAGCTCAAGCGCCGCTACCCCGGCGTGCAGACCACGCTGGGCCTGTCCAACATCTCCTTCGGCCTCAACGCCGCCGCCCGCATGGTGCTCAACTCGGTGTTCCTCAACGAGTGCGTCAACGCCGGGCTGGACTCGGCGATCGCGCACGCCTCCAAGATCCTGCCGATGGCGCGCATCCCCGACGAGCAGCGCCAGGTCGCGCTCGACATGGTCTACGACCGGCGCCGCGACGGCTACGACCCGCTGCAGCGCTTCATGGACCTGTTCGAGGGGGTCGACGCCGCCGCGATGCGCGCCGGCAAGGCCGAGGAGCTGGCCGCGTTGCCGCTGTGGGAGCGGCTCAAGCGGCGCGTCATCGACGGCGAGCGCAAGGGGCTGGAGGCCGACCTCGACGCCGCCCTGGAGCAGCGGCCCGCCCTGGAGATCATCAACGAGGTGCTGCTCGACGGCATGAAGACGGTCGGTGAGCTGTTCGGCTCCGGCCAGATGCAGCTGCCGTTCGTGCTGCAGTCGGCCGAGGTGATGAAGACCGCCGTCGCCTACCTCGAGCCCCACATGGACCGCGTCGAGGGCGAGACGAAGGGCCGCATCGTGCTGGCCACCGTCAAGGGCGACGTGCACGACATCGGCAAGAACCTCGTCGACATCATCCTGTCCAACAACGGCTACCAGGTCGTCAACCTCGGCATCAAGCAGCCCGTCTCGGCCATCCTGGAGGCCGCCGACGACCAGAAGGCCGACGTCATCGGCATGTCCGGCCTGCTGGTGAAGTCGACGGTCATCATGAAGGAGAACCTGGAGGAGATGAACTCCAGGGGCCTGTCCGAGAGATACCCCGTGCTGCTGGGCGGCGCCGCGCTCACCCGCGCCTACGTCGAGCAGGACCTCGCGGAGCTGTTCGAGGGCGAGGTCCGCTACGCCCGCGACGCCTTCGAGGGGCTGCGGCTCATGGACGCCTTCATGGCGGTCAAGCGCGGGGTGGCCGGGGCCACGCTGCCGCCGCTGCGCGAGCGCCGCGTCAAGGCGGGCGCCGTGCTGCAGCGCACCCCCGTGGAGGAGCTGCCGTCCCGCTCCGACGTGGCCGTCGACAACCGGGTCCCGGCGGCTCCGTTCCACGGCGACCGCATCGTCAAGGGCATCCCGCTGGCCGACTACTCCGCCTTCCTCGACGAGCGCGCCCTGTTCCTCGGCCAGTGGGGGCTCAAGCCCACCAGAGGCGGCGACGGACCCGGCTACGACGAGCTGGTCGAGACCGAGGGCCGTCCCCGGCTGCGCATGTGGCTGGAGCGCGCCCAGACCGAGGGGCTGCTGGAGGCGGCCGTCGTCTACGGCTACTTCCCGTGCGTCAGCGACGGCGACTCGCTCGTCATCCTCGACGACGCGGGGCGCGAGCGCACCCGCTTCACCTTCCCGCGCCAGCGCCGCGACCGGCACCTGTGCCTGTCCGACTTCTTCCGCCCGCGCGAGTCCGGCGAGGTGGACGTGGTCGCCTTCCAGGTGGCCACCATGGGCGGCAGGATCTCCGAGGCCACGGCCGAGCTGTTCGCCAAGGACGCCTACCGCGACTACCTGGAGCTCCACGGGCTGTCGGTGCAGCTCACGGAGGCGCTCGCCGAATACTGGCACGCCCGGGTCCGGGCCGAGCTCGGCATCGGCGGCGACGAGACGCTCGACGACATGCTCAAGGTCAACATCCAGGGCTGCCGCTACTCCTTCGGCTACCCGGCCTGCCCCAACCTCGAGGACCAGGTGCAGCTGTTCCAGCTCCTCGACCCCGAGCGCATCGGGGTCACGCTGTCGGAGGAGTTCCAGCTCCACCCCGAGCAGGCCACCTCCGCCCTGGTCGCCCACCACCCCGAGGCCAAATACTTCAACGTCTGACCCCTCCGTCGACCACCTTCCCGTCAGGGCCCGCGGCGCCCGCCGCGCCCCGCGACCGACCGATCGGGGAACGCATGGAAGCCGTCTTCTTCGACATGGACGGGCTCCTCGTCGACACCGAGAAGGTGTGGCTGGAGGTCGAGACCGTAGCGATGGCGCGGCTCGGCGGCACCTGGACGCCCGAGCACCAGGCCCACCTGGTCGGCGGCTCCATGGAGCGCACGGTCGCCTACATGCTGGCCGTGTCGGGCTCGTCCGTCGAGCCGGAGACGCTGTGGGCGTGGATGGCCGAGGGCATGGTGGCCCGCCTGGCCGACGGCGTGCGCCTCATGCCGGGTGCCGGAGAGCTGCTCGACGCCCTGTACGACGAGGGCGTACCGGTCGGCCTGGTCACCTCGTCGCTGAAGGAGATCGCCGACGCCGTCCTGAAGGTCGTCGGGCACGACCGCTTCGACGCCGTCGTCACGGCCGACGACGTCGAGCGCACCAAGCCCGACCCGGAGCCCTACCTGACCGCCTGCGGGCTGCTGGGCGTCGAGCCGGTGCGGTGCGTGGTGCTCGAAGACTCGCCCAACGGCGTCGCGGCGGCCACGGCCGCCGGGTGCGCGGTGGTGGCCGTCCCCGGCGTCCTCCCCATCGAGCCCGCCCCGGGCCGCCTGGTGGTCCCCTCGCTCACCTCCGTGACCGTCCCGCACCTCAGGGGCCTCATCCCGTCGTAGCCGCGGATCGGGGGCCGCGGCGGGAAATCCGGAGCAGAACGCGCGGCGCGGTCCCCTAGGGCCTGTTCTGGGTTCAGATCATGAGGTTGTGCTGCGCGGTGCCATCCGGCCCTGATAGGCGAAGGGGTATGGC
>NZ_QNFZ01000761.1 GCF_003313395.1 Nonomuraea lactucae | reverse complement strand
GCCATGTGCGCGGCGAACGCCTCCGGCGAGACCCCGGTCCGGACGGCCAGGCCGCACCCCGGCCCCAGCCCGGCCGCGCGCATGGCGCCCGCCAGCCGGCGGACGCTCTCCAGCAGCTCTCCCCGGGACACGACCCGTGACCCGTGCTCGAAGGCCGGGGTGGCGGGGGAATCCCGCAGCGCGTCGAGGAGGGGCCGCGGGAAGAGCGGCTGGGCGGGATCGCGCATGTTCGGCTCCTCTGCTCTCGTCTTCCGGTCCAGCCGGTTGTGCGCGGCGGACCGTCGGCGTACAACCGGCTTGTCGGCCATCGCGTACGTGGCGCGTACGTGGACGCGAACCTAGACACCGCACATCAGAAACCGATCAGAGACGGGCGGCCCGGACCGGGGCCGCCCCGCGGCAGGGAGGAGCACGGCGGTGAAGGTGATCGGCGCGGGCTTCGGCCGGACGGGCACGGCGTCACTGAAGGCCGCGCTGGAGCTGCTGGGGTACGGCCCCTGCTACCACATGTCCGTGGTGATCGACCAGCCGCGCCGGGTCCGGCAGTGGCTCGACATCGGGGAGGGCCGCTCCCGCGACTGGGACGCGGTGTTCGCCGGTTTCCGCGCGACGGCCGACTGGCCCGCCGCCGCCTACTGGCGGGAGCTCGCCGAGCACTATCCCGACGCCAAGGTCGTCCTCACGGTCCGCGATCCCGGGCAGTGGTACGACAGCGTCGCCTCCACCGTCTTCGCCAGTGCCCTGGCCGAACGCCGTCCGCTGCCCTTCCGCCGCAGGCTGATCCGGTGGCTGGTGGCCCGGCGGGCCCCGGACTTCGCCCTCTACCCGCGCATGGCCAGGGCGACGGTCGTGGACCGCGTCTTCGGCGGGCGCATCGACGACCGGGCGCACGCCGTCGAGGTCTTCGAGCGGCACGCCGACGAGGTCAAGGCCGCGATCCCGCCCGAGCGGCTGCTGGTCTACGACGTCCGCGAGGGCTGGGCGCCGCTCTGCGGCTTCCTCGGGCTCCCCGTTCCCGACGAGCCCTTTCCCCAGGTCAACGAGCGCGCGGCGTTCCGACGCAAGCGACCCCGCCGGCTCCTGCGCCTGATCCTGCGCGGCCACTGACCCCGCACCCCGGCCCGTGCCCCACGCGTCCCCCGGAATTGTCCGTGCGGTGCGACAGGATGATCCCCATCATGGTGATCTCCGCTCCACTCCCGTTCACCGCCATGCGCTCGCCGCTGGGCGACATCGTGGTGTTCTACGTCGGCACCGAGCCGAGGCTGACGGCCGAGCAGGCGCTCGCCTTCGCCGACCAGCTCCGCGAGCTGGCCGGCGACCCCATGGCGGCGGCGATGGCCCGGTTGGCCCCCGGCCCTGCCCCGTGCCCTCCGGGATGACGGGCCGATCCGGCAGGTCTCCGGGCCGAGTGGCCGCAGCCCGTGTGCCGTGCGGTGCGGGCTATTTGGCCAGGAAGCCGGTCAGATGGGTGAGGACGGCATCCGGTTGTTCTTCGGCGAGGAAGTGGCCGCAGTCGGGGATCTCCGCGCCTTCGACGTCGTCGGCGTATTCCCGCCAGATGTCGAGCACCGGAACGCGGGCGGGCAGGCCGGCCGCGCCCCAGAGCGCGAGCACCGGCATGGTCAGGCGGCGCCCTGCGGTCCAGTCGGCGTCGTCGTGCTCGGCATCGGCCGGGAAGGACGCGCGGTAGTCGTCGAACCCGGCCCGCAGCGCGCCGGGTCTGCTGAAGGCGCGCACGTACTCGTCGACAGCCTCCTGGACGCCCGCCCGCTGGACCGTCCACCTCTCGAAGAAGTAGCCGAGATACCACGCCACGTCGGCGCCCGCCAGCCGTTCCGGCAGGTCGGGCTGCAGGTGGAACGTCCAGTGCCAGGTGCTGCGCGCGAAGCCCGAGTCCATGTCGAACCGGCGCCACATCTCACGAGTCGGGATGATGTCCATGACCACCAGACGGTCCACCTCCCCCGGGTGGTCGAGGGCGTAGCGGTGGGCGACGCGGGCGCCGCGGTCGTGTCCCACGAGGGTGACCTTCCGGTGGCCGAGGTGGTGGACCAGCAACCGCGCCAAGGCCCGCGCACCGGGCACGCGCCGCACGAGGCACCCCACGGGCAGACGGCCGCACGCCATAGCGCCACCGTTCGGGAAGCTCGCCGTCGTCCACGGCGTGGAGAAGCTACCGGTCGCCTGGTAATGCGGTTACGTTCACAAGTGTGAACGAGCCCGCCATCGACCTGACCGCGATCAGCGCCGTCGTGTTCGACAGCGACGGCGTGGTGACCGACACCGCACGGGGCCACGCGGCCGCCTGGAAGCACGTCTTCGACGCGTTCCTCCGCGGCCGATCGGCCCCCTTCGACATCGAGGCCGACTACCTGCGCCACGTGGACGGGCGACCGCGCCTCGACGGTGTCCGAACGTTCCTCGCCTCGCGCGGCATCGAGCTGCCCGAGGGAGCCCCGGACGACGAGCCGGGCACGCCCACCGTCCACGGACTGGGCCGCGCCAAGGACCGGATCTTCGTCGCCCAGGTGGACAAGTACGGCGTGGCCGCCTTCCCGTCCGCCGTGGCGCTCCTGCACGAGCTGCGCCGCAGGGGCGCGCGCACCGCGGCCGTCACGGCCAGCCTGCACGGCCGCAAGCTGGTCACCTCGGCCGGCGTGGCCCACCTGTTCCACCTGGTGGTCGACGGCGGCGACGCGGCCCTGCTCAACCTGCCGGGCAAGCCCGACCCAGCGCTGTTCCACGAGGCGACGCGGCGGCTGGACGTCCCCGCGGCCAAGGCCGCCGTGGTCGAGGCGGCGCTGCCCGGCATCGAGGCGGGCCGCAAGGGCGGCTTCGGCCTGGTGATCGCGGTCGACCGGGCGGGCCGGGCGGCCGAGCTGCGCGAACGCGGCGCCGACCTGGTCGTGACCGACCTCGGCGAGCTGGACGTGCGGGGCAGGGTCCTACGCTTGACGCCGTGACGGTGCTCATCGACCCCCCGCACTGGCCTGGGCCGCGCGGCCTCATGTGGTCGCACCTGGTCAGCGACCACTCCCTGGCCGAGCTGCACGCCTTCGCGGGGCTGCTCGGGGTGCCGGTGCGGGCGTTCGACCGCGACCACTACGACGTGCCGGAGACCGTCCACGCGCGGGCCGTCGAGCTGGGCGCGCAGGCGGTGAGCTCGCGCGAGCTGCTGCGCCGCCTCGTCGCCGCCGGCCTCCGCCACCGCAAGCGCCGCCCCCGGCCCACCCCGGACCCGTCCTGACCCCACCTCGACTGCCCTGTCCTGCCTGACCAGATGCTGGTGGTCTCTCCGGAGGTGGTCACGTAGCCGGGGATCGGGAACCCGGCCCAGGGCCCTGTCCCACTCCGGCTGCACCTCGACCCGGGCTGGGAGGGCGACGAGGTCTTCGGCGCCGCCCCTGGTCCACGTGGCGGCGCGCATCGCATCGAGCAATGTTCCGTCCGTACCGATCCGCAGGAGCAACTCCACCACTCCCAGCAGCTCATCACCGTCGACCTGGTCCAGGAGGTCGCCGTGCGCGGCGAGCACGCGTGCGAGGTCCGCCCCGGACGCAGCCCGCCGCGGGCCATCGGTAGCAGCCGAGACCGCCCTCAACGCCGTGGCGATCGGCTCGCCGAACCCACCGTCGCCGCTGAGCGCGTCCTTCTCGAACACCCACACGGACCGGCCAAGATCGAGGTCCCATTGGCTCCAGCCGAACGGCAGGTCGCCATCAGCGAAGCGGTCACCGCCCATCAGGTCACCGCCCGCGACCGCACTCAGGTCGAGCTCGCCGCTGACGCAACGGCCCACTGCGCTGAGGGAGGCCGGCGCTCCTATTCCCGGGACCGGCCCGCCCTCATCTGGTCCGTCGTGAGCGACGCCAGCTCGCGGCTCATGTTCGCGCGTGCCCGTTCCTCCCACAGCTCGTACGCCTCAGGGGTCCGGTAGAGCCGTGGTACGGCCAGCAGCCTGCGCAGCACCTCGGCCCGGCCCAGCCTGAACAGGTCGTCGGGCACGTGCGCGTACTCCTCGCGGATCCGGGCCGCATAGCCGTCGTAATCGCCGTGACCGTCGGGGCCGTGGGGGCCGTGGGGGCCGGGGCTGCCCAGGACCGCCAGGTCGGCGTCACACAGGACCGCCCCGTTCGCGTCGTCCGGGGCCAGCCGGTCGTGCGCGGCGGTCAGCCGTACCAGCCGGGCCACCTCGGCGACGCGCGCGGCAGGCACCCCGCAGCGGGGCAGCCGCGACAGGGCCAGCCAGGCGCTGCGCTCCTCGTCCCAGCCTGGCCTGCCGTCGTAGACGGCGTCGTGGAACCAGGCCGCCAGCCGCACCGCGACCGGGTCGTCAGCCGCCCCCGCCAGCCTGGCCTGCCGTCGTAGACGGCGTCGTGGA
>NZ_QNFZ01000760.1 GCF_003313395.1 Nonomuraea lactucae | reverse complement strand
GCCCCTGCTCGCCGGCCAGCCGCATCAGGCGGCGGTGCGCCCGCGCGCCGGCACGCCCGGCCGTGTCCTGGGGCACGGTCCTGAGCTCGCCGTCCTCGACCACCGTCTCGCCTCCGACCAGCAGCCGGGCCGGCGGCGGCTGATCGGTCGCGAACACCAGCGCGCACACCGGATCGTCCACCGCCGCCGCGAAGGGCCCGTCCACCCGCCACAGCGCGATGTCGGCCAGCTTGCCCGCCTCCAGCGACCCCAGCTCCCGCTCGCGGCCCAGGTTGCGCGCGCCGCCGAGTGTGGCCAGCTCGAGCGCCTGCCTGGCGGTGAGGGCCGTCGGGCCGTACCTCGCCCGCTGGAACAGCAGCGCCTGCCGCATCTCCCCCGACAGCCGGGTCAGCTCGGACGAGGCGTTGCCGTCCACGCCGAGACCCACGTTCGCGCCGCGCCGCAGCATCTCCGACACCCGGGCGATCCCCGCGCCGAGCCGCCCGTTGGAGGAGGGGCAGTGCGCCGTGCCGGTGCCGGTGGCGGCGAACCGGTCGATGTCGGTGTCGCTCAGGTGCACCGCGTGCGCCACCCACACGTCCGGCCCGAGCCAGCCGAGCTTCTCCATGTAGTCGACGGGCCGGACCCCCGCCTGTTCCAGGCAGAGCTCCTCCTCGTCCAGGGTCTCGGCCAGGTGCGTGTGCAGCCGCACGCCCTTGGCCCTGGCCAGCTCGGCCGCCCTGGTCATCAGCTCGGCGCTGACGGTGAACGGCGAGCACGGCGCGACCGCGACGCGCAGCTTCGAGGAGAACGACGGGTCGTGGTAGGCGTCGATGGAATCGGCGGTGGCGTCGAGGATCTCGTCGAGGCGCTCGACCACAGCGTCCGGCGGCAGCCCGCCCTGCGACCGGCCGCGGTCCATCGAACCGCGCGCCGGATGGAAACGGATTCCCACCTCGCGGGCCGCCTCGATCCCCGCGGCGAACAGGTCGCCCCGGCCCTTGGGGAAGACGTAGTGGTGGTCGCTGGAGGTCGTGCAGCCGGACAGCGCGAGGTGGGCGAGGCCCGCGGTGGCGGCCCCCTCGACGACCTCGGCGTCCATGGCGGCCCACACCTGGTAGAGCGCCGCCAGCCACTCGAACAGCGTCGCGTCCTGGGCCAGGCCCTGCGTGGCCCACTGGTAGAGGTGGTGATGGGTGTTCACCAGGCCAGGGGTCGCCAGGCAGCCCGCGCCGTCGATCCTGGCCGCGCCGTGGGCGGCGGGCGCCTCGGCCATGGGGCCGACGGCGGTGATGCGGTCGCCGGTGACCAGGATGTACCCGGACGCGATCTCGGGGCCCACGACCGGCGCGACGTGCACGTTCGCGATCAGCGTCTCGCCGGGGGCCGTCGCCTCGGAGCGGCTCATCCCGCGGCCTCTCCCCCGGGCGTCCCTTGTCCGGCCGTTTGCCCAGCCGTTTGTCCGACCGTTTGTCCGGGCGTTCGTCCGGCCGCGGGTCGCCCGGCCGACTTGCGGGCCGCCGCGAGCCGTACCGCGTCGAGGATCTTCTCGTACCCCGTGCACCGGCAGAGGTTGCCCGCGAGCGCCTCGCGGATCTCCGCGTCCGACGGCCGCGCGACGCGCTCGATCAGGTCGTGCGCCTGCACGATCAACCCGGGCGTGCAGAACCCGCACTGCACGGCCCCGCACTCGACGAACGCCTCCTGCACCGGGTCGAGCCGGCCGCCGTCGGCGAGCCCCTCCACGGTGCGCACCTGGCGGCCCTCGGCCTGCCCGGCGGCGACCAGGCAGGAGCAGACCGGCGTGCCGTCGAGGTAGACCGTGCAGGAGCCGCACTCGCCCTGCTCGCAGGCGTTCTTGGAGCCGGGCAGCCCGACCCGCTCGCGCAGCACGTACAGGAGGCTCTCGCCCTCCCACACGCCGTCCACGGCCTCCTCGCGGCCGTTCACGGTGAACGTGACCCGCATCAGGCGGCCCTCCTTCCCAGATGGTCGTTCCAGGCCCAGGCGAGCGTGCGGCGCGCCATCACGCCGATGGCGTGCCTGCGGTATCCGGCGGTGCCGCGCACGTCGTCGATCGGCGAGGCGGCCCCGGCGCACAGCTCTCCGAACCGCCGCGCCAGCGCGGGATCGAGCGGGGCGTCCCAGTCGAGCTCCCCGCGCAGGAACTCCTCCGCCTCCAGCGCCCGGAGCGGGGTGGGCGCGGCCGAGCCGACGCCGGTGCCGACCCGCCTGTCCTCCGGGTGCAGCGCGATGGCGAACGAGCACACCGCGATCACCATGGCGTTGCGGGTGCCGACCTTGGAGAAGTACTGCGGACCGCCGGCCGCGCGCAGCCGCACGGCCCTGATCAGCTCGTCCGGCAGCAGCGCCGACCGCTTCACCCCCAGGTAGAACTCCTCGGCCGGGATCAGCCGGATGCCCCGGTCGCGCGACTCCACCTCGATCTCGGCGCCCGCGGCGAGCAGCGGCGGGTGGCTGTCGCCCGCGGGCGAGGCCGCGCCCAGGTTGCCGCCGACCGTGCCGCGGTTGCGGATCTGCGGCGAGCCGACCGTCCGTGACGCCTGCGCGAGCCCCGGCAGCGCGCCGCCCAGCTCCTCGATGACCGTCGTGTACGTCACCCCGGCCCCGACCCGGCACCCGCCGCCGTCCTCGACGGTCCACTCGCGCAGCTCGGCGACCCGGGTGAGGTCCAGCAGGGCGGGGGGCCTGCGCACGTCGAAGTTGATCTCCACCATCACGTCGGTGCCGCCCTGGACGGGCAGCGCCTCCGGCTGGTCCGCCTTGGCGGCCAGCGCCTCCTCCCACGTCGTGGGCCGCAAGAAGTCCATCGCTCTACTCCCAGGCGAACGCGGCGTCAGGGGCGTCCTCGCGCAGCACACTGCCCTCGATCAGGCCGTACGGGCGGTCGGCGGCGTGGAACACCTCGTTGTCGTTGTCCATGCCGAACGGCGACAGGTCCACCGGGAGGTGGTGCCTGTTCGGCATCGCGAGCCTGACCTCGCAGATCTCGGGGGAGGTCGCCAGCGCCCGCTCACCCATGGCGTACAGCGTCTGCTGGAGCGACAGGCTGTGCGTCCCGGCGAACGCCTCCACCAGGGACCGCCGCACCCGCTCGTACGACGTGCCGTACGAGGGGGTGTCGCCCCCGTGCCGCCAGCGTGCGGTGACGGCGGTGGCGAGGATGCGGTCGGTCGCCGGGCGGAGCGTCGTGTACTCGTCCACGATGAAGCCGTGGAACTCCGATCCGGTGGTGTTCAGCAGGACGAGGTCCTTGAGCCCGGACACGACGGTGGCGTGGCCGTCCCTGTCGTGGTGGACGACGCAGGTGCGCACCTCGCCTCCGGCGCGGACGAACGAGTGCGGCGACACGGGGACGCGGTCCCAGGCGTACTCCTCGATCTCCACCCTGGCGTGGTGGATCGACGGCTGCGAGCCGGTGAAGTGCCCGGCCAGCAGCGCCGCGAAGTCCTCGATCTGGTCCACGCCGTGCTTCCTGGCCAGGGCGTAGACGGTGTTCTTCTGCGTGTCCGTCGGCAGCACGGCGGCGTTGTCGCCGGTCAGGTGGACGGCCTCCATGTCGCCGGAGAGCGAGGTGCTGACGTTCAGGTCCTTGATGTGGTGGGTGGCGCCGTCCCTGGCGACGCGGACGAGCCTGGTCTCCGCCTTGCCGTAGCGGTTGGGCCCCAGGATGATCGACATCTAGCTCCCTCGGTAGGTGGAGTAGGCGTACGGGCTGAGCAGCAGGGGCACGTGGTGGTGGGCGGAGGGGTCCGTGACGGTGAAGGCGATGACCACCTCGGGGTAGAACGTCTCGCCGAGGTAGCCGCCGGTGTCGAAGACGACGCGGTTGACCCCGGCCTCCGGGTCCCAGCCCTTGATGCGGCCGTCGTCGTCGGTGCGGCCCTCGGCCAGGACCCTGCCGCCGTGTTCGAGCCGGACCAGGACTCCGGCGGCGGGGCGGCCGGTGACGGCGTTCAGCACGTGGGTGGAGAAGCTCACGGCGCCTCCCCGAGCAGCTTGGCGATCCGCAGCAGGGTGATCTCGGCCAGCTCGTCGCGGACGACGCCACGCTCGGCCTCGTCGTCGTGGCCGAGGCGCTCGCGCAGCCTGGCCAGCATCTGGGCGCCCGTCAGGCCGGTGGCGCAGATCAGGTAGACGTGGCCGAAGCGGTCCTCGTAGGCGCGGTTGCCCTCCGCGAGCGCCTCCCGCAGGCCGTCCTCCACTCCCGCCTGCTCCTGCCGGGACCAGGCCCCCTCCCTTCCGCCGCCGTCCGGGCGGGCCCCGATCCTGGGATGCGCGGCGAGCGCCTCGAGCACGTCGGGCCAGGCCAGACCGCGCACGGCCGCGACGGCGGCGCCGGCCAGCCGG
>NZ_QNFZ01000759.1 GCF_003313395.1 Nonomuraea lactucae | reverse complement strand
GGGCCGTGACACCCGGGACCGCGCAGCCACAGCCCGCCGCGACCGGCGCCGCGCGGCCACAGCCCTCGCAGGGGACGGGCGAGCCGCCCGGCGTGGTGGCCACCCCCGAGTTCGCCAGGCAGGTCAGGGCCAACGAGGTCGGCCTGGTGCCGGTCCTGATGTACCACCGGATCATCGGCGAGCGGCACGCCTCCATCGACCGCACGCCCGAGCAGTTCAGGCGGGAGCTGGAGCGGCTGGCCAAGCGGGGATACGTGCCGATCACCGCCAGGGAGTTCGCCGCCGGTGACATCCGGGTCCCGGCCGGCAGGTTCCCCGTCGTGCTGACCTTCGACGACGGGCACCCCAGCCACTTCGGCCTCGACGCCTCCGGCAACCCGAGGCCCGACACGGCCGTCGGCGTGATCCTCGACGTGGCCAGGAGATACCCGTCGTTCCGCCCGGTGGCCACGCTGTGGGTCAACCGCGAGCCGTTCGGGCTGCGCGACGAGGCCCAGCAGTCCGCCGCCGTGCGGTGGCTGGCCGCCAACGGGTTCGAGGTCGCCAACCACACCTGGGGGCACCCCAACCTGCGCGCGCTGCCCAAGAAGAAGGTGCCCAAGCAGATCGTCAAGGTCCAGCGGATGCTGGAGAGGCTCGGAGCGGGTACGCCCAAGACCCTCGCGCTGCCCTACGGGATCCTGCCGCGCCCCAAGAAGGCGGCGCGCACCGGCTCCTGGGACGGCACCCGCTACGACTTCGACGGGGTCTTCCTGGCGGGGGCCGAGCCGTCGCTTTCGCCCTACGCGAAAAAATTCGATCGCGGCGCGATCCAGCGGATCCAGAGCAACGGCAAGTGGGGCGAGTGCCGCAAGTGGTGCTCGCAGCACTGGCTGGAATGGCTCGACAGGCACCCCGGCTGGCGCTACGTCTCCGACGGCGACCCGGAACGCATCTCCGTGCCTCACGGGCTTCGGGGTAATATCAACCCGGGCCGTGGGGATCAGATCGTCGCCTATTGACGGGCAGGCCGATCGGATCGGTGCCTCACTTGGATTGACCCCGTGCGCCACGTCTCATATGCTGATCGCTGCGCTGTGGGCTCGCGCGCGCCTCAGACGGAGCGGGCTCGCGCTCGGTCACGTCGATGTCGTAACTCCTCGGCTTGATGCGGAAGAGGGCCTGCTGCGCATCCGCCACATCGACATCCTGTCCGCGTTCGGAGCAATTCCACACATGACGTCCAGCACTGAGGCCACCTCGAGCACCCCGCAGGTAGCGGTCAACGACATCGGGTCCGAGGAAGCCTTCCTCGCAGCGATCGACGAGACCATCAAGTACTTCAACGACGGCGACATCGTCGAGGGCACCGTCGTCAAGGTCGATCGAGACGAGGTCCTTCTCGATATCGGCTACAAGACCGAGGGGGTCATCCCCTCGCGCGAGCTTTCGATCAAGCACGATGTCGACCCGGCGGACGTCGTGGAGGTCGGCGAGCACGTCGAGGCCCTGGTTCTCCAGAAGGAGGACAAGGAGGGTCGCCTGATCCTGTCCAAGAAGCGGGCTCAGTACGAGCGCGCCTGGGGCACGATCGAGAAGATCAAGGACGAGGACGGCATCGTCACCGGCACCGTCATCGAGGTCGTCAAGGGTGGTCTCATCCTCGACATCGGCCTGCGCGGCTTCCTCCCGGCGTCCCTGGTCGAGATGCGCCGTGTCCGCGATCTGCAGCCGTACGTCGGCCGCGAGCTCGAGGCGAAGATCATCGAGCTCGACAAGAACCGCAACAACGTGGTCCTGTCGCGCCGCGCCTGGCTTGAGCAGACCCAGTCCGAGGTACGCCAGACGTTCCTCAACACCCTCCAGAAGGGTCAGGTCCGCAAGGGCGTCGTCTCCTCGATCGTCAACTTCGGCGCGTTCGTGGACCTCGGCGGCGTCGACGGTCTGGTCCACGTGTCCGAGCTGTCCTGGAAGCACATCGACCACCCGTCCGAGGTGGTCGAGGTCGGCCAGGAGGTCACGGTCGAGGTCCTCGACGTCGACATGGAGCGCGAGCGCGTCTCCCTGTCGCTCAAGGCGACGCAGGAAGACCCGTGGCAGCAGTTCGCCCGCACCCACCAGATCGGCCAGGTCGTGCCGGGCCGCGTCACCAAGCTGGTGCCGTTCGGCGCGTTCGTCCGGGTCGAGGAGGGCATCGAGGGCCTGGTCCACATCTCCGAGCTGGCCGAGCGCCACGTGGAGATCCCCGAGCAGGTCGTCCAGGTCGGTGAGGAGATCTTCGTCAAGATCATCGACATCGACCTCGACCGCCGTCGCATCAGCCTCTCGCTGAAGCAGGCGAACGAGGGTGTCGGCACCGAGGTGGAGTTCGACCCCACGCTCTACGGCATGGCGGCGACCTACGACGACCAGGGCAACTACATCTACCCCGAGGGCTTCGACCCGGAGACCGGGGAGTGGCTCGAGGGCTTCGACAAGCAGCGCGAGGAGTGGGAGCGGCAGTACGCCGAGGCCCAGCAGCGCTTCGAGGCGCACCGCAAGCAGATCGAGGACGCCCGCAAGGCCGAGGCGGAGGCCGGCGAGGCCGCTCCCTCGTCCTACAGTGGTGAGTCGCCGGCTCCGTCCAGCGGCTCCTCCTCGTCCGCTCCGGCGGGCGGCGCCCTCGCCTCCGACGAGGCTCTCGCCGCACTGCGCGAGAAGCTCGCCGGCGGTCAGAGCTGAGTCGGGACGGCTGAACCGGCGACAGTAAGCCCGTAGAAGGGCCCCGCACGAGACATCGTGCGGGGCCTTTCGCGTTGCCGCCCACCCCTGCGGGCCCGCCCCCGGCAGGCCCGCCCCCCGCGGGACCACCTCCCGCGGGCCCACCACACTCACGCGGTCCTGTCGGGTGGGTCTGTCACGGGGTCCTGTCGGGTTCTGTCGGTCGGTCCGCCACGCCGCCACGCCGCCACGCCGCCACGCCGTCGTGTCGCGTCGGGTCGGCTCGGGTCGCGTCGCGTCCGGTTGGCTCGGGTCGCGTCGCGTCGGGGCGCGTCGCGTGGCGTCGGGTCGGGTCGGGTCGGGTCGCCGCATCTTGCGTGTCGCGTCGGTCTTCCCGGGTGCTACGCGTGGCCGCGCCGGGCCCCGGTGATCTCCGGGAGCCCGGTACGCGGTGGAACCGGCTGGAGTAGGGTGCTGCGCGTGGAGATGGGGCGGGCCGTGGCGGCGGACGCGGGTGAGATTCTCACCCTGCAGCGGGCGGCGTACGTGAGCGAGGCACAGCTCTACGGCGACCCGTTCATCCCGCCGCTCGTGGAGTCGGTGGAGCAGGTCCGCGGCGTCATCCAGAACGGGATCGTGCTCAAGGCCACCGACGGCGCGCGGATCGTGGGCGCGGTGCGCGGCCAGGTGTCCGGCACGACGTGCCGGGTCGGGCGGCTGGTGGTGGCGCCCGATCGCCAGGGCGAGGGGCTGGGCACGGCATTGCTGCGCGCGCTGCACGAGCAGGTGCCGGAGGCGGCGGCCTTCGACCTGTTCACGGGGCACCTGTCCGACGGAAACCTGCGGCTCTACCGCCGGCTCGGCTACCGGGAGACCCACCGGGAGCGGATGGACGACCATCTCACCCTGATCCACCTGCGGCGCGAGGGGCCACTGGAGGCCAGGGTCCCCTGAGGGCACGGAGCGGCCGGCTCGCCGGGTGCAGGGCGCCGTGCCGGGTGGATAGGCTTTCGGCGTGCTGAAGATTGGGCTCACCGGCGGCATCGGATCGGGCAAGAGCGAGGTGTCGCGGCGGCTCGCCGCGAGAGGCGCCGTGGTGATCGACGCAGACAGGATCGCCCGGGAAGTAGTCGAGCCGGGCACGGTGGGGCTCGCTCGGGTGGTGGCTGCGTTCGGCGACGAAGTGCTCCGGCCCGACGGGTCGCTCGACAGGGAGAGGCTCGGCGCCATCGTCTTCGCCGACCCCGACAAGCTCGCCGTCCTCAACTCGATCGTCCACCCGCTGGTGGGGGAGCGGGTGGCCGAGCTACAAGGGCGGGCCCCCGACGACGCGATCCTGGTCTACGACGTGCCGCTCCTGGTGGAGAACAAGCTCGCCCCGCTGTACGACGTCGTCGTGGTCGTCGACGCCTCCGACGAGGTCCGCATCGCCCGCCTCGCGGAGCACCGGGGCATGCCGGAGAGCGACGCCAAGGCCCGCATCGCCGCCCAGGCCGGCCGCGAGGAGCGGCTGCGGGCCGCCCACATCGTGATCCCCAACGAGGGTTCGCTGGACGAGCTCGAGGCGAGGGTGAGCGAGGTCTGCGAGGAGCTGCGGAGCCGCGCCGCCCGCGGCTGAGCCGCGCCGCCCGCGCGGGTACGCGCGACGGTCGCCGGTGCG
>NZ_QNFZ01000758.1 GCF_003313395.1 Nonomuraea lactucae | reverse complement strand
GGCGTTGCGGACGGCGGACGGGGCGAGTCGCCGGGTGGCGCTGGCGTGGCGGACGGCGGACGGGGCGAGTCGCTCGGGGGCCGTGAGGAGCTGTGGCTCGACATGTGCGCCGGACCGGGCGGCAAGGCGGGCCTGCTCGCCGCCATCGCCACCCACGGCGACCTCGCGGGCCTCAGCCATCTGGCCGACCTCCCCGCCGCCCCGACCGACACACGCCACGACCCCGCCGCGCCGGAGACCACGCCCCAGGTCGATGTGGCCCCGCCCGAAGGCACGCGTCCGGCGGGGGAGAGCGCGTCCCCACGGGCAGCCGGTGCCGCGCGTCCGGCCAGGGAGATCGCGTCCCTACGGGCAGCCGACGGCGCGCTTCCGGCGGTGGAGATCGTGCCTCCACGGGCAGCCGGCGGCGCGGCGACCAGACGCACGGCCCGTGACATGCTGACGGCGCGCGAGTCGGGGGACGTCACGGCGGCACGGGCGGACCAGGTCGGGCTGACCCCGCTGGAGCCGTTCCGGGGCGGGGCACGGGTGCTGGCGTCGGACGTGCAGCACCACCGTGCCCGGCTGGTCCGCCAGACCACCGCGGACGCGGCCGTGATCACCGCGGACGGCGAGCTGCCCGCGTGGCGGCCCGGGGTGTTCGACCGGGTCATGCTCGACGCCCCCTGCACCGGCCTCGGCGCGCTGCGGCGCAGACCCGAGGCGCGCTGGCGGCGTGATCCGGGGAGCATCGCCGAGCTGGGCAGGCTACAGCGGCGCCTGCTCGACGCCGCCCTCGACGCCGTACGTCCCGGCGGTGTCGTCGCGTACGTCACCTGCTCGCCGCATCTGGCCGAGACCAGGGTCGTGGTAGGGGACGTGATCGAGCGCCGGGGCGATGTGGAGCAGCTCGACGCCCGCGACTACCTGCCCGAGGTCGGCGACCTGGGCGACGGGCCGCACGCCCAGTTCTGGCCGCACCGGCACGGCACCGACGCGATGTTCCTCGCACTCCTGCGCAAACGCTCGTAGGGCCTGCTCCCAGGCAGGAGCAGGCCCGGGCAGTTCGCGGGCAGCGCGGCACGTGGCGTGATGGCGTGTGGGGCGTGGCGCGTGCTCTCCGCCCAGGTCAGGTCGTGAAACTCCCTGGGGAGTTCCACGATCACAGACGTGACCAGGGCGTCGGCCGCCGCCTGGTCGGTGGGCGGCGTGCGGCCCAGGTGGGCGTCGAGCGCGGATCGGGTGATCTCCGCCCGGATCTCGGCGTCGTTCGTGAACGTGCCGATCTCACCGGACGCCGACATGCTGCACCGCGCAATGGCGATGATGATGCCGTCATCGTCCGCGAGCACTGATACTTTCATTGTCGAATCCTTGGTGGCCGCCGAGATATATCTGAACGGGTGATGACAGGGATCGTTCGATGACGACGCTCGTGAAGTAATCGGGGTAGGGGTTCGGATTGTCGAGTCGCGGCTGATGCGTACCGGGATCGTGGCCTCGGACGACGGTGTCGGCTGTCAGCGCGGAAGCCAACAGGATGATCGTTCCGCCTCGGTAGTTCACGTGCCGGCGCACGTCGGTGCCCCGGTCCTGAGTGACTGGCCCCCAGACGGGCATGGGTTTCTCCCTCGGTCGTTCTGATTTTCGGACGTCTTCCGCTCATAGTGACCATGCGGCGCCAGCGTCGATTGTCGGAATACCCTGGGCGTCGATCGGCGAAATGCCTCCAGAGGTGCGTGAGGGGTTTATGGAATTCATTGTCTGACAGTGGACCTAAACGCCGAAGGCGCACAAAGTCGGGCAAAGGGTCTCGGGAAAGGCGGGGCCGCCGCATGGGGGAGGGGGGTCGTTCATTAGACTCGCCTCATCATGGCCGTACAGATCTCGCCCAGCATCCTCTCCGCCGACTTCGCCCGCCTGGCCGAGGAGGCCGCCGCGGTGCCCAACGCCGACTGGCTGCACGTCGACGTCATGGACAACCACTTCGTGCCCAACCTCACTCTGGGGCTTCCCGTGGTCGAGTCCCTGCTGAAGGCCACGTCGACCCCGCTCGACTGCCACCTCATGATCGAGGACCCGGACCGGTGGGCCCCGGCGTACGCCGAGGCGGGCGCGGGCAGTGTGACCATCCACGCCGAGGCCGCCAAGGCGCCCGTGCGCACGCTGCGCCAGATCCGCTCACTCGGCGCCCGCGCCGCGCTCGCCCTGAACCCGGGCACCGCCGTGGAGCCGTACGAGGGGCTGCTGGGCGAGATCGACATGCTGCTGCTGATGACGGTCGAGCCGGGGTTCGGGGGGCAGAAGTTCCTCGACATGGTCCTGCCCAAGATCCGCACGGCCCGTACCCTCGTCGAACGCCACGGCGGCCAGATCTGGATCCAGGTGGACGGCGGCGTCACCACCGAGACGATCGAGCGCTGCGCTGAGGCGGGGGCCGACGTGTTCGTGGCGGGCAGCGCCGTCTACGGCGCCGACGACCCCTCCGCCGCCGTGGACGCCCTCCGCTCCCAGGCCACCGCCACTGCTGGCCGCTCGTAGCGGCACGGCCCTTCGACGTGGGCCAGCGAATCGGTCATCACCGGCACGGGAGCGGTCCTCGCTGCCCCGAATGCCCATGGCCGGGACGGGCGGGCAGGGTGATCGGCTCGGCCATGGGTGTCTCACGCCCCACGAAGCCGCCCATGCCCTCCCGCGCGGCCACGCGTGCGCGGTTGGACTCATGCCGCGCGCCAGAAGTTCTGTGACCTTCCTCTCTGATCTTCCCGCGAACCTCACTGATCTCGCCGGCATCAAACAACACGAATTCCCCAATTCGGGCCGACCCGAACAGCCAAGAATTTCGTGAAGGAGACAGAGGAAAATGCGTAAGATTTTCGTCGCCGCCGCCGCCGGAATCATGGCCATGGGCCTCGCCGCCGTTCCCGCCCAGGCCGCTACGGGCGCGCGGGAAACGACGACCGCCACGACCAAGAACTTCACCATCTGGTCACCGCTGAAGGAGGGTTACCTGAAGGGTAAGCTCTACGCGCGCTACGGCCATATGTACTTCACCGGCGTCGTCGTCGACACCACGGACGGCCCGCGGGACTACACCTTCGCCGAGGTGCGATACGTCGACAGGAACAACCATCCGAATCTGAAGCGCAGCCGCAACATCACCAGTGCCGAATACCGCTTCAAGCCCATCCTCTGGCAGGAGAACTTCGAGGCGCGCGTCTGCGAGGGTAACCCGAGCGAGGACGAGTGCGGCCCGTGGGTCAACCTTTTCTGAGTTGAACATGAGCGTGCCGGTACGCGGGCCGAACTCGCCGGCCGCCACGCTGTCCACACCGCCGGCCGCCCCGGCGGTGTGCGGCATGTGGCGGCGCGGGGCGACGGGGATCATGCCGAGTCGGACTGCGGCCCCCCGCGAGCGCCCGGGGACGGTCATCGCGCGGACGGGAACCCCGGCGGCATGCTCATCTCACTGCCGCCCCACGGGCCGCCGCCGACCAGCACGGTGGAGCCCGCCATGTAGGAGAACTCGTCGGTCGCCAGCGACACCACGGCCCTGGCGATCTCCTGCGGGCCGGCCATCCGGTGGAGCGCCGCGACGTTTCTGGGGCCCCACGCCCGCTTGAACGCCTCCCAGACGGCGTCCGGCAGGCCGCGTGGCCGCACGAACGCGGTGTCGGTGGTGCCGGGTGCGATCGCGTTGACCCTGATGCCCTTCGGGCCGTAGTCCATGGACGCGGCGTCCACGATTCCCTTGATCGCCTGCTTGCTCGCCGTGTAGGCGGCACCGCCCGGCCGCCGTGACTCCGATGACGTGCAGATGATCACGCCGCGGCCCGCCCTGAGCATGTGCGGCACCTCGTACTTGATGGCGAGGAACACCCCGCGGGCGTTGGTGTCGTGCACGTCGGCCCAGTCCTCGGCCGTCATCTCGTGAACCGGTGCCGTCCGGGTGATACCAGCGTTGTTGAACGCCACGTCGAGCCGGCCGAAGGCGCCGACCGCCTCGTCCACGAACCGCCGGACCTGCTCCGCGTCCCGCACGTCGGCGGGGAAGTAGCGGGCGGTGCCGCCGAGCCGGCGGATCTCCTGTTCGACCCGGCGGCCCAGCTCGGCCCGGCGCCCGCAGAAGGCGACCTTGGCCCCCTCGGCGGCGAACGCCTTGGCCGTGGCCTCTCCGATGCCCGAGGTGGCGCCGGTGATCAGCACCACCTTGCCGTCGAACCGGCCTCGCGGAGGCGCGGGCGGCGGCGGGCTCGTGGGCGGCGCGGTGAGGTACGGGGGAAGGGCCACGGCGGCGCCGGCCCCGATCGCGCCGGCCGCGAC
>NZ_QNFZ01000757.1 GCF_003313395.1 Nonomuraea lactucae | reverse complement strand
GGCTGGCCGGGCTGGGAGTGCTGGCTGGGCTGGGAGTGCTGGGCGGGCTGCGACGCGGAGGTGACGTCGGGCCAGGACTGCGCGGCCGGCAGGTCCGGCCACGACTGCGCGGCGGGAACGTCGGGCCACGACGACTGCCGCGACGCGGCGCCGGCGTCGGGCCAGGACGGCTGGGCGGCGGTGACGTCCGGCCAGGAGGGCTGCGAGGGCTGCGAGGACTGCGAGGACTGCGAGGGGGCCTCGGGCCACGAGGTGGGGACGTCCTGGCGGCCGGTCTCGGGCCAGGACGCGGGCGCCTCGCGCGGGGGAGACTCCCGCGGAGGCACCTCGGGCCAGGACGGCGGCGGGTGCGGTGCTCCGGAATTCTCCGTTGCCATGGCTCCCGTACCTCCAGGTGGTGTTATGTCCTCGTTTGGCGCGTCCAGCATGATCTCATGGGATTTTCCAGGAGACTCGGCGCCTTCCGCAGCGAAACGAGCGAAGCCGTGTGGATCCGTCGGCGCGTCCCGCGTGGGCGGGCCGGCCGTGGGCCGTTCGGTCTCCGCTCCCTCCATCACGGCGTCGAGGGTAATCTAATAGGACATATGAGGTCACAACGGATAGATCACCATCGGGTCTCGTGCAGTGCGATGTGTCTATTGTGCCGTTCCGCCTCAGCCGAGTATCGGCAATCTCCTGAAGAGGTGCGCTAGGCTTGACCTATGCGTTCCGCGACCCTGCTTCTTAGCGGGCCGCGACGGCCCTGAGCTCTAGCCGTCGCGGCTGCCCCTCGTCCTGTGCGCGCGAGGGGTTTTCTTATGGGTCCGAGTCGAGCCAGAAGGACATCACCGTGAGTGAGTACGACCCGCAGGCGCTGCAGGCCAAGTGGCGGCAGCGATGGGAGGAGACGGACCCGTTCCGGGCGGGCGAGGACGCCGCCGACACCCGCGAGCGGCGCTACATGCTCGACATGTTCCCCTACCCTTCCGGTGACCTGCACATGGGCCACGGCGAGGTGTTCGCGATCGGCGACGTCGTCGCGCGCTACTGGTTCCAGCGCGGCTACAACGTGCTGCACCCCATCGGCTGGGACTCCTTCGGCCTGCCCGCCGAGAACGCCGCCATCAGGCGCAACGCGCACCCGGCCGAGTGGACCTACGCCAACATCGAGACCCAGGCCCACTCGTTCAAGCGCTACGCGATCTCCTTCGACTGGTCGCGGCGGCTGCACACCAGCGACCCCGACTACTACCGGTGGAACCAGTGGCTGTTCAACCGCTTCTTCGAGCGGGGCCTGGCCTACCGCAAGGGCGGCCTGGTCAACTGGTGCCCCAACGACCAGACGGTGCTGGCCAACGAGCAGGTCGTGGCGGGCAAGTGCGAGCGGTGCGGCTTCGACGTGATCCGCCGCGAGCTGACGCAGTGGTACTTCAAGATCACTGACTACGCGCAGCGGTTGCTGGACGACATGGGGCAGCTCGACGGCTGGCCGGAGCGCCTGCTGACCATGCAGCGCAACTGGATCGGCCGCTCCGAGGGCGCCGACGTGCTGTTCGAGATCGAGGGCCGCGACGAGCCCGTCCACGTCTACACCACGCGGCCCGACACCCTGTTCGGCGCGACGTTCTTCGTCGTCGCCGTCGACGCGGCGCTGGCCGACGAGATCGTCACCGACGAGCAGCGCGAGGAGTTCGAGGCCTATCGCGCGGAGGTCGCCAAGCTGAGCGACATCGAGCGGCTGTCCACCGACAAGGAGAAGACCGGCGTCTTCCTGGGCCGCTACGCGATCAACCCGGTCAACGGCGAGCGCATCCCGGTCTGGGCCGCCGACTACGTGCTGTCCGACTACGGCCACGGCGCCATCATGGCCGTGCCCGCCCACGACCAGCGCGACCTCGACTTCGCGCTGAAGTTCGGCCTGCCGGTGCGGGTCGTGGTCCACACGGGCCTGGCCGACCCGGGCGAGACGGGCGAGGCCACGCCCGGCGAGGGCACGCTGGTCAACTCGGGCCCGCTCGACGGCCTGTCCAAGGCCGACGCCATCGCCAAGATCATCGAAGTCCTGGAGGTCGCGGGCAGGGGCACGGCGTCGGTCAACTTCAGGCTGCGCGACTGGCTGCTGTCCCGGCAGCGGTTCTGGGGCACGCCGATCCCGATCATCCACTGCGTCGACTGCGGGGAGGTCCCCGTCCCCGACGACCAGCTGCCGGTCACGCTGCCCGACATGCGCGGCGAGGCGCTGGCGCCCAAGGGCGTCTCCCCGCTGGCCTCGGCCACGGAGTGGGTCAACGTCGCCTGCCCGAAGTGCGGCGGCCCCGCCCAGCGCGACACCGACACCATGGACACCTTCGTCGACTCGTCGTGGTACTTCCTGCGCTACTGCTCGCCCGGCTACACCGAGGGCCCGTTCGACCCCGAGCAGGTCCGCAAGTGGGGCCCGATCGACCAGTACGTGGGCGGCATCGAGCACGCGGTGCTGCACCTGCTCTACTCACGGTTCTTCACCAAGGTCCTGCACGACATGGGCATGGTCGACTTCACCGAGCCCTTCCTGCGGATGCTCAACCAGGGCCAGGTGATCAACGGCGGCAAGGCGATGTCCAAGTCCCTGGGCAACGGCGTCGACCTGGGCCAGCAGATCGACGAGTTCGGCGTCGACGCGGTCCGGCTGACCATGATCTTCGCCGGGCCTCCCGAGGACGACATCGACTGGGCCGACGTCTCGCCGGCCGCGTCGCAGAAGTTCCTGGCCCGCGCCTTCCGGGTGATGGACGAGGTCAGCAGCGCGCCCGGCGTCGCGTTCGAAGGCGGTGACCTGGAGCTGCGCAAATTCACCCACCGCACCGTCGACGAGGTCACCAAGCTGATCGAGTCCCACCGCTTCAACGTGGCGGTGGCGCGCATGATGGAGCTGACGTCGGCGGCCCGCAAGGCCATCGACTCCGGCTCCGGCCCCGCCGACCCCGCGGTCCGCGAGGCCGCGGAGTCGCTGGCCGTCATGCTGTCGCTGGTGGCGCCCTACACCGCCGAGGAGGGCTGGGAGCGGCTGGGCCACAAGGGCACGGTCGCGCTCGCCGGCTGGCCGGTCGCCGAGCCGGAGCTGCTGGTCCAGGAGTCGGTGACCGCCGTCGTCCAGGTGGCGGGCAAGGTCCGCGACCGCCTGGAGGTGCCGCCCTCCGTCTCCGAGGACGAGCTGCGTTCGCTGGCGCTGGCCTCGGAGAAGGTCCAGGCCCACCTCTCGGGAGAGCCGCGCAAGGTGATCGTGCGGGCACCCAAGCTGGTCAACATCGTCCCCTGACCCCCAGGTCACGGCTCACGCGAGGCGGGCAGCGGCTCCTTCTGTGGGACGATGAACATCGTCCACCCCTTGGATGTACGGCATTAGTGTTCACGTGTGACTAATGGCGCATACCTGAGATATCCGCATCTGTCTGGTGACCTGGTCACCTTCGTCGCCGACGACGACGTTTGGCTCGCCCCCGTGGAGGGAGGCAGGGCCTGGCGGTTCACCGCAGACCGCACGCCCGTCTCGTTCCCGAGGTTCTCACCCGACGGCAGCCGCATCGCGTGGACCAGCCACCGCGAGGGTGCGCCCGAGGTGTTCGCCGCCGAGGTGGACGGGCCCGAGGGCGACCGGCTGACCCATTGGGGCAGCGCGATGACCGGGACCCGCGGGTGGAGCGCCGACGGGCACGTGCTGGCCGTCACCGCCGCGGGTCAGGGCGGGCGCAGCCGGACCTGGGCGTACGCGGTGCCGATCGACGGCGGACCGGCCACGCGGCTGCCGTACGGATGGGTCAGCGACGTCGCCGTCAGCGGGCGCGGTGTGGCCACCGTGTCCGTCCTGTGGCGCGAGCCGTCGCAGTGGAAGCGCTACCGGGGCGGCACGGCGGGCAAGATCTGGGTCGACGCCGAGGGCGACGGCGAGTTCGCGAGGCTGTTCGCCGACGATCCGGCGCAGCACTGGGCGGTCATGTGGGTGGGTGAGCGCCTGGCCTTCCTGGCCGACCCCGACGGCGCCGGCAACGTCTACTCGTCCCTTCCCGACGGCTCCGACGTGCGCCGCCACACCACGCACGGCGAGTTCTACGCCCGCCACGCGGCCACCGACGGGCAACGGGTGATCTACAGCCACGCCGGGGACCTGTGGCTGCTGGAGAGCCTGGACGCCGAGCCGTACAAGCTCGACGTCAAGCTCAGCGGCCCGCGCCCGGCACGCGCGAGGCGGCCCGTGCCGTCCCGCGTCGGCGGGTTCTCGCCGGACGCGACCGGGCGGGCGAGCGCGGTCGAGATCCGCGGCACCGCCCACTGGGT
>NZ_QNFZ01000755.1 GCF_003313395.1 Nonomuraea lactucae | reverse complement strand
GGAGCTGCTCAGGGCCGCTCACACCGCCCGCCTGGCCGGGCTGCCGAGGGCCGAAGCCGCCGCCCTGCGTGTCGTACGCGGCCTGCGGGCGGCTCGCGACCGCCACGACGGCCACCGCCTCGGGGACCTGGTGTCGGCGCTTCGCGAGCTCCTGCTCACCGCGGGCAGGCTCGCCATGGCCGACCCTGACCCGGCGCTGCCCGGCACCGTCCGCCGCCGCTACGAGCCTGGTGCGAGCCTGCGGGTGTACGGCGTCTTCCGCGAGCCGGTGATCAGCGGCACCGGCTACGGGGGGGTGGTGACCCACCTGGTCACGGAGGACGGCCGCTGGTTCTCGGTGGCCGACGTCAAGCCCGGCGGCCCGGCCCGGGCACGTGGCGCCGCCACCGCGACCGTCGCCATCGGCTCGGCCATGCTGAACCACGCCCAGCTGGCACGGGGCGGGCTCTTGATCACTGGGGCCACGGTGTCGCCGGAAGGCCGCATCGGGACGGGCGGCGGGGTGCGCGCCACCCCTCTCACGGGCCCGTCATGGGCCGCGGGACCGCTGGCCGCGCTGTTCGCCCGCCCGCTCGCCGAGGTGGCCGGCGCGCGGCTGTCCGGCGACGCCTGGAGCGAGCAGGAGACGGAGGAGCGGGCCCACGAACCGGTCGGGTGTGACCTGGTGATCATCGGCGCGGCGGGTGACCATGTGCTCGCCCGCGAGCTCCTGCCGGTGGACGTGATGTCCGAAGGGTCCGGCGAGGCGAGAGGCGCACAGCCGCGGACGGGTGGGCCGCTGATCCGGCTGGTTCCGGCCGCCGGGCATCCCGACCTGGCCCACGTCGCCAACCTGCGGCGCCTCGCGTCCCGCCCCGGGCTGCTCGTACGCGTAGTGGCCAGGGTGGACCCCGGCCGGGCGGCCACCCTGCGCCCGCTGGCGGTGGGACCGGTGCCGGGGGCCGAGGCGACCCTGCGCCTGCCCCCCGAATGGCGGGAACAGGCGGATCTCGGGTACGACCGGCTGCAAGGCGCCCACCTCCCGCCGCCCGACGTGTGTCAGCCGTGGCAGCCGGAGGCCGGGGGCGAGGTGGATCCGGTGGCGGGCGCTCCGCTCTGGCGCGTCCGGCGGATGGTGGAGCTGGGAGTCTCCGGTGGCAGGCGGGCGGTCGCCGAGGCGGCGCGGGGCGGTGACTCCCGCGAGCAGGGGGCCCAGCTGCGAGGCGCCGGGTTCCCGGCGGCGGCCGAGCTGGTCCAGGCGCTCACCGCCGAGGCCGATCGCCGGAGCCGCGACGTGTTCGGCAGGCTGACGGACTCCGGGCCCGACCGGTACGCGTGGGCGTGGCTCGCCGCCGCGACCCACCTCGCCGCCACCGAGCGGGCCCTGATCCAGGCGTCCTGGCAGGCCGTCACGGAGTGACCGACGGGCCTCCTGCGAGCTGGTCGAGGTCGCCGCCGGCCGGCGCGCTCGACGACACTCGCCTCCCGGCCCACCACGCTTTCACCCGCAGGGGCCTGCTAGAGGGGGGTGCGGCGGAAGGTGTGCCGGTAGGCGAGCGGGGCGACGCCGACGGCCGCGTGGAGGTGCTGGCGGAGCGAGACCGTGGTGCCGAACCCGGCCCGGCGCGCCACCTCCTCCACCCCCAAGTCGGTCGTCTCCAGCAGGTGCCGGGCGTGCTGGACCCGCTGCCCGGCCAGCCAGCGGGCCGGGCTCATGCCCGTCTCCTCCCGGAACCGCCTGGTGAATGTGCGCACGCTCATGCGGGCGTGCTCGGCCAGCGTCGCCAGGTCGAGCGGCGTGTCCAGGCGGTCGAGCATCCAGGCGCGCGTCGCGGCCGTGCCGGCGTCCACCGGGTCGGGGAGCGGGCGCTCGATGTACTGCGCCTGCCCGCCGTCGCGCCACGGCGGCATGACGCAGCGGCGCGCCGCGCGGTTGGCCACCTCGCTGCCGTGGTCGCGCCTGATCACGTGCAGGCACAGGTCGAGCCCCGCGGCCACGCCGGCCGAGGTGAGCACGTCGCCGTCGTCGATGAACAGCACCGACGGGTCCAGCTTCACCTGCGGGAACAGCGTGGCGAAGCGGGTCGCGTCGCGCCAGTGCGTGGTGGCGGGCCGCCCGTCCAGCAACCCCGCGGCGGCCAGCACGAACGCGCCCGTGCAGATCGACATGACCCGGTCCCTCCCCTGGAGCGCGTCGCGGACCGGGCCGGGCACCGTGCCGTCCTTCATGGGCCGCCCGGCGTGGATGCCGGGCACCAGCACCGTGTCGGCCGTGTCGAGCACGTCGAGGTCGTGGTCGGGCAGCACGGCGTAGCCGGCCGAGCAGCGCACCGGCCGGCGCCCGGGCGAGCACGTCACCACCTCGTACAGCTTCTCGCCGGTCGGCGACTCCGCCGACCAGAACACCTGCCCCGGCACGCCCAGGTCGAGCGGGGCGAAGTGGTCGAGGACGAGAACCGCGATCCTGTGCGCCATGGCCTGATTCTTTCACATAATGGCTTCCGGGCCACTCGCGGGGCGTCGGCGCCGGCCCGCAGGATGAGGCCCATGACCTTGACCACCCCTGTGCGCGCGCGGCGGCTGCACCGTGCCTGGTTCGTGGCGGCCGTCGCGTTCGTGGCCATCCTCGGCGCGGCCGGGTTCCGGGCCACCCCCGGCGTGCTGATCACCCCGCTGCAGGAGGAGTTCGGCTGGACCAAGGGCACGATCTCCCTCGCCGTGTCGGTCAATCTCGTGCTCTACGGGCTCACCGCCCCCTTCGCCGCCGCCCTGATGGACCGCTTCGGCATGCGCCGCGTGGTCGCCGCGGCCCTCCTCCTGGTCGCCGCGGGCAGCGGGCTGACCGTCCTGATGACCGCGAGCTGGCAGTTGCTCCTGCTGTGGGGCGTGCTGGTCGGCCTGGGCACGGGCTCGATGGCGCTCGTGTTCGTGGCGACGGTGACCGATCGCTGGTTCGTACGGCACCGCGGCCTGGTCACCGGCGTGCTCACCGCGGCGGGCGCCACCGGGCAGCTGATCTTCCTGCCCGTGCTGGCCTGGCTCGCCGCGGGCCCCGGCTGGCGGGTGGCCTCCTTGACCGTGGCCGGTGCGGCCCTGGCCGTGGTGCCTTTCGTGTGGTGGCTGCTGCGCGACAGTCCCGAGGACGTGGGCCTGACCGCCCTCGGCGCCGAGCCGGGCGCCACCCGCCCCGTGCCCGCCACCGGGAACGCGGCCGTCAGGGCGCTGAGCGTGCTGCGCTCGGCGGCCGGGACCCGCCCGTTCTGGTTTCTCGCGGGCGGCTTCGCCATCTGCGGCGCCAGCACGAACGGCCTGGTCGGCACCCACTTCATCCCCGCGGCGCACGACCACGGCATGGCCGAGCCGACCGCCGCCGGGCTGCTCGCCATCATCGGGATCTTCGACATCGCGGGCACGATCGCGTCCGGCTGGCTCAGCGACAGGATGGACCCGAAGGTGCTGCTCGGGGTCTACTACGGGCTGCGCGGGCTGTCGCTGATGATCCTGCCGGGCCTGTTCGCGGCCACCGCCGAGCCCAGCATGCTGATCTTCATCGTGTTCTACGGGCTCGACTGGGTGGCGACCGTGCCGCCGACCGTGGCGCTGTGCCGCAGGATCTACGGCGCGGACGGGGCCGTCGTGTTCGGCTGGGTGTTCGGCGCCCACCAGGTGGGCGCCGCGTTCGCGGCCGTCGGCGCGGCACTGACCCGCGACCACCTGGGCGCCTACGACCTCGCCTGGTACGGCTCCGGCCTGCTCTGCCTGCTCGCCGCCGGCATGTCGCTGGCCATCGGGCATGCTGGAGGGCGATGAACGACACCGAGCTGATGGTCCTGCCGCTGGTCGTCAGGATCGAGAGGGCGGCACCGCCCGAGCGCACAGACGCCCTGGAGGCGGCCGCCATGGCCGTGCTGAGCCTGCTCGACGACCCGGCGGAGTGGGCCGGCGAGGTCCATGCCTGGGAGTCCACCGGCAGGATCCGCAAGGTGGTGCGCCGCGCCAGGGGCGCCGAGTGGCGGCGGGCGGTCGCGCTGCCCGGCCGCACGGTCGAGCACCGCACGGCCGAGGTGCGCGTCCATCCGCCCGTGCCGCTCGACGACTGGCCGCGCGACCTCGCGCGCCTGCAGGTGTCCGGCACCGAGCTGACCGACACCTCCCCCCTCGCGGGGGAGGACGGCTCGCCGGTCCTGTGGGCCAACCCGGACCTGGCCATGTCCGCGGGCAAGGCGATGGCCCAGGCCGGGCACGCCGCCCAGCTCGCCTGGTGGGCCAGCGGCCCGGCCGAGCGCGACACCTGGC
>NZ_QNFZ01000756.1 GCF_003313395.1 Nonomuraea lactucae | reverse complement strand
TCGTCGCGCTGGCGTCCCCGCAGCTGGCCCGGCGGCTGACCCGCTCGCCCGGCGTCACGCTGGGCGCCTCGGCGCTCGTGGGCGCCGTGCTGCTCACCCTGGCCGACCTGGCCGCCCAGCGGGTGCTCGCGCCCGTGCAGTTGCCCGTCGGCGTGGTCACCGCCGCGATCGGCGGCGTCTACCTCGCCCTGCTCCTGCGGAAGGACCGCCACTGATGTCCCGGCCCGCCCCTCGCCCCGGCCGCCTGACCGGGAGCGACCTCACCCTCGCCTACGACCGGCGGGTCGTGGCCGCGGACCTGGACGTGGTGATCCCCGACGAGTCGTTCACCGTGATCATCGGCCCGAACGCCTGCGGCAAGTCCACGCTCCTGCGTGCCCTGGCCAGGATGCTCAAGCCCAGGAAGGGCGCCGTCCACCTGGACGGCGGCCTGATCACCTCGCTCCCGTCGAAGGAGGTGGCGCGGCGGCTCGGGCTGCTGCCGCAGAGCTCGATCGTCCCCGAGGGCGTCACCGTGGCCGACCTGGTGGCGCGCGGCCGCTACCCGCACCAGCGGCTGATGCGGCAGTGGTCGCGCGCCGACGAAGCCGCGGTCGCCGAGGCGATGCGCGCCACCGACGTGGCCGAATTGGCGGACCGGATCGTGGACGAGCTGTCGGGCGGGCAGCGGCAGCGGGTGTGGCTGGCGATGGCACTGGCGCAGGAGACGCCGATCCTGCTGCTGGACGAGCCGACGACGTTCCTCGACATCTCCCACCAGATCGAGGTGCTGGACCTGTGCGCCGACCTGCACGAGTCGGGCCGCACGATGGTGGCGGTGCTGCACGACCTCAACCAGGCGTGCCGCTACGCCACCCACCTGATCGTCATGCGCGGCGGGCGGATCGTGGCCGAGGGCGAACCGGCGGCGACCGTCACGCCGGAGCTGGTGGAGCGGGTCTTCGACCTGCGCTGCGAGATCATCCCGGACCCGCAGACGGGCACCCCGCTCATCGTCCCGGAGGCCCGCCGCCGCGCCCCCACGACGACGATCTGACAAGAGTGCCTGAAACGGCGACGGCAGGGCTACGGCCTCTCGACTGAAAGTAAACTTGGCCCGTGGTAGAGCCCAAGTTCGAGATTCAGATGCTGCACGACCGGGTGATGCTCCGGCTGGAGCAGCAGGCCGAGGAGCGGCGGAGCGGCTCGGGGATCGTCATCCCGGCGACGGTCAAGATGGCCAACCGGCTCGCCTGGGGCGAGGTCTGCGGCGTCGGCTCCAACGTGCGCTCGGTCAAGGTGGGCGACAAGGTGCTGCTCAACCCCGAGGACCAGTTCGAGGTGGAGCTGCACGCGCAGGTCTATCTCGTGATGCGCGAGCGCGACCTGCACGCGGTCGCCACGCAGGAGACCGACCACGGCACCGGCCTCTACCTCTGACCTCTGACCTCCGGGGCCGCCCCCGAAGGCGGTGAGACGTCAGCCGCGGGTGAAGCCCAGCCAGAGCCGTGCCGTCCACGTCCCGGCCGGGATGGCGGCGAGCGCGCGCCGCGTCCGGCCGTTCAGGTCGACGACCGCGAGCCGATGGCCGCCCTGGTGGGCCAGGACCGCGATGACGTGGTTCTCGTCCCACCACCCGAACACCGCCTCCGGTCTGATCGCCACCCGCCGCGAGATCCGCCCCGTCGCCGGGTCGGCCACGCACAGCCTCTCGGCGAAGCGCGGCGGGCACCACAGGGCCAGGCGCCCGCCCGACGGCGAGTACGAGTCCTCGGGCCCGGTCGGCCTGCCGATGCCGGCGTGGGTGCTGAGGACCGCGCCGTCGCTCGCCCGGTAGGCGCGCAGCCCGTCGCCGTACCTCGCGATCAGGTCGCCCGCCGGGGTCCACCAGAAGCCCGCGCTCGGGTCGAGGCCACTGAGCAGAACCGTGCGGGCCGTGCCCGCCGCGACGTCCACCACGGTGAACCCGGCCGCGCGCCATCGCCCAGCCGCCTTCCGCTCGACGGTCAGCGCCACCTTCCGGCTGTCGCGGGACCAGGAGACGTACGAGGCGGTGAGCGGCTTCCTGACGGTACGGACCCGTCTGGTGGCACCCGTGGCCCGGTCGGTGAGGTGCAGCGCGTCGTGGCCGTCGCGGTAGGCGGCCGGCACCCCCGCCACGGTCCGGGCGTCGGGTGAGACCGCGGCCTCGGACAGGGCCCGCTGCCTGACGAACGTGGCCCCGCCGCGCGCCCTGAGGTACGTGCTCCGCGTTCCCAGCCCGTACGCGCTGAGCCGAACCGGGTCGCCGGCCCGTTCGGAGTAGGTCACCCCGACGCCCGGGAGGGGCAGCGCGTCCGCCGCGGCGGAAGGGGTGAAGAGTGTCAGGGACAGCGCGACGGCGATATGGGCGATCACGCCCGCAGAATAGACATTCGTCGTGGAGATATCCCGGGCGATAGCCACCGGGTATGGCCCGCCTGGAACCGCCCGCCTAGAACTGGATGAAGCGCTGGGCGTACATCAGCAGGTCGATGCCGAGCGTTCGCATGCCGAAGTACACGATCACGCTCGCCGCGGCCACCGTGACGATCAGCACGATGACGCGCACGGTCCAGCCCTGCCGCTTGTACCACTCGGTCCAGGAGTGCAGCAGGCGCTTGCCGAGCTCCAGCAGCCGGTGCGCCCAGTGGAACTCGGTGGCCAGCACCGCCAGCCCGGCGAACACGACGAGCCACCCCGGCCCCGGGAACGGCACCATGATGAGCCCGCCGACCACCATGACCGCGCCGATCACGCCGATCACGATCTTGAGGGTGAGCGCGCCCGTACGGGTGGACCTGATGCCGTCCAGCCAGCCGTGCAGGCCGGAGCGGCGCTCGGGAATGCCGGAGCGGTCAGCGGCCCTGTCCTTGACCACGTCGGCGTCCCCGGTGTCGGAGTCTTGGATCGCCACTGTTCCCCCGCACGGTCGGTGTGCCCCCCAGGATAAGGCCCGCTCGCCGGACGCAAGCGACCAGATGCACAATGACCACTAAACCGGGCCAAAAGTAAAATCTGAGGGGCAAATCTGCACGTTGCTATAGCTATCGGTTAATGTCTCCTATGCCCGAGGTCATGCTTCGCACCGTCACCGGCCCCGTCCGCGCGGCCTCGATCGACGGTGCCGTTCTCCCGCACGAGCACCTGCGCACCGACACGCGCTGGGGGGCCGGAATCGCCTCCGACCCGTACCGCTGGCTCGACGAGGAGCACACCGTCACCGCCGAGCTCCACGGGCTGCGCCAGTCCGACCAGGTCGAGCTGGTGGTCGACCTGACCTGCGTGGGCATGGGCCGCGACGCGGACGCGCTGGCCCGCATCGCCGCCGCCGGGCGGGTGCCGGTGATCGCCGGGACCGGCCTGTTCACCGAGCCGTTCGCGCAGAGCCGAGACGCCGACGTGGACACGCTGACCAAGATGCTGATGCGCGAGATCACGGACGGCCTCGACGGCACCGGCGTCTTCCCCGGCGTGATCGGCGAGATCGGCTGCTGGGGCGCCACCCCGACGCCCGCCGAGGAGCGCGCGCTCGTCGCCGCCGCCCGCGCCTCGATCGCCAGCCGCCTTCCGGTCGCCACCTACGGCCGCGACTGCCTGGGCATGCTGGAGATCCTCCTCGGGCAGGGGCTGCACGGCTCGCGGCTGAGCATCGGCTACGCGGGAGCGGACGTGCCCACCGCCCGCAAGATCGCCGAGGCGGGCGCGTACGTGAGCCTGACCGCGTTCGGCGCCGGCGCGCAGCAGGCCGCCAGGGTCGCGTTCGGCCTCATCGAGGAGGGCCACGCCGACCGGCTGCTGCTCAGCACCGGTCTGAGCCGGATCGAGCAGGTGAGGAAGTACGGCGGCCGGGGCTACGGGCTGCTGTTCCGGTCAGTGCTGCCGCTCCTGCGCGAGGCGGGGGTGAGCGACGACACCATCCGGCTGATCACGCACGACAACCCGCTCCGCTGGCTGACCTCCGGCACTTCCGTCCCCTCCCTTCCCCTCGCCCTTCCGGCCTCCTCCTCTCTCCGGCCCGGCCGTCCCTGACCGGCCTCCTGACCGTCCCGGGCCGGGAAACTGGCTAGGATCGGGCCAGACGAGGCCGGGCGGTGAGGGATGGTGAGCGACCACGCGGACAGCGGCGACGGCCGCCCGCGCAGGCCGTCAGGGGCGCTGTCCCGCCTGGCGAGGCTGGGAGACGTGCCGGTCGTCGTCATGCTGGCGTGGGCCGGGTGGCTCGCCGTCCCGTGGTCGCTGAGCGGCCTCGCCCAGGCCCGCG
>NZ_QNFZ01000754.1 GCF_003313395.1 Nonomuraea lactucae | reverse complement strand
GGCCGTGGCCGCGCGGCAGCGGCCCGAGCGGCTGGGGTTCTCGGCCGACGTGATCGTGGCGCAGCTGCGGTCGATCGTGGTGGACCTGCTGCTCGCCACGGGCGCCGCCCGCGAGGAGGCGGGCGCCGCCCTGGCGCCGCTCGACGCGCCGGAACGCCGCAAGCTCGACGCACCACAAGGCCGGAACCCGGACGCACCACAAGGCCGGAAGCCGGACGCACCGCAGAGCCGCAAGCTCGACGCTCCGGACCCTCCGAAGCGGGGTTAGCCGGACAGCCGCTTGAGCCTGGCCACGGCCTCGTCGATGACCTCGTCCTTCTTGCAGAACGCGAACCTGACGAAGTGCCTCCCGCGCTCGGCGTGGTCGTAGAACACCTGGGTCGGGATGGCGACCACCCCGGCGAGCTCCGGCAGCCGGCGGGTCAGCTCCAGCCCGTCGGAGAAGCCGAGCGGCCGGATGTCGGTCTGCACGAAGTAGGTGCCCGCGGGCCGGAGCACCTCGAACCCGGCCGCGGCCAGCCCCTCCATGAGCCGGTCGCGCTTGTCCTGCAGTTGCGCGCGCAGCCCGGCCACCCACCCGAGCTCGTGGCGCAGGGCGTAGGCGACCGCGAGCTGCCAGGGCGCGCCCGCGGTGAAGGTGACGAACTGCTTGACCGTCGCCACGGCCCCGGCCAGCGCGGGCGGCGCGCACACCCAGCCGGTCTTCCAGCCGGTGACGGAGAACGTCTTGCCCGCCGAGGAGATCATCACGGTGCGCTCGCGCATGCCTGGCAGGGTGGCCAGCGGCACGTGCTCGACCCCGTCGAACGTCAGGTGCTCGTACACCTCGTCGGTGATCGCGATGATCCCGCGCTCCTTGCACACCTCCGCGATGGCGGCCAGCTCGTCGCGGGTGAAGACCGTGCCCGTCGGGTTATGAGGTGAGTTGACCAGGATCGCCCGGGTCCTCGGCGTGACGGCCGCCCGCAGCTCGGCCGGGTCGAACGTGAACCGCCCGGCCATCGGGCGCAGCGTCACCGCCACCAGCCTCGCCTGCGCCAGCGCGATCGAGGCGGCGTAGGAGTCGTAGTAGGGCTCGAACGCGATCACCTCGTCGCCCGGCTCGCACAGCGCGAGCACGGTGGCCGCGATGGCCTCGGTGGCGCCCACGGTCACCAGGATCTCGCCGTCGGGTGAGTAATCGAGCCCGTAGTGGGCGGTCCGGTGCTCGGAGACGGCCCGCCGCAGCTCGGGCACGCCGGGACCGGGCGGATACTGGTTGGCGCCGGACCTGATCGCCCGCACCGCCTGCTCCAGCATCGCCTCCGGGCCGTCGGTGTCGGGGAAGCCCTGCCCCAGATTGATCGAACCGGTCCGTACGGCGAGCGCGCTCATCTCCGCGAAGATCGTGGTGCCGAACGCCCGCATCCGCGCAACAAGTGGTTCAGTCACAGGCCCAGACTATTAGGCTCGTCCCCTGATCACCCGGCACCGCCGGGCGCCGGTTTCCTCATAGGGGTTTCCTCATAGGGTGGGTTTCCTGGTTCCCGTGACACGCGTTCGCGAGCTCGACGCCCTCCGCGGTTTCGCGGTGAGCGGGATCATGCTGGTCAACACCTGGCAGCACGCGCCGCACGCGAGGCACGTCCCGCGCACCGGGATCGACTGGGCGGTTGAAGCGCTGTTCCAGAGCCGCTTCTATCCGATCTTCTCGCTGCTGTTCGGCATCAGCTTCGTGCTGTTCCTGCGCCGGGCCGGCCGGTGGGTGCTGCTGCCGAGGCTGTTCTGGCTGTTCTGCTTCGGGATCGCCCAGCACGCCTTCTACGAGGGCGAGGTGCTGACCGACTACGCCTTCTACGGCCTGGCGGTGCTGATGCCCGCGTCGTTCCTCACCGGCGGGCTGCCGGTGCTGTTCCTGGCGGTGGCGGCGATCGCGTGGGCGGTGTGGCAGGGCGGCGGCACGCTGCTCATCCCCGGGCTGTTCCTGCTGGGCATGGCGGTGATGGAGCTGCGGCCCCCCGCGCGGCTGCTGTGGCCGGGGTTCGCGGTGAGCGCCCTGGCGTCGGCGCTGCTGACCCCCGCCTGGGTGGTCACGCGCGACTGGACCGTCTACAGCCTGGCCGCGCTGGCCGGGGCCGCCGCCTACGTCACCGGGATGCTGCTGCTCCTGCGTACGCGCGGGACGCCGCAGCGGCCGGCCGGACCGCCGGCGCGACTCTCGGCGGCGCTGTCGGCCGTGCTGGAGCCGCTCGGCAGGATGGCGCTGACCAACTACGTCTCCGGCACGGTCGTGATCGTGCTCACCGACGCGCTGGTGGACCGCGACCCCAGCCGCTGGTCCGTCCTCGCGGTGGCGGCGGTGACCGTGGCGTCGCAGGCGCTGTTCAGCCGGTGGTGGCTGTCGAGGTTCCGGTACGGGCCCCTGGAGTGGATCTGGAGGTGCCTGACCTGGTTTCGACTGGTCCCCAACCGGTTAGAGTCGGGCCGTGACCACAATCGCCCTCTGCCAGATCCCGGTCTCTCCTGACCCGTCCGCCAACCTCAAGAAGGTCCGCGAGGCGCTCGCCCGGGCCGCCGGGGCCGACCTGGCGATCTTCCCCGAGGCGACGCTCACCCGCTACGGCAGGCGCATCACCGAGCTGGCCGAGCCGCTGGACGGGCCGTTCCTGTCGGGCGTGGCCGAGGCGGCCCGCGAGCACGGCACGGCGGTGATCGCCGGGACGTTCGAGCCGGGCGACAGGCCGGGGCGCGTCCACAACACGGCCGTGGCGCTCGACGCCTCCGGCGAGCTGAAGGCGGCGTACCGGAAGATCCACCTGTTCGACTCGTTCGGCGCGAAGGAGTCGGAGCTGGTCGCGCCCGGGAGCGAGCCCGCGGTGGTCGAGCTGGCCGGGCTCCGCGTCGGCCTGATCACCTGCTACGACGTGCGCTTCCCCGAACTGACGCGGGCCCTGGTCGACCGGGGCGCGGAGCTGTTCGCGGTGATCGCCGCGTGGGGGTCGGGGCCTCTGAAGGAGGATCACTGGATCACCCTGGTACGGGCGCGCGCGCTGGAGAACACGATGTGGACCGCCGCCGTCGGCCAGGCCCCCAACCCGGCCGAGTCGGACGACGGTTTCGGCGTGGGCCGCAGCATGCTGGTCGACCCGCTCGGGGTGGTCCGTGCCGACCTGGGCACCGCCCCCGGCGTCCAGGTGGTGGAGCTCGACGCGGAGGCGACCGCGGCCGCCCGCGCCACTCTGCCCTGCCTCGAACATCGCGTGCTGGGAGTCAACAGATCGTAAAGTGGAGGAGTGAGCCGAACGCAGATGCAGAAGGTCGTCCCGCCGCGTCTGCTCGTGCCCTACCTGTCGGGCAAGCGCACGGTGGTCTCCGGCTACGTCTACCGGGTTCAGGACTGCTCGCTGCTGACCACGCCCAGGGATCTCTACTTCGGGCTCGACCTGTCGTTCGACGGCTCCGAGCTGACCGCGGAGGTGCCGGAGCTCTACGTCATGCGCTGGTACGCCCGCGACGTCGACACCTACGTGGTGCCGTACGGGCCGCACATGGGCGGTGACTGGAGCGACGTGCCGCCGTTCGCCGGAAACGGGTTCACCAGCTCGACCCACCACGTCGTGCCGCAGTTCCACACGGTGCCCATGCCGATTCCGGCGGGCGCCGAGATCGTGCACGTCAGCGAGGAGGGCGAGCGGCCGTTCGCCGCCTACGACGGGCTGACCTGGCGGCCGGCCCCATGAACGACGAGCTCACGCCCGTGGCCTCCGGCTTCGTCGCCCGGTACGGCGACCGCACGCTGCCCGCCGCGCTGGGGCCCGAGAGCGACCAGGTGGTGCTGTTCAGCGAGGAGGAGCTCGACGGCTTCGAGGCGGCGTCGGGCTACTGGCGGCGTCCGGTCCGGCGCGAGGAGCTGGAGTGGCTGGTGCTGATCCGCACCGTGGGCTCGTTCGGCGGCGAGCCGTGCGTCGTCCTCGACGAGGACGACGACGGGCTGCACATCGCCTACCTGGGCCACAGCGGCATGAAGGCCGAGGCGCTGGGCTACTGGATGGTCGACCACGGCGCCTACGAGGTCGTGGTGCCCCGCGAGGAGGTCGTCTCCATCCGGGTCGAGCGCGTCCCCGTCCCATGACGCCCGCCGGTCGTCGACGCCGCTGACCGTGCGGAGGCCGGACGCCGGCCCCGCGCAGGCCGGACGCTAGCCGCGCGGGGGCTGGACGCCGAGGCCGCGGAAGCGGGCCTGGCGGG
>NZ_QNFZ01000753.1 GCF_003313395.1 Nonomuraea lactucae | reverse complement strand
CCGCGCCTGGGCTTGCGCCCGCCCGCGGTCGCGCCGCCACCGGACAGGCCGGTGGCGCCGAGGCCGGCAGGCAGGACGACCTCCAGGCGCTTGCCGCCCACCTCGACCGTCACCGTCTCGCGAGCCGGCTCGTCCTCGGGCTCGCCCCCGTCTCCGGTGTACGGCTCGATGGAGTTGTCGAACTCGGTCTCGATCCAGCGGGTGTGCACCCTGAAGGGGTCGGAGGTGAACGCCGGATCCGCCACCACCGCCCGGTGGAAGGGCAGCACGGTCGGCATCCCGCCCACCTCGAACTCGGCCAGCGCCCGCCGTGAGCGCTCCAGCGCCTCGGCGCGGGTGCGGCCGGTCACGATCAGCTTGGCCACCAGCGAGTCGAACGACTGTGGCACCGTCATCCCCGCCTCGTAGCCGGCGTCCAGCCGCACGCCGGGCCCCGACGGCGGCCGCCACAGGCTCAACCGGCCGGGCGCGGGCAGGAAGCCCCGGCCCGCGTCCTCGGCGTTGAGGCGGAACTCGATCGAGTGCCCGCGCACCTGCGGATCGTCGTAGCCGAGCGGCTCACCTGCGGCGACGCGGAACATCTCCCGCACCAGGTCGATGCCCGTCACCTCCTCGCTCACCGGGTGCTCCACCTGCAGACGGGTGTTGACCTCGAGGAAGGAGATCGTGCCGTCCTCGCCCACGAGGAACTCGCACGTGCCAGCGCCCACGTATCCGGCCTCGCGCAGGATCGCCTTCGAGCTGGAGTAGAGGAGCTCGATCTGCTCCGGGCTGAGGAACGGCGCGGGCGCCTCCTCCACCAGCTTCTGGTGGCGCCGCTGCAACGAGCAGTCGCGGGTGCTGACCACCACCACGTTGCCGTGCGTGTCGGCCAGGCACTGGGTCTCCACGTGCCGGGGCCGGTCCAAGTAGCGCTCCACGAAGCACTCGCCGCGCCCGAAGGCGGCCACGGCCTCGCGCACCGCCGACTCGTACAGCTCGGCGACCTCTCCCAGCGCGCGGGCGACCTTGATCCCCCGCCCGCCCCCGCCGTAGGCGGCCTTGATCGCGATGGGCAGGCCGTGCTCCTCGGCGAACGCCACGACCTCGTCGACCCCCGACACCGGGTCCTTCGTGCCGGCCACCAGCGGCGCGCCCACCTTCTGCGCGATGTGCCTGGCCCGCACCTTGTCGCCCAGCGCGGCGATCGCCGCGGGCGGCGGCCCGATCCACACCAGCCCCGCGTCGAGCACCGCCTGCGCGAATCCGGCGTTCTCGGCCAGGAACCCGTATCCCGGGTGCACCGCGTCCGCGCCCGACCGCGCCGCGACGTCCAGCAGCTTGCCGACGTCCAGATAGGTCTCACCGGCCGACCGGCCGCCCAGCGCGTACGCCTCGTCGGCCACCCGCGCGTGCAGCGAGTCGAGGTCCTCGTCGGAGTAGACGGCCACGCTGGCGATGCCGGCGTCCTTGCACGCGCGAGCCACTCGTACCGCGATCTCGCCTCGATTGGCGATCAGAACCTTCCGCACCGACGTTCGTCCTTCCTCGACGGGCACTCAACGGAGTGTAAGTGCTCGCTGTCGCCTGCTCCGCAGCGGCCCTGGGTGGGGCGCCGCGACCCCGCGCCTGGGAGGGATGCACGGTAGAACCGAATGATCCTCTGGAAGACCATAGCCGCTCGGCATAACCGGGGGCGATGACCGCACCGCGCGCCTAGGGTGAGCGTGCTGTCACGACGATCCAGGAGGTATGCATGGGCCAGAGCCTGCTCGGTGGCGACCCCGTCGAAATGCAGCAGATGGCAACGCAGTTCACGCAGCAGTCGGAGGCGGTGCGCGGCACGATGACCGCGCTCGACCGCGAGGCGGCGAAGGTCGGCACGGCCTGGACCGGCCCCGGGGCCGACCGCTTCCAGGGCGCCTGGCAGAACTACCGGACCGCCTTCCAGCGGATGACCGAGGAACTGCAGGAGGCGGCCCGGGTCATCAACACCTACCGGGGCAACATCGAGTCCGCGACGCGTTAGCCACATCTCGCGGCAAGGCCCCGGCGGACTCTCACGTTCCGGCGCCGGGGCTTTTCTGCTGCCGCGGTGCGTTTCGCCGTGTTGCCCGGACGCGATACCGGGACAATATATGCTTCTCGGTCATGATCCAACGGTTGCTCCTGGCCGGCGCGCTGGCCGCCGGGGCCGCGGCCGTACCCGGCGCCGCCTGGGCGCAGCCCGTCCGGTGCAACCCGGAGAAGGGGTCGATGCAGGTCGCCGAGTCGTGGGCGCAGCGCCGGCTGGACGCGCGGAGCGTGTGGAAGGTGACGCGCGGCGAGGGCGTCACCGTCGCGGTCATCGACAGCGGCCTGGACCTCAAGCACCCGTCGCTGGCCGGGGCGGTGGTCAAGCAGGTCGATCTCACCCGTACGGGGCATCGCGACTGCATGGGGCACGGCACCGCGACCGCGGGCATCATCGCCGGCCGCTACCTCCGGGGCGTGCCCTTCCACGGGGTCGCGCCGGCCGCGCGGCTGATCTCGTACAAGCAGACCAACGAGCAGGACGGCGACGTCGCCAAGCTGGCGGACGCGATCGTCAAGGCCGCCGAGGCCGGCGCCGGCGTCATCAACGTGTCCGTGCAGGCGAGCGACCAGCCGGACCTGAAGGCGGCGGTCGACTACGCGCTGTCGCGCGACATCGTCATCGTGGCGGCGGCCGGGAACGTGGACAAGGGCGGCGTCTCCTCGCCTGCCTTCCCCGCCGCGTACGAGGGGGTGCTGTCGGTCGGCTCCGCCACCGAGGACGGCCGGCTGTCGGACTTCTCGAACGTCGGGTCCCGGGTCGGCGTGGTGGCCCCCGGCGAGAAGATCACCAGCACGTGGACCGGCCGCTCGTTCCGCGGCGACCTGGAGGGCACGAGCTTCGCCGCGCCGTACGTGGCGGGCGTCGCCGCGCTGGTGCGGTCGAGGTATCCGCGCCTGAGCGGCGACCAGGTACGGCGGCGCATCGAGAAGACCGCCGACGGTGCGCTCGGCGACGGCACCGGCGCGGGCATGGTGAACCCCCTGCTCGCGGTCACCGCGGTCCTGCCGTCCGAGCAGGTGGCGGTGGCGCCGCCGCTGCCGCCCCCGCTGCCGGAGGGCGTGGTGGCCAAGCGGCCCGAGGCGGACCAGCACGCGATCGACGTGGCGCTGACCGTGGGGGCCGCCGCGCTCGCCCTCGTGGGCGTGGGGGTGGTCGCGCGGATGGTGGTGCCGCTCGGCAGGCGCCGGGGGTGGCGGGCGGGCCGACAGGACTGACGGTTGCGATGTGGTGAAGGTCGGTCAGGCAGCCCTGAAACGCCTGATTCAGCTGTGGCAGATTTGGTTCAATCAACCCTGAGTCATGATTTGTCACTGAAAGGGTGCCCATGGACTCCTTGCATCCGCGTGACCCTGAACAGTTAGGCGTCTACACAGTTCTCGGACGGCTCGGCGAAGGCCCGCGCGGCGTCGTCTATCTCGGCCGCGAGGGCGACGACGGGACGCCGCGCGCCATCAAGCTGCTGCCCGAGGTTCCGGACCCTGCGGAGGCGGCCCGGCGTCTGAAGGCCGGCCAGCGGGTTTCGAGCTCCTACGTCGCGCGGGTGATCGACACCGGCGTCTGGGAGGGGCGGCCGTACGTCGTCAGGGAGCACATCGAGGGGCAGAGCCTCGCCGAGCTGGTGCGGGCCGACGGGCCGCTGTCCGGCGACGCGCTCGAACGCGTCGCGGTCGGAGTGCTCACCGCGCTGACCCCGATCCACCTCGCGGGGCTGACCCACGGGGGTCTCACCCCGCACAACGTGATCATGAGCGCGGACGGGCCGCGGGTCACCGACGTCGCGGTCGGGGAGCCGGTGGGCGAGATCGGGTTCCGCTCGCCCGAGCAGGTGAACGGCGAGCCGTTCGACGCGTACACGGACGTCTTCTCGTGGGCCTCGGTCGTGACGTTCGCCGCCACCGGGCAGCCGCCGTTCGGGCACGACGCGCAGAGCGTCAAGAGCGCCCAGCCGGAGCTCGGGGCGCTGGCCGAGCCGCTGCGCGGTGTCGTGCTGTCCTGCCTGGCCAAGCTGGTCGCGCAGCGGCCGACCACGTACGTCGCGCTGCTGCGGCTGCTGGGCGACAAGAGCGCCGGAGTCCCGGCGGGAGTGCCCGCGGGAGGGCCCGCGGGGGGAGGGCCCGCGGGGGGAGGGCCCGCGGGAGGGCCCGTCCAGCCCGTGG
>NZ_QNFZ01000751.1 GCF_003313395.1 Nonomuraea lactucae | reverse complement strand
GTGCCGCCGAAGAAGCAGAGCACCCGCGGCACGGGCCGCCGCCCGCCGGCCGTGCGGTGGAGGCGGCGGACGCTGTCGCGCAGGAGCACGTAGCTCGCGCCCGCCAGCCGCCGCGCGAGCAGTGGGAAGGGCCGCAGCTCCGCGCCGAGGTTCTGGTCGAGATAGAGGTCGGCCTCCTGCCCGAGCGGGTCGCCGTCGACGATGGCGAGCACCGCCGCGCCGGCCGTCCGGACCGCCGCGCCCGTGCCGGGAGGCAGCTCGTACGAGTCGAGCACGACCGCGTCGAGCCGGAGGTCGCGCACCAGGCCCGCCAGCCGCTCGGGCCGCTCGGGGGCCGGCACCAGCGGCAGGCTCCGCTCCAGCAGCTGGGCCCGGGCCCACGCCGAGCCTGCCAGGTCGCCCATGAAGCACACCTCGACCCCGCGACCGGTCAGCTCCTCGGCCAGCGCGACGCAGCGCACCAGGTGGCCGACCCCGCACGCGCCCCCCGCGTCGCAGCGCACGCCGACCCGGCCCGTCATGCCTCCTGCAGCGCTTTCTGCTCCACGTGCGCGTTGAGCTGGCAGACCTCCGGCCGGGCGCGCAGCCAGCCGACCAGCGTCGCGTAGGGCACGCACCGGTCGCCGAACTCGCCGGCGACCCGGGAGATGAGCCGCCAGTCGTCCGGCGTGTCGAGCGTGACCCGCAGGTCGGACGCCGCCGGGGTGTAGGCCAGGCCGAGCAGCCGTGACGTGCCCGGGTGCGAGTAGACGTAGGAGGTGACATGGGTGCGGTGGTGCGCGGCGGCCAGCCGGTCGGCCCGCTGGAGCGCCGGCAGGCTCACGATCTCGACGTCGAGGCCGCGCGGCAGCGTGCGGGCCAGGCTCGTGCTGACGTAGTCGAGGCCGGGGACCCCCCGGTGGACCAGCGCCGCCTCGCGGATCACCGCGGGATCCAGCAGCGGGCAGTCGGCCGTGAACCGCATCACCGCGTCGCCCGGATGCCCCTCCAGCGCCTCCATGAACCTGGTGAGCACGTCGTCGACCGGCCCCCGGTGCCACGGCACCCCCAGCCTCCGGCACTCCGCCACGACGGCGTCGTCGTCCGCCTCGGTCGTGGTGGCCACCACCAGGTCGTCGACCGCCTCCGCCTGCCGTACGGCCCGCACCACCCAGCCCAGCACGGACCGGCCGCGAAGATCGCGCAGGACCTTGCCCGGCAGGCGGGTGGACCCCATCCGCGCCTGAACAATTCCGACAATACGCACCGAAGCCCCATTCCCCCGTGTGACAGTGCGTCGCTGACCGGTCGCGCTATGCTACCGGCCAGCTCGGACGACTACAGCGCGTCAGCGCGATTTCAGGGGGCCCGCGTGAGCATTCTCAGTGGATCGTCGATTCTGATCACCGGAGGCACGGGGTCCTTCGGCAAGGCGTTCATCCGCCACGCCCTCGGCAGCCTCGACGTGCGGCGCCTGGTGGTGTTCTCGCGCGACGAGCTCAAGCAGTACGAGGTGCGCCAGGAGTTCGGCGACGACCGGCGGCTGCGCTGGTTCATCGGCGACGTGCGCGACAGGGACCGGCTGGCCAGGGCCATGCACGGGGTCGAGCACGTGGTGCACGCCGCGGCGCTCAAGCAGGTCGACACAGCCGAGTACAACCCGTTCGAGTACGTCCGCACCAACGTCGGCGGCTCGCAGAACGTCGTCGAGGCCGCCATCGACAGCGGCGTGCGCAAGGTCGTCGCGCTCTCCACCGACAAGGCCTCCAGCCCGATCAACCTCTACGGCGCGACGAAGCTGGTCGCCGACAAGCTGTTCGTGTCGGCCAACCACTACGCCGCCAGCCACGTCACCCGCTTCGCCGTGGTGCGCTACGGCAACGTCGTGGGCAGCCGGGGCTCGGTGGTGCCGTTCTTCCAGCGGCTGGCCGGGGAGGGCGGCGACCTGCCGATCACCGACAAGCGGATGACCCGGTTCTGGATCACCCTCGACCAGGCGGTCCGGTTCGTCGTCGAGTCGTTCGACCTCATGCGGGGCGGCGAGCTCTACGTGCCGCGCATCCCCAGCATGCGGATCACCGACCTGGCCGAGGCGCTCGCGCCCGGCAGCCCGGTCCACGAGATCGGCATCAGGCCGGGCGAGAAGCTGCACGAGGAGATGATCGCCCCCGACGACGGACGCCGGACGTTGCTGCTCGCCGAGCGCTACATCGTCCTGCCCACGATCGCGACCTGGGGTTACGTGCCTCCGCAGGGCGGCAAGATGCTGCCCGAGGGGTTCGCCTACCGCTCCGACACCAACGACCGGTGGCTGTCGGTCGACGAACTGCGCGCGATGGTGGCGGTCGGCGTCTGATGCTCCCCTACGGACGGCAGTCGATCACCGAGGAGGACGTCGAGGCCGTCGCCGAGGTGCTGCGCGGCGACTGGCTGACCACGGGGCCCGCGGTCGGCCGGTTCGAGGCCGAGCTGGCCCGCTGGACAGGGGGCGTGCCCTGCCTGGCGGTCACCTCGGGCACCGCGGCCCTGCACGTCGCCTACGTGGCCGCCGGGATCGGGCCGGGGGACGAGGTGATCACCTCGCCGCTGACGTTCGTGGCGACGGCCGCCACGGCCGCCCTGCGCGGGGCGCGCGTGGTCTTCGCCGACGTCCAGCCCGACACGGGCAACCTCGACCCCGGCGCGGCGGCGGCGGCCGTCTCCGACCGCACCCGGGCCGTCACCGCCGTCGACTACGCCGGGCATCCCGCCGACTACGACGAGCTGCGCGAGGTCGCCTCGCGGGCCGGCGCGGCGCTCATCGCCGACGCGGCCCACTCCATCGGCTCGGCCTACAAGGGCCTGCCGGTGGGGCGGCCGGCCGACCTGACGACGTTCTCGTTCTTCCCGACCAAGACGGTGACCACCGCCGAGGGCGGCGCGGTCGCGGTCGCCGACGGCGAGCGGTTCAGGCTCGCGGCCCGCTTCCGCAACCACGGCCTCGTGCGCGACCCCGCCGAGCAGCGCGACCCCGGCCACGGCGGGTGGCACCAGGAGGTCCACCACTTCGGGCTCAACTACCGGCTGCCCGACGTGCTGTGCGCGCTCGGCGCCAGCCAGCTCCGCCGCCTCGCCGCGTTCCGCGCCAGGCGGGCCGAGCTGGTCGCCCGCTACGGCACCCTGCTCGCCGGCGTGCCAGGGCTGACCCTGCCCGCCCAGCGGCCGTACGTCGAGCCGAGCTGGCACCTGTACCCGGTGAGGGTGCGCGACGGGCGCAGGCGCGAGGTGTACGAGCGGATGCGGGGCGCGGGGATCGGGGTGCAGGTCAACTACATCCCCGCCTACTGGCACCCGGTCTTCGAGGACCTGGGCTACCGGCGCGGGCTCTGCCCCGAGGCCGAGGCGTACTACACGGAGCAACTGTCGCTGCCGCTCTTCCCCGACCTCACGGACACCCAGCAGGACCATGTGGTGGAGTGCCTGACGGCCATCCTCGCCTGAGTCGTCCTGGTGGCGTCGGTGTCCGGGGGGCGTCGGTGTCCGGGGGGCGTCGGTGTCCGGGTGGCGTCGGCGTCCGGCCCTCCCCGGCGGCGTCAGCGCTCGGCCCGCGGCGGCGTCAGCGCTCGGCCAGCAGGAGGCCGCCGTCGTCGCTCCGGTCGATCAGGAAGCGCCGGCCCGCGACGGTGACCACCGGCCGTCCCAGGGCGCGCACCAGAGGGTGGATCGCCCGGCCCTGGTCGATGACGACCTCCCACCGCGATTCGCGGCCGACGGGCTCGTCGATGTCCACGAGGGGCAGCCGGGCCAGGAAGCCGTGAACGGCCGGGCCACGGGGCTCCGCCGAGGTCCGGGGCGGTGTCAGGTCCAGCGGGAAGTACATCTCCTCGCCGTCGTTCCTGCGTACCAGCCTGAGCACCGGCTCTCCGTCGCCGGGGTCGGCCAGCTCGCCGGAGACCAGCAGGGCGTCGCCGTCCATCCGGCACTCGGCGATGAACGCCTCCGCGCGCCTCAGCCGCAGCCCCCACGCGCCCTTGCCGCCGCGTACCGGCACCACCCACGTGCCCGCCCAGCGCAGCGGCTCCGGGACGGCCGTCAGTTCCGTCCCGCCTGCCGGTCCCGGCAGCGGGGCGGGAGCCGGCTCCGTGCCCATCACCCGTCGCGGCGCGGGCACGAACGGCGACTCGTGGCCCCCGACCTGCGCCTGACCGTGCATCGGCGGCATCGCCCGGGCCGGGGCAGGCTG
>NZ_QNFZ01000752.1 GCF_003313395.1 Nonomuraea lactucae | reverse complement strand
GGCGGCCCCGCTCGGGCTGCTCGCACCCCGGCTGCGCGCCGCGGGCGCGCGGCGCGTCGTCATGCTGACCCACGGCCACGAGGCGTCCTGGGCCGGCGCGCCGGGATTCCGCGCCGCGCTGCGACGCATCGGCGAGCACGCCGACGTGGTCACCTACCTGGGCGAGTACACGCGCGCCCGGCTGGCCACCGCGATACCGCCCGGCAAGCTCGTACGGCTCGCGCCCGGCGTGGACACCGCCGTGTTCCACCCGGAGGCCGAGCCCGGCGTCGCCAAGGCCCGGCTCGGCCTCGCCGGCAGGCCGGTGGTGGCGTGCGTGTCCAGGCTCGTGCCGCGCAAGGGCCAGGACCGGCTCATCAGGGCCTGGCCCGAGGTGCGCGAGGCGGTGCCCGGGGCGGTGCTGCTGCTCGTGGGCGGCGGCCCGGACCTGCGGAGGCTGCGGAGGCTGGCCCGGGGACAGGAGTCGATCCGCTTCACCGGCACCGTCCCCGCGGCCGACCTGCCCGGCTACTACGCGGCGGCCGACGTGTTCGCCATGCCGTGCCGCACCCGCCTCGGCGGGATCGACGTCGAGGGGCTCGGCATCGTGTTCCTGGAGGCCTCGGCCAGCGGCCTGCCGGTCGTCGCGGGAGCGTCCGGCGGCGCGCCCGACGCCGTGCGGCACGGCGAGACCGGCCTCGTCGTCGACGGCGCCGACACCGGCGAGGTGGCCACCGCGCTGATCGGGCTGCTCAGTGACCCGGAGCGGGCGCGGAAGCTCGGCGCGGGCGGCCGCGACTGGATCGCCCGCGAGTGGACCTGGGACCTGGTCGCCGCCCGCTTCCACGCCCTCCTGTGAAGCTCCCTCCTGTGAAGCTCCCTCCTGTGAAAGCGCGCTCCTGTGAAAGCCCTCAGCCCTTGGTGGCGCCGAGCGTCAGCCCGGAGACGAACTGCTTGTGCAGGAGCTGGAAGACGATCAGCGTCGGCAGCGCCACCAGCACCGACCCGGCAGCCAGCAGGTTGTAGTCGGTGAAGAACTGGCCGCGCAGGTTGTTGAGCGCCGAGGTGACCGGCAGCTTGTCGCCCGACGACATGAGCACCAGCGCCCACAGGAAGTCGTTGTACATCCAGGTGAACTGCAACGTGGACAGCGCCGCCAGCACCGGGCGGCACAGCGGCAGCGTCAGCTGCCAGTAGCGCCGCCACAATCCGGCACCGTCCACCAGCGCCGCCTCGCTGATCTCCTCCGGGATCGTGCGCATGAAGTTCGCCATCACGAACACGCAGAACCCGAACTGGAACGCCACGTGGATGAGGATCAACCCGAGGTAGGAGTCGTACAGCGACTGCGAGTCCGACAGCCAGGCGGGCAGCGGGACCAGCGCGTACATGGTGTAGAGCGGCGTGATGAGCACCTGCGGCGGCAGCAGGTTGCCCGCGGTGAACACGATCAGCAGCACCTTGCGGCCCGGAATGCGCAGCCGCGCGATGGCGAACGCCGTGAACGAGGCCAGCAGCAGCGTGATCAGCACGCCGGGCACCACGATGATCAGCGTGTTGAGGTAGTAGCGCGGCAGCTCCGCCTGGCTCCACGCCTGCCCGTAGTAGCCGAGCGTCAGCTGCTCGGGCAGCGAGAAGTAGCCCAGGCGGGCGGTCTCCTCGTACGGGCGGAGCGAGGCGTAGACGGCCAGCGCGAGCGGCAGCAGCCAGCCCAGCCCCACCAGGACGAGGAAGGCGTGGAGCAGGACCCGCAGCGGGCGCACCGGGCGGCGCGCCGGCGGGGACGGCCGCGTGGCCTCCGGGGTCTCGACGGGGGCGGTGAGCGTCATCGTTCCTCCCTGAACAGCTGCGACAGGTAGGTGACGATGAACCCCAGCGAGATCGCCAGCAGGATCACCGCGATGGCCGAGCCGAACCCGATCCGGCTGGCCTCGCCCACGATGTTCTCGGTCACCAGCACGGACAGCAGCTCCAGCCCGTTCCTGCCCTTGTTGATGGCGTAGACGATGTCGAACGCGCGCAGCGCCTCGATGACCGTGATGACCAGCACGATCACGTTGACCGGGCGCAGGCTCGGGAACACCACCCGGAAGAACGCCTGCGGCTCGCTGGCCCCGTCGATGGCCGCCGCCTCCTTCAGCGCCGGGTCCACGGCCTTCAACCCCGCCAGGTAGATGATCATGACGTAGCCGACGTGCCGCCACGCCGCCGCCACCATGACCACCCAGATGTTGATCGACGAGTCGCCCAGCCAGTCGACGGTCAGCCCGGTCACCGCGTTCAGCACGCCGTAGTCGGAGGAGTAGACGAGCTGCGCGATGAAGCCCACGACGGCGAGCGACAGCACCACCGGCATGTACAGCGCGCTCTGGTAGACGCGCGACAGCCGCAGCCGCCGGTCCAGCAGCACCGCGCAGAACAGCCCGAACGGCGTCGCGACCAGCCCCAGGAAGGCCAGCCAGAGCACGTTGTTGCGCACCGCCGACCAGAACGGCGGGTACTCACCGGACAGGTCGGCGTAGTTGCGCCCGCCGACCCATTCGATGGGCCCGATGCCGTTCCAGTCGGTGCCGGACAGTCCCACGGAGGCCAGCGTCGGCCCCCAGATGAGGGCCACGTTGACGATGACGGCCACCCCCAGCCCGATGACCAGGATGGTCACGTCCCGGGCGGAGTAGCGACGGCTCTTCACTGTCATATGGGGGGCCTTCACTGTCGTCAGCGGAAGATGTTGGCCTTCTGCTTCTCGATGCTCGACAGCAACGAGTCGATCTCGTCCGGCTTGCTGACGAACGACTGCAACGAGGGGATCATCACCGTGGAGGCGAAGTCGGGCCGGGTGTCACGGTCGAGGAACTGCGCGATGTGCGTCGCCTTGGACACCAGCTCGGCGCCGCGCTTCTGCAGCGCGCTGTAGCCGCTGGCGTCGGCCTTGGCGCTGGAGGCCAGCGTGCCCGGGTCCAGCTTGGTGGCGGCGTTCTGCGAGGCGGCCTGCGCGAAGTGCTTGAGCAGCGCCTTGGCCCCGTCGACGTTCTTGGCCTTGGCGGAGATCATGTAGCCGTCGATGGGAGCGTCGATCGAGTCGGTGCCGTAGGCGGGGTTGATCTCGGGGAAGGTGAAGAAGTCGAGGTCGTCGCGCTCGCTCTCCGGGAACTGCTGGGCGACGAACATGCCGAGCAGGTACATGCCGGTCTTCTTCTGCTGCAGCGACTGCCCGGCCTCCTGCCAGGTACGGCCCAGCGCCGCCGGCTGGTGGTACTCCATCAGCCCCCTCCAGGTGTCGAAGACCTGCCGGACCCGGGGGTCGGTCCACGACTCCTTGCCGGCCATGAGCGAGATGTGGAAGTCGTAGCCGTTGGTCCGCATGTTGATGATGTCGAACGTGCCCATGGCCGGCCAGCCGTCCTTGTCGGCGAACGCGATCGGGATGAGCCCGTCGGCCTTCATCTTCTTGGCCAGCGCCGTGAACTCGTCCAGCGTCTTGGGCGGCTGGTAGCCCTTCTCCTCCCACAGGCTCTTGCGGTAGAAGACCGCCCACGGGTAGTAGGTGAAGGGCACGAAGTACTGCTTGCCGTCCGTGCCCGTGGAGGCGTCCTTGAACGGCTGCGTGTAGTCACCGCCGATCTCACGCCACACGTCCGAAACGTCGGTCGCCAGGCCCTGCTCGGCGAAGAACTGCATCCGGTAGCCCGCGAACCAGGTGAACACGTCGTCCGGGGTGCCCTTGAGATAGCGGTTGATGTTCTCCTGGAACGTGTTGTGGTCCACGGTGTTGATCTTCACCTGGGCGGCGGTGAAGCTCCCGGCCACGGTCTCGAGAGACTTCTTCGGGATCTCGTCGGAGGCGTTGGAGCCGATGGTGACGGTTCCCAGCTTGCCGCCGGAGGCATTGCCCGTCGTGGCGGGCGGGTTGGAGCCGCAGCCGGCCAGGATGGCTGGGACGCCGAACGTGGCGGCGGCGCCGAGCAGCAGGTTGCGGCGGGAGATCGGCAGACGTTGGTCCATGGTGGTTCCTCCTTGCCCGGACCCTCAAATTCCCCCGAGTTCGCTCACTTCCATACATCGAAAGGCCAACAATTCGGACTTGTCAACACATGTATCTGCATCGAGACCTGTGGAGGCGTGTCGAGGTGTGTCGGAAACTGTTGGGATGTGGGCGGCGGCTGGACGACGAAGGGCGTCGCCGATCACCCGTGGTGATCG
>NZ_QNFZ01000749.1 GCF_003313395.1 Nonomuraea lactucae | reverse complement strand
GGCCGCGTGGCCGAGCGCCTCGATGCTGGACAGCCAGGCGCGGGCGGTGGGCGGCGGTCTGTCGCCGAGCTCGCGCCGGGCGCGCGCCAGCAGGGCGAGGGCCAGCGAGGGGTCGTCGGCCTCCACCTCGAACGCGGCCCGGCTGCCGATCATGTAGGCGGCCAGGAGGGAGTGCCCGGCCTGGCGGGCGCTGTCGACGGCCAGCCGGTAGTAGGTGCGGGCGGTGCCGAGGTCCTGCATGTCACCGTGGAGCCAGGCGGCGAACCCGGCGGCCTCGCTGAGCCCGGCGCGCACGTCGTTGGCGACGCGGGCGTCGGCCCGGAGCAGGACGCGGCCCGCCAGGTCGACGTGGGCCACGGCGCCGCGGGCGAGCTCTCTGGAGGGCGTGCCGGCCTCCAGGCGGCGTCGTGCCCCGGTGATGCTGGTCAGGGTCTGCGCGGTGGTCTCGTCCACCTCGGCGCGCGCGGGAGTCCCGGAGAAGTTGTCGGCGGGGCTCCCCGCGCCCGCGGCGAGCGGGGCCAGCGGGGCGAGCGCCACGGCCTTGCCGAAGTCTCTGCGTCGCGTGGGATCGTCACCCCCTCGTACGCCGAAGCGAAGCAGGTGGAGCGGGACCCCGATCCGGATGGACACCTCCCGGACCTGGTCCACGGTGAGCGGCTGGCGGCCCCGCAGCACCTTGGACACCCAGCTCTGCGAGTAGCCGACCATCTCCGCCAGCTGGGCCTGGGTCCAGCCGCGTGCCCGCCGGACCTCGGTGAGGAGGACCGGGACGTCACACGCGGCCAGCGCGGCGGCCACGGCGGGCGCCGACCAGAACTGTGGTGGTAAACGGTCTAGTGGCTGGGTCACAACGCTAGGTTATGCCGACCGGCCCGCCGTACCGAATAGTCGCGACGGGAATGCCCGCCGTACTACCGGTGGTAGCACCCCTCCGCCGGCCCTCGCCGAGGTGCTGTGACCCGTTGGGCCATGGACGGGGACAGTGAGCGTAAGGCTTGGGTAAGGCCCGCGCCGCGGGGTGAACTCAGCCGGGACCGCACCCGTGCTGAGGGGCATGAGGAGATTTCCAACGGCCCTGACCGGGACGATCGCCGCCCTGCTCGTGACAGCCGGCTGCGGCGGCAGCCAGCAGGGCGGCGCCGCGCCGCCACCGGCCCGGCCCGCTCAGGCGACGTCGACCCCGACCATGCCCGGCAGCCCCACACCGGTGCCGAACGCGCCCGTGCGCGTGAGTGACACGAAGATCGGCGAGATCCTGGTGGACGGCCAGGGGCGCACCGTCTACCTGTTCGAGAAGGACAAGGAGGGCAAGCCGACCTGCTACGACGAGTGCGCCGAGGAGTGGCCGCCGTACCTCACCGAGGGCAAGCCCAAGGCCGAGGACGGCGCGAAGGCGGACCTGCTCTCCACGACCGCCCGCAAGGACGGCGCCGAGCAGGTGACTTACGGCAAGTGGCCGCTGTACTACTACCACGACGACAAGAAGCCGGGTGACACCACCGGGCACGACAAGAAGGAGTTCGGCGCGGAGTGGTACGCGCTCAACGCGGCCGGCAAGAAGGCCGGTGAGTAGCGCCTGGGGTCAGACGGCGTAGCCGTACTGGTCGGGCCAGCGCGGCTGCACGCCGAGCGCGCGGGCGGCGCGGTGCGGCCAGTACGGGTCGCGCAGGAGCTCGCGGCCCAGCAGGACGGCGTCGGCGCGGCCGGAGGCGAGGATCTCCTCCGCCTGGAGGGGGGCGGTGATCTGGCCGACGGCGGCCACGGGCAGGTCTGTCTCCTCGCGGACGCGGGCCGCGAACGGCACCTGGTAGCCGGGGCCGGTGACCACCTTCGCCCTGGGGGCGTTGCCGCCGCTGGAGGTGTCCAGGAGGTCGACGCCGTGGGCGAGCAGTTCCTTGGCGAGGGACACGGTGTCGTCCAGGGTCCAGCCCACGCGCTCGTCGGCGGGGTTCTCGGTGAGCCAGTCGGTGGCCGAGATCCGGAAGAACACCGGCAGCTCGTCCGGCCAGACGGCCCGCACGGCGTCGACGACCTCCAGCGCGAATCGGGTGCGGCCGGCGAACGACCCGCCGTAGCCGTCGGTGCGGTGGTTGGTGTACGGCGACAGGAACTGGCCGATCAGGTAGCCGTGCGCGCCGTGCACCTCCACGACCTGGAACCCGGCGCGCAGCGCCCGCTCGGCCGCCCGTGCGAAGTCGGCCACGACGCGCCGGATCTCCTCCACCGGGAGCTCGTCCGGCGTGGGGTAACCGTCGGTGAACGGGACCGGGCTCGGCGCGACCGGCCGCCAACCGCCTCCCGCGCCGGCCACCGGCCCCCCGCCGCGCCAGGGCCGGTCCGTGGACGCCTTGCGGCCGGCGTGCGCGAGCTGGATCCCGGGTACGGTGCCGGCCTGGCGCAGGAAGCGCGTGATCCGGTGGAACCCCTCTTCCTGGCGTTCGTTCCACAGGCCGAGGTCGGCGGGGCTGATCCGGCCCTCGGGCGAGACGGCGGTGGCCTCCGTCATGATCAGCCCCGTGCCTCCGGCCGCGCGGGCGGCCAGGTGCGCGAAGTGCCAGTCATGGGGCGCGCCCGCCTCGGGGCCGTCGGTCGCGGCCGTGTACTGGCACATGGGCGCCATCCAGATCCGGTTCGGAATCGTCAGCGACCGCAGCGCGATGGGCTCGAACAGCATGAAAGGACCCTTCTCAGGCAGGCGATTCTACGACGCTCATCGTACTACGATAGGTGTCGTACTACGAGAGCCTTCGTACAATGGCCAGGAAGGGGGATGCGCATGTCCACAAGACTCCTGGAGCACCCGAGCGCCGAGGACATCCGGCTCGAATCCGTCCTGCACGCCCTCGCCGATCCCATGCGGCTGGCGATCGTGCGGTTCCTGGCGGAGTCGGACCGCGAGGTGGGCTGTTCGGAGATCGAACTGGCGGTCAGCAAGTCCACCGGCACCCACCACTTCCGCGTGCTGCGCGAGGCCGGCGTCATCAACCAGTGCTACCGGGGCACGGCGAAGCTGAACGCGCTGCGCCGCGCAGACCTCGACGCCCTCTTCCCCGGCCTGCTCGACAGCATCATCGCCGCCACGACCAGGCAGGCACCCTGACTTTCAGTCCCCCTGGGGTGGCCACGCGGAACGCCCATCACGCGGCCTTCCGGTCGAGCACGGTGAGCCGCCATGCCAGGACGAGCGCGACGAACAGGAGGGCGAATCCCGCCAGGAACGCCTGGTGGATGCCCGCGGGCGCCGCTATCGCGCTGAGCACGAACGGCCCCAGGCCCGAGGCCACCCCCAGCCCGAGGGTGAAGCGTGACATGGCGGCGTCGCTGCGACCGCCCGCGGCGGCCAGCGCTCGCGCGACGGCGAGCGGGAAGTGCAGGGACATGCCCAGCCCGCAGAGCAGGATTCCCGCCAGGGCGAGCCACGAATCCGCCAGCCAGAACACCGCGAACCCCGCGAGCGCCACACCGACACTGCAGGCCAGCAGCACGCTGGTGGGCCACCGCCGCGCCAGCCGCGCCCCGGCGAGCCGGCCCACGAGCATGCCGACCAGCATCAGGGTGATGCCCATCGTGGCGGTCGCCTGGGGTAACCGGGCGTGGATCCGAAGCTCTTCGGAGCCCCAGACCAGCATGCACATCTCGAACCCGGAACAGGCGAGAAAGAGCGCCCAGGCGATCCAGAAGGGCCGGGGAAAGGCCCCGCGGACCCGGCGCGGGCCGTCCGGGGATCGAGTGGGAGCGCCTTCCCTGCGCGAGCCGGTCGGCAACTGACCGGGAGCGGACGCGGGCAGGCTCTCCCGGCTACCGGCCGACCAGGCCCCGGCGGCGAGCAGGGCGGCGACGAGCAGGCCGGCACGCCAGCCCACCGACGTCAGCGAGGCCAGGCCCAGCGCCAGCGGCGCGAGTATGCCGCCTCCCACCCCGATGGCGTTGGCCTCGCTGAGCACGGCGGGGGCGAACGGACCGTGATGATCTGAAAGCACCGTCGTGACGACGTTCAGAGCGGCGTTCCAGGCCCAGCCGATGACCACCGCGGCGGGAAGCGTCAGCCACGGCCCCGGTCCCGCGCAGAGCGCCACGATCGCACCGGCCAGCGCGAGCAGCGCGCCGGACCGCACCCGCGACCGTCCCCAGCGCCGCACCGCCGGGACGGTCGCCAGTCCCGCGGCGAG
>NZ_QNFZ01000748.1 GCF_003313395.1 Nonomuraea lactucae | reverse complement strand
GCCGCTCCCGGCGGGCGGGGCCGGGCGCGCTGGAGCGGGCCGGGGTCAGGCTCGACCCGAGCCGCCGCACGGTCAGCCGCGACGGGCGGGAGGTCGCGCTGAACCGCAAGGAGTTCGACGTGCTGCGCGAGCTGCTGCGGGCCGACGGCCGCCTGGTCACCTCGGCCGAGCTGCGCAGGAACGTCTGGGACGAGTACGCCGACGCGGCCAGCGGAGTGCTGCGGGTCACGCTCACCTCGCTGCGCAGGAAGCTCGGCGCACCCCCGGTGATCGAGAACGTGCCGGGCCGGGGATACCGGCTGTGAGCGGCGCGCGCCTGCTCCTCCCCTGGAACAGGCTGGGGCTGCGGATGCGGCTGACCCTCCTGTACGGCGGGCTGTTCTTCGTGGCCGGGTCGCTGCTGCTCTGGTCGACGTACCTGCTGACCGCGCGGGCCCTGACCGACCGGTTCGCCGGGGCCGGGATGAAGATCGTCACCGCGGGCCCGGCGAAGACACCCGGCGCCGCGGAGATGCCGGATCTCGACGTGCTGTTCCAGCGGGCGCAGGTGGACGTCAACAAGCGGGCCGAGGGCGTGCTGGAGGAGATGCTGCGCTCCTCCGTTGCGATCATGGTCCTGATCGGCCTGGTCGCGCTGCTGCTCGGCTACCTGGTGGCCGACCGGGCGCTGCGCCCTCTGGACCGGGTCACCGAGACGGCCCAGCGGCTCTCGGAGAGCACGCTGCACGAGCGGATCGCGCTGAACGGCCCGCCGGACGAGGTCAAGCGGCTGGCCGACACGTTCGACGCGATGCTGGACCGGCTGCACCGGGTCTTCGACGGCCAGCGGCGCTTCATCGCCAACGCCTCCCACGAGCTGCGCACCCCGCTGGCGATCAACCGGACCGTGCTGGAGGTGTCGCTGGAGGAGCCGGCCGCCTCCGAGGACCTCAAGGCCCTGGCGCGGGCCCTGCTGGGCACCAACGCCCGCTACGAGCGGCTCATCGAGGGCCTGCTGCTGCTGGCGCAGTCCGAGCAGGAGCTGGACACCCGCAAGACCGTCGACGTCGCCCAGGTGGCGGGCACCGTCCTGGAACAGATCCGGTTGCAGCGGCGCCGGCGCCCGCTCACCGTCCACCAGGACCTGGTCCCCGCCCTCGCGCTGGGCGATCCGCTGCTGCTGGAGCGGTGCGTGTTCAACCTGGTCGAGAACGCGGTCAAGTACAACGTCCGCGACGGCCAGGTCTGGGTGCGGCTGCGCCAGGAGGACGGCTGGGCGGTCGTCACGGTGGACAACACCGGGCCGGCCGTCCCGCCGTACGAGGTGGAGGACCTGTTCGAGCCGTTCCGGCGGCTGCAGGGCGACCGGGTGCGCTCGGCCCGCGGCGCCGGGCTGGGACTGTCGATCGTGCGGGCCATCGCCGACGCGCACGGCGGCGCAGTGACGGCGAGCGCCCGCCCCGAAGGCGGCCTGAGCGTCACCGTACGGCTGCCCCGCCCCGGATCCTGAGCCACCCGGCCCCAAATCTGACCGAATCTTTGGGGCCAGTGGAATACGGATCACCGGATGTCCGTTAGAGTCGAATGGCCGATGTGGTCTGTGTCCCCCGGGCCGCAAATTACCGCCTTCACGGAATACCGTTCGGCTGGAGCCGTGTTGTGCATCTCGCCGAGGAGGCGACCGCCACATCGGCCTCAAAGCTTTCCAGGCGCTCCGGCTCCCGCCGGGGCGCCTGCCTTATGGTGGGGTGGCCGACCGACGATCTGCCAGGAGAGCCTGTTGCTGTACCAAGTGGTCAAGTTCGCCGCCACACCGCTGACCCATGTGATGTGCCGGCCCCACATCTCCGGGGCGGCTCACGTGCCCAGGACGGGCCCCGCGATCCTGGCTGCCAACCACCTGTCCATGCTCGACTCGTTCCTGCTGCCCGCGCTGCTGCCGCGGCACGTCACCTTCGCCGCCAAGAACGAGTACTTCAACGGCAACCCCGTCTCCGGGTGGTTCATGCGCCTGGGCGGCAGCCTGCCCACCGACCGCGACAGCGCCCACGCCGCGCAGACCATGCTCAACGCCGCGTCCGACCTGCTCGAACGGGGCGAGCTGTTCGGCATCCACCCCGAGGGCACCCGCTCTCCCGACGGCCGCCTCTACCGCGGCAAGATCGGCGTCGCCTGGCTGACGCTCAAGACCGGCGCCCCGGTGCTGCCGGTCGCGCTCAAGGGCACCGAGAAGGTGCTCCCGGTCGGCGCCAAGGTGCCGCGCCCGTCCAGGATCGGCATCACGATCGGCGCGCCGATGAGGTTCGAGGGCGACCACAGGAACGCCCGCGACCGCCGCCGGGTCACCGACGAGATCATGGCGGCCATCCAGAAGCTGTCCGGCCAGGAGTACGTGCCGACCTACGCGGCCAGCTACAAGGCCGCGCGGGGCCTGTCGTAGCCCTCGCTCGGCGCCGTGCATGGTCAAGCACAGTCAAGATTGTTGGCTAGGCTCGGGCACGTCCAGCAAGCGCTGCCGACGACCAGGGGGCTGACCAGTGGCGCGTGGCCGTACCATCGCGATCGTCTCGGGCGTGACCGTGCTGGTGGTGGGGGCCGCCGGCGGCGGCGCCTACTACCTGCTGCGCACCAGGGGCACGCCCGCCGAGACCGCGCAGCGCTTCGCCGCCGCCTGGCAGGCGGGCGACACCGCCGCCATGAGCGCCCAGCTTGCCGCGCCGCAGCCGCTGACCGCCTACGAGCAGATGCGCACCGGTCTGGCCGTGGAGTCCACCAGGATCCAGCTCGGCCGGGCCACGGAGACCGACGGCCGGGCCCGCGTCCCCTACACCGCGACGTTGCGGCTGAAGAACGTCGGCGAGTGGACCTACCAGGGCGCCCTCGACCTCCGGGTGGCCGACCGCGCGTGGAAGGTCGCCTGGACGCCCGCCGCCCTGCACCCGTCGCTGACGCCCGGGGCGGCGTTCCAGCTCAAGACGCGCTGGCCCGAGCGCGCGAAGATCACCGACGCCGACGGCGGGCGCATCGACACCGGCACGGTCGGCGGGTCGGTGCAGCAGCTGGTCGGCTACCTCGACAAGGCGACCAAGAAAGACGTCGCCAGTCTCGGCGCGTCCTACAAGACGGGGCAGAGCATCGGGCGGGCCGGCCTGCAGGCGACGTTCCAGAAGCAGCTCGCGGGCACGCCGGCGACCGAGATCCAGGTGGGCGGCAAGACCCTGCACACCATCGAGGGCACCGCCGGCAAGGAGTTGAGGACCAGCCTCGATCCCGGCGTCCAGGCCGCCGCCATCGCGGCGGTCAAGAACGTCGAGAAGCCCACCGCGCTGGTCGCGATCGAGCCGGGCACGGGCGAGATCCTGGCCGTGGTCAACAGCCAGGGCGGTTTCAACCGGGCGCTCGACGGCCGCTACGCGCCCGGCTCGACGTTCAAGGCGGTGACCGCCATCGGGCTGCTCGCCGAGGGCGTCTCACCGCGGGAGACCGTGACCTGCCCCAAGTACGCGACCGTGGGCGGGCTCAAGATCCGCAACTCGGACAAGGCGGAGTACGGGTCGCTGTCGTTCCTGGACTCGTTCGCCCACTCGTGCAACACCACGTTCGCGCCGCTGGCCGAGCGCCACCTCGGCGCCGACAAGCTGCTGGCGACGGCCGAGAAGGTGGGCTTCAACCAGCCGCTGGCCATCGGCGTGCCCGCCACCAAGGCGAGCTTCCCCCGCGCCCAGTCAGGCGCCGAGCTGGCCGCCGAGTCGTTCGGGCAGGCCAGGATCACCGCCAGCCCGCTGTCGATGGCGTCGGTGGCCGCCGCCATCGCCGACGGCACCTGGCGCCCGCCGACGCTGGTGCCCGGCCGCAAGCAGAAGGTGGCCGAGCAGCCGCTGCCCGACGGGGTCAAGGACGACCTGCACGCCATGATGGCCGCGGTCGTCACCAAGGGCACGGCCAAGGCGGCCGGCCTGCCGGCGGGCACCCGCGGCAAGACCGGCACGGCCGAGTACGGCACGGGCGAGAAGCTCGACTCCCACGCCTGGTTCATGGGGTTCAAGGGGGACGTGGCGTTCGCGGTCGTGGTGGAGGGCGGCGGTGGCGGCGGCAAGGTCGCCGCCCCGATCGCGGCCACCTTCCTGCGCCACCTCTGACCCGCCGCCCCGCGGGCCGTCACGCAGGCCGGCGGGGCG
>NZ_QNFZ01000750.1 GCF_003313395.1 Nonomuraea lactucae | reverse complement strand
GGCCCGGCCGCACGCTCGCCGCGTTCGCCGGCGCGCTCGGGCGGCCGGGTCCCGCCGTGGAGGGGCTGCCGGACAGCGGGGTCGTCCTGTGGTGGTGCGGCTCCGAGGAGGCCGAACCGGTGGAGGTGGAGCCCGCCCGCACCGAGCGCGCCCGGCACCGGCGCAAGTACGCCGCCGGCACGATGTCGAAGGACAAGAGCTTCTACTTCACCGGCCCCGACGACCGCCTGAACCTGCGCGCCCGCAACCTCCACACGTTCGTCGAGCTGAGCGAGGGTGTGGACGAGGGGACGTGGACGTACCACCTGGGGCGCGGCGACTACTCCACGTGGATCCGCGACTCGCTGGGCGACGACGAGCTGGCCGACGCCGTCGCGGCGGTGGAACGCGAGGCGGGCGACAGTTCGCACGGCCGTGAGGGCCCGGAGGAGAGCCTGCGCCGCGTCACCGAGCTGATCGAGGAGCGCTACACCCTGCCCTCCGAGCCGACGAGGTACGACCCGGACCACGACGACCGGTGACGGAGCGCTTGTCAGAGGTCCGAACGGGTATTCCGGTAGATGGATTCGCAGGTGGTCACCGGGATCGATGGGCAGTTCCCACCTCATGACCTGGCAGCGGAAGGTCAACCAGGCGCTAGGCAGGTTCGCCGGCGTCCGCTTGGTGCGGGCCGGATCGACGCCCCGGCCGGCGTCCGCGGGAGGAGACACCGAGGTCCCGGTCAGGCCGCCGGCCGATCCCGCGCTCGACAGGCTGCTGACGGCGCCGGTGTTCATCCTGTCGCCCGTCAGGTCCGGCTCCACGCTGCTGCGCGCGATGCTCGACGCGCACCCCATGCTGCACGCCCCGCACGAGCTGCACGTGCGCAGGCTGAGCGTCGGCTTCGGCACCGCGCTGGCCCGCAGGGCGATGGGCGCGCTCGGCCACAACCAGGCCGACCTCGAACACCTGCTGTGGGACCGGGTGCTCCACCGCGAGCTGGTACGCAGCGGCAAGCAGTTCATCGTTGACAAGACGCCCGCCAACGCCTTCGCCTACCAGCGCATCGCCACCTGCTGGCCGGACGCGCGCTTCGTCTTCCTGCTGCGCCACCCCGCCTCGATCGCGGCCTCCTGGTACGAGGCCGCGCCCGGCAGGCGCTCCCGCGCCGAGGCCACGGCCGACGCGCTGCGCTACATGAAGGCGGTGCAGCGGGCCCGCAAGGGGCTCACCGGCCTGACCGTGCGCTACGAGAGCCTCACCGAGGACCCCGAACGCGAGACCAGGGCCGTCTGCGAGTTCCTCGGCATCCCGTGGACGCGGGAGATGCTGGAGTACGGCACGCCGGGCGTGGTGAGCAAGGGCCTGGGCGACTGGCAGGACAAGATCCGCTCGGGCAGCGTCCAGCCCGGCCGCCCCCTCCCGGCTCCCGGCGAGATCCCCGACGCGCTCAGGCCGATGTGCGGGAGCTGGGGGTACCTATGAGCGGCCCCGCGACCCCCGGCGCCCCCATGCGGATCCGCTATCTGCTGCTGCACGCCTACGGGCTCGGCGGGACGATCCGCACGGTGTTCAACCAGGCGAGCGCGATGGCGGCGCTGGGCCACCAGGTGGAGATCGTCAGCGTGGTCCGTCGCGGGAACGTTCCACAGTTCGGCCTCGACGCCCGTGTGGGGATCGTGACCCTGGTCGACCAGCGCGACGGGGTGCCGGCCGACTCGCTGAGCCGCAGGGCGTGGCGGCGGGTGCGGGGCAGGATGGTGCCGCGGGGCGAGTTCGCTGCCGACTACTTCACCGAGCGGGTGGAGAAGACCGTGATCGACTATGTCTCCTCGCTGCGTGACGGCGTCCTCGTCACGACCCGGCCCGCGCTCAACCTGATCTCCGCCCGCCGCACCCCGAAGAGCGTGGTCCGCGTGGCGCAGGACCACATGAACCTGCGCGCCTACCCCGAGCCGGTCCGCGAGGACATCGCCCGCTACTACGGCCGCTTCGACGCCGTGGCGGTGCTGACCCGGCCCAACCAGCTCGCCTACCGCGAGCTGCTGGGGTGTACGCCGGTCGTGCGCATCCCCAACCCGGTCTCGCCGTCCGGCGAGCCGTCCCGGCAGGAGAACCCCGTCGTGGTGGCGGCCGGCCGGCTGGTCTGGCAGAAGGGCTTCGACCTGCTCGTGCCGGCGTTCGGCCAGGCGGCCCGCCGGCACGCCGACTGGGAGCTGCGCATCTTCGGCTCCGGGACGAGGAGGGCGGCCCTCGCGGCGCTCGTCGGCCGCAATGGCCTGGACGGCCGCGTCAGGCTGATGGGCCGCACCAACCGGCTCGACGGCGAGCTCGCCCACGCGTCGGTCTACGCGCTGTCCTCACGCTTCGAGGGACTGCCCATGGTGATGATCGAAGCCATGGGGCACGCCCTGCCGGTGGCCGCGTTCGACTGCCCGACCGGCCCGGGCGACGTGCTGACGCACGAGGTGGACGGGCTGCTGGTGCCACCTGAGGACGTCGGCGGGCTGGCGGCCGCCCTCGACCGTCTCATGGGCGACCGCGAGCTGCGCCTGCGGCTCGGGGCCGCGGCCGCGCGCACGGCCAGGTCGTACGCGCCGGACGCCGTCATGCCACTGTGGGTCGACCTCTTCACCCGGCTGCTCCACCGCGAGCCGATCGCCGGCACGTACGAGCCCTGCTAGACCCTCCCGGACGGGCACGATCTGCGGAAAACGTGACTAAACTGCATGTGATCGCGAAAGAGAAGACGGTGACGACGAGCACATGACGGCGACGCTGATCGACCCCGGCGCAGTTCCTCCGATCGAGGGAAGGCATTCGCGGTGACCGCACCTGTTCAGCTGACGCAGACCTCGGCCGACGCCACCACCGGCACGTGCGTCCTGGCCCTGAGCGGTGAGCTCGACTACATCAGCGCGGTCCAGCTCCGTGCCGACATGGACGGCCTGCTGGCGCCCGAGCACCGGCACCTCGTGCTGGACCTGAGCGGGCTGGAGTTCTGCGACTCCACGGGCATCCGGCTGTTCCTGGTCCTGCGCAAGCTCATCCTGGAGCGCGGCGGCACGATCGCGCTGGCCGGGCTGACCACTCGGCTCGAACGGATCTTCCGCATGACGGGCCTGTCACAGGCGTTCGACCTCTATCCGAGCGCCGACCAGGCCACCGCCGCCATAACGGAAAAGAGCTGACCTACGGCTGGTCAGCCGCCCGCCAACCGCAAAGAGGACAAAGCTCGCAGATCCGCCCACTAGCACATGCTTCACGCAACCACGAGTAGGCAGACCGCGATATTCGTCATTGGAATCCCAAGTTTCCTTGGACGACCGCGGCAGATGCGAGGGGCTATGGTTCGTTCATGGCGACCTGCGCTCGACCACAGGCCTCGGATCCATGGGATCCGTGATGTCCTGGCTGACGTACGCCTCCCAGCACCTGCCGGGCGTCACCGTGATCGCCGTCGGCGGTGAGCTCGACGCGACCAACGCCGGTCGGCTGGAGTCGTACGTCGCCGATGCGCGCCAGGGGCCGGGCGATCACCTCGTGTTCGACCTGACCGAGGTGCGTTTCATGGACAGCGCGGGCCTGCGCGCCCTGCTCAACTCGTGCCTGGCGGTCGCGCGGCACGGCGGCAGCGCCCGGCTGGCCGCCCTGCAGACCATGCCCGCCCGGATCGTCAGGATCACCCGGGTCGAAGCCCACCTCCCGGTGCACGAGACCGTGGACGACGCCCTGACCGCCGCCCTCAGCCCACCGAAGCCCCCTCGCCGCCCCGCCCAGGGCAGCGGCGGCACCAGCGCGGCCTGACCACCAGCAGCCACGAATCGCCTCCCACGCGGCCTCAGCACCCGCAAGACTCTTACGGACGTCCTCCGACGCCGGAGGCGACCTCCTTCAGCCGCCCCGCGGGCCCGCCGTCGGGCGCCAGCGGCGCGGTGTCCATCCCGGCCCCCTCGTGCAGCCCCTCCACGAGCTCCCGCACGGCGTCGGCGGCCGAGTGCCGCGGCGTCCAGCCCAGCACGTCCCGAGCCCGCTCCGTGCTCATGACCGGCAGCCGCAGCAGCATCTCGAACAGCCCGGGCGCCGCGGGCAGCAGCCGCAGGTGCCAGCCGGCGGCCATGGCGCCGCGGGCCAGCCGCGGCGAGA
>NZ_QNFZ01000747.1 GCF_003313395.1 Nonomuraea lactucae | reverse complement strand
GCGAGGGACGGGCTCGCGGGGTGGCCCGCCGCGGGCGCGCCGGTGTCGCGCGGTGCGGCGTCGCCCGGGTGCCTGGCCCAGAACCTGGACCGCGACGCCTCCGGGGGAGACGGGACCACCGCGTCCCCGGTGGGGGCGGGTGCGTCCTCGGGGAGAGCCGGGCGGGCGGCCGCCTCCAGCATCGTGTCGGTCGCCCCGGCGAGGGCCACCTGGATGTCCGCGATCGACCGGCCCGCCGCCTGCAACCTTTTGACGGCCACCAGTTGCAGCAGGTGGCGCCGGCCGTACCGGGCGACTCTGCCACGCCGGGACAGCGGCGGGTCGACGAGGCCGATCGTCGTGTACCACCTGATCAGGCGCTCGCCCGGAACGTCGCGCACCCGGCCGTTGCCCCGCTGGGCGTCGGCGCGCAGCAGATCGGCCGCCCGCTCCGCCAGCTCGCCGATGGTCCAGGTATCGCTCATGCCTCTAGAGTGACACTGTCATAGTTACAGTGTCAACGTGGATGATTAAAGCGGTCGATTCGGTTCAGTAAGAGGAGGAGACGCCGAAGACGGGGAGGAAACACCATGGCTACGATCACCGGTCCGCTCTCGGGCGACGCGAAGAACAAGGTCGCCGAAGCCCTGCAGGGCGCCCTGGTCGATCTCATCGACCTCACGCTGGTCGCGAAGCAGATGCACTGGAACGTCGTCGGCTCGCACTTCCGCCCGATCCATCTCCAGCTCGACGAGCTCACCGCGCTGGCCCGCGAGCACGCCGACACCATCGCCGAGCGCGCGGCCGCGCTGGGCGTGAACCCGGACGGCCGCGCCGCCACCCTCGCCCGCTCCACCAGGATCCCCCAGCCCGAGAACGGGTGGATCGAGGACGGCAAGGTGGTGGCCACCATCACCGGCATCCTGGAGGGCGTCGGCGGGAGGATGCGCGAGCGGATCGACGCGACCGAGGAGGCCGACAAGGTCACCCAGGATCTGTTCATCACGGTCTCTCACGACCTCGACAAGGAGCGCTGGATGTTCCAGGCGCAGAGCTGAGCGACCTCGCCTGGAGCCCGGGGCACGGCCTCGGGCTTCAGCATGTCCCGGCGCGTCCGGCCGCGCCTGACCGCCGGCCGGAACGACCCGGCGTCTGGAATGCGGTGATATCGGGGGGTCGGTGGCGGCGACGTTCGCGCAGAGTTTGAACTTCCGGATCCTCTCCATTCACGTCGGTGCGGTCGACTAGCGTGGCACCTAGAGGGAGGCCCAACCATGTCTCACAAGACTCTCCTCCGTACGGGCCCGCTCTGGCAGGGGGCGGTGGGCCCGTACGGCCCGCTGGAGCCGACCGGCGGCGACGGCCTGGCGCTGCCCGCCGGGTTCACCGGCAGGGTGGTGGCGCGCTCGGGCCGCAAGGTCGCGGGGCTGACGTGGCACACGGCGCCCGACGGCGGCGCCTGCTTCCCCGACGGGGCCGGCTGGATCTACGTCTCCAACTCGGAGATGCCCCTGCTCGGCGGCGCGTCCGCGATCAGGTTCCGCGCCGACGGGTCGGTGGCCGACGCCTACCGCATCCTGTCCGGCACCGACCTCAACTGCGCGGGCGGCGCCACGCCGTGGCACACCTGGCTGTCGTGCGAGCTCGGACACCGCGGCCGGGTCTTCGAGTGCGACCCGTACGGCATCCGCGCCGCGCGTCCCAGGCTGGCCATGGGCCGCTTCAAGCACGAGGCGGCCGCCTGCGACCCCGACCGGCAGGTGGTCTACCTGACCGAGGGCGAGCGCGATGGGTGCTTCTACCGGTTCAGGCCGGGCGACTGGGGCGACCTGACCGAGGGCGCGCTCGAGGTGCTGTGCGCCTCCGGCCACTGGCGGCCCGTCCCGTCGCCCGCCGCGCTGCTCAAGGCCGCCCGCCACCAGGTCGAGGACGCCCGCCACTTCGACGGCGGCGAGAGCTGCCACTACGCGGAGGGCGTCTGCTACTTCACCACCAAGGGCGACAGCGGCCTGTGGGCCTACGACGCGCAGACCGCCACGCTCGACCGCGTCTGCGACGGTGTGCGGGCGGTCACGGCCAGCCCGTCCGGCGACCTGTACGTGGCCAGAGACTCGATGCGGATCGACGTCATCACGCCCGAGCGCACCGTCACCCCGTTCCTGAGGCTCGACGGCCACGCCCGCTCGGAGCTGAAGGGCCCGGCGTTCTCGCCCGACGGCGGCCGGCTCTACTTCTCCTCGCAGCGCGGCAGGTCGGGCGATCCGGCCGACGGCCACACCTTCGAGGTGGCGGGCCCGTTCCGCCACTGACGGGTCGCCGGGGCCCGCCGCTCAGCCCAGGTAGCGCAGCAGCATGGTCTTCAGCTCGGCCACCAGCTCCGCCGCGCGTTCCGGCGGGGCCGCGGACGCCATCGGCATGACGGCCTTCACCATGGCCACCGTCATCGTCGCCAGCGTGAGCGCCCGCGCCCGGTCCAGCTCCGGGGAGCGGCGCCGGAGCATGCCCGCGACCTGCGCCGCGATCGCCTCGTGCAGCCGCGCCGCGGCCGTGGCCAGCCTGTCGCCCGTGGCCGAGCCGTACAGCAGCGCCCAGTAGGCGGGCGCCCGCGTCTTGAACTCCACGCTCTCGTCGACCAGCGCGCCGATCAGGTCCTCCAGCGGCACGTCCGGCGTGACGGCCGCCAGCCGCGCCGCCCAGAACTCCTCCCGCTCGTCGGTGTAGCGGGCCACGAGCCCGTCGAGGATCTCCTCCTTGTTGCGGAAGAACTGGTAGAGCGACCCGGGTGACAGCCCGGCCCGCGCGGCGACCTGGTTGGTCGTCATCTCCGGATAGCCGGACTCGGCGATCACCAGCTCGGCCGCGTCGAGGATCTCCGCCATGCGCCTGAGCCCCCGCGCCTGCCTGCGCACCGTGCGCTGCTCAGCCATGGCTTACCACGTTGACAAATGCGAGCATTTACTTGTATTTCTGGGTTCGAGGTCAGAACGCGAGTAGTTTACCGAGTTTCGTCGGGGGATCCATGAAGGGCCACACGCCGGTCAGGCCACTCCGGGCGCGGGCGGGCGGTCCACCGCTGCGCCGGCTGGGATTCCTGCTCGTACGGCGCCGCCGGAGCGTGCTGGCGCTGAGCCTGGCCGTGCTGGCGATGGCCGCGGCGCTCGCGGCGGGAGCGGTGCCGCGGCTCTCGCTCGCCCGGTTCGAGGCCCCGGGATCCGAGTCCGACCGGGCGCGGGCCGAGCTGGCCGAGAGGTTCGCCACGGGCAGCCCGGACCTGGTCTTCCTGGTCACGGCCAGGACCGGCACGGTGGACGATCCGGCCGTCGCGGCGGCGGGCAGTCGGCTGACCGGGCGTGTGGCCGGTGCGGACGGCGTGGCCGAGGCCGCGTCCTACTGGACGCGGGGCTACCCGGCGACGCTGCGCAGCCGCGACGGGAGGCACGCGCTGATCGTGGTGCGCGTCCCGGGCGACGCCGGCCACGTGCGGGCGGTGGTGCTGCCCCGGCTGGTGCCCGAGATCACCAAGGGCGACGAGCTGCTCCAGGTCCGGGCCGGGGGAGGGGAGGAGGTGTTCCGCCAGACCGCGCCGCTGGCGAGGCAGGACTTCGTCCGGGCCGAGCTGGTCGTCTTCCCGCTGGTGTTCGCGCTGCTCTGGCTCTACCAGCGGCGGGTGGTCGCCGCGCTGGTGCCGATCCTCGCCGGGGTGTTCGCCATGCTGGTCGGGCTCGCGCTGCTGCGGGTCGTGCTGGTGTTCACCGGTGTCTCGACCTTCGCCCTGAACCTCACCCTGGCGATGGGGCTGGGGCTCGGCGTCGACTACTGCCTGTTCATGATCGCGCGCTTCCGCGAGGAGGTACGGCGGGGCCGCGACCGGGCGGCGGCGGTGGCCGGGGCCGTCGAGCACGCGGGCAGGACCGTCGTCTTCAGCGGTCTGACCGTGGCCGCGTCGCTGGCGGTGCTGTTCGCCCTGCCCTTCGACTTCCTGCGGTCCTTCGCGTACGCGGGCATCGCGGTGGTCGCGGGCGGCCTGCTGGCCGCGGTGCTCGTGCTGCCCGCCGTCCTGGCCGTGGCCGGTGAGGCGGTGCTGCCTCGCCGCGAGCGGGCGGAGCGGGCGGGCGTGGACCGAGGCGAGCG
>NZ_QNFZ01000746.1 GCF_003313395.1 Nonomuraea lactucae | reverse complement strand
GTTGGCCGCGCGCAGCCGCACGGTCGTGCCCTCGGCCGTCGCGGTGGTCGCGCGGGCCGCCGCGGCGGCGGCCTCGTGCTCGGTGCGGGTGGTGATCGTGATGTGGTCGCCGGCCAGGTCGTTCTTGAGCTGGTCGGCCGTGCCGTCGGCGATGATCCGGCCGTTGTCGATGATCACCACCCGCTCGGCCATGCTGTCGGCCTCCTCCAGATAGTGGGTGGTCAGGAAGAGCGTCGTGCCGTACGCCTCGCGCAGCCGCAGGATGTGGGCCCAGATGTCGGCGCGGCTCTTGGGGTCGAGGCCTGTCGAGGGCTCGTCGAGGAAGAGCAGGGGAGGCCGGTGGACGAGGCCGAGGGCGATGTCGAGGCGGCGGCGCTGGCCGCCCGACAGCGTGCCCGGCTTGCGGCGCGCCATCGCGCGCAGGTCGAGCAGGTCGAGGAGCTCGTCGGCGCGGCTGCCCGCCTCGGAGCCGGTCAGGCCGTAACAGCGGCCCTGGGTGACGAGCTCGTCGCGGACCCGGAAGTTCTCGCCGGCGCCGTTCTTCTGGCCCACGTAGCCGATGCGGGCCCGCACCTTCGCGGGGTCGCGCGCCACGTCGTGGCCGGCCACGACGGCGGTGCCGGACGAGGGCGGCAGCAGGGTGGTGAGCATGCGCAGGCTGGTCGACTTGCCGGCGCCGTTCGGGCCCAGGAACGCGACCAGTTGGCCGGCCTCCACATCGAGGTCGATGCCGCGTACGGCCTCGACGGTCTCGTTCTTCTTCAGCTTGAACACTCGGGTGAGTCCCCGGGCGTGGATCATGGCCTTTCTCCTCCGGGCATGGCGAAGAGAGCCCCAGGCGGGGCGCGGGTTGAGGATCGGAGCCATCTTGAACCGGGGAAACGCGGTCTGGCAAACGCGAATGTCGTCTTCATGAACGGCTCCTACCTGCGAAAACGCGGTGCGGGGCGATGGGCCGTACGGGGCGATTCATGGTGGCTGAAATGCGCCTTTCCCCTTTCCGGCGAAAATTTCGTCGCACGCTGCGTGCTACCGGGTCAGGGGCGCCGACACGGGCCCGCGTCTCCGGGCCTGTGTACGGCGGGCAGCGCGTGGTCGAGGCCCCCGGCGAAGCGGGGCCGGTGAGGTGGGTATGCGCTTCACGGCCGGGTCCGCACAATTGAACCTCCGCGCCCGATAACGCGATAAGGCAGGATTTGTCCTAGGGGGTCCTGTCGGAGCGAGGGGAGCAGGCGGGTGCGGGGAAGGCGCCGGCTGGTCTGGGTGGCTGTCCTGCTTCTGCTGGTGGCCACCGCGTCCGTGCCGTTACGGCCGTACGTGCTGCCGAAGGTCGTCACCATCGCGCTCGCGATCGAGCAGCGCGGGATCGTGTACTCGTGGGGCGGCGGGCACGGCGAGGATCCGGGCCCCTCGAAGGGGACCTGCCTGGGCTACACGGGAAAGATCAAACCCTGCCCGGCGGCCAGGACCAGGGGGCTCGACTGCTCGGGGTTCACCCGATGGGTGTACGCGCTGGCCCACGGGACGGACGTGCTCGGGCCGGGCAACACCGACGACCACGTGCGCAAGCTTCGGCGGGTCCGCTCGGCCATCCCCGGCGATCTCGTGTTCTTCGGGAAGGTCACCAGAAGTCGGCTGCGTACACATCATGTGGGGATCTATCTCGGTGACGGGAAGATGGTGAACGCGCCCGAGACCGGGGCCGCGGTGCGGGTGGACCGCATCGACCGGGTGAAGGGCTTCGCCGGCTTCTTCCGGCTCTGATGCCCGCCTGGTATGGGTGTAACGCGTGTCGTGTCCAGAAAATTGAGAGACCCGAGGCGTACTCTGTGCCGCTATGGACAGGCGATGGGTCGGCCCCGGCGGGTTCGAGATCGTTCCCGCCCGCCACGAGGGGCGTCAGGTGCTCAGGGTGAGCCGCCACGGGGCGTTCGTGGCCGACTGCGCGTCCGTCGCGGAGGTGGCCCGCCTGGTGGACCTCGCCGACCTGTGCGAGGTGATCGCCATGCCCGCGCGGCGGGGGTACGAGGCCGTCGGATAGCGCGCCGAACGAGTTCGCGTCATCGCTGGGCGGCGTGTATGGTTACACCTGTCCGCGGCGACGGACAGGCCCCTATAGCTCAGTCGGCAGAGCGTCTCCATGGTAAGGAGAAGGTCAACGGTTCGATTCCGTTTGGGGGCTCCAGTTCGGAACGGGCCTCACCGGGAATGCCAGGTGGGGCTCTTGTCGTTGAAGTCGGTGATCAGGTGCTCTTGAGGCATAATGGGAGCACCCCACCCGATCAGGCGAAGTGCAGAAGTGCTCCCCAGGTCGGGTATCCTCTACGGGGCCGGTTCGTTTCCATCCGGCCCAAAGGCGGAGTAGCTCAGTCAGGCAGAGCAAACGGCTCATAATCGTTGTGTCGCCGGTTCAAGTCCGGCCTCCGCTACTGCCCCTTCCCAGGTCGACGATCTGGGCGCGGGCATGTCCCAGTCCCAAACGTAGAAAGGCACTCCCACGTGGCTGCCACCGACGTTAGGCCGAAGATCACGCTGGCCTGCCAGGAGTGCAAGCACCGCAACTACATCACGCGGAAGAACCGGCGCAACGACCCGGATCGGCTTGAGCTGAAGAAATACTGCCCCAACTGCCGCACGCACCGTGCGCACCGCGAGACGCGCTAGCTCTTCTCCGAGCGCGGTTTCGCCGGGCAGCGCTGCCTGGCTCCATATCGCACAACCGGCGCCTCCGTCGAGGGCGCCGGTTTGTCGTGTTTCCGACCCACCTGCCGGCTCGCGCTCCACGACCGCCGCCGACGCCCGCTGACGCCCGCGGCCGTGGTGGCTCCCCCTGCTCCAGCGGGCAAAATCGCGACCATACCCGGAGACAGCCGAACGTTGTTCTGTTAGCGTCGGGCTGAACGGCGCAGGCTATGCGAGGGAGCACCTATGGCCTTGAACCGCGACTTCGTTGGACGGACCTTCCCCTCCAGTGCCCCGTACGAGGTCAGCCGGGTGAAGATCAAGGAGTTCGCCGCGGCGATCGGCGACGGCAACCCGATCTACCGGGACAGGGGGGCCGCCCAGGCCGCCGGACATCCCGATGTGGTCGCCCCGCCCACCTTCCCCATCGCGTTCAGCCTGCAGAGCGGCGGTGAGGCGCTGGCCGACCCCGACCTCGGACTGAACCTCGCCATGGTCGTGCACGGCGAGCAGAGGTTCGAGTACAACCGGCCGATCTACGCCGGAGACGAGCTGATCACCAGTTCGACGATCACCGACATCCGCAGCGCCGGGCGCAACGAGCTGCTGACGGTGCGGAGCGACATCACCACCGTGGCCGGTGAGCCGGTCTGCACCACCTACAACACGATCGTGGAGCGCGGAGGGGCAGCCTGATGACCGCCACGGTGAAGTACGACGAGGTCGAGGTCGGCCAGGAGATCCCCGCCGCGGACTACTCCGTGCGCCGGGTCAACCTGGTGATGTACGCGGGCGCGTCCGGCGACTTCAATCCCATCCACTGGAACGAGCGCTTCGCCACGGCGGTCGGGCTGCCCGACGTCATCGCGCACGGGATGTACACGATGGCGCAGGGAGGCCGGTTCGTCACCGACTGGGTGGGGGATCCGGGAGCCCTCGTGGACTACGGGGTGCGCTTCTCGTCGATGGTGGTCGTGCCCGACGACGACCAGGGGGCCACCATCACGGTCAGTGGCGTGGTGGAGCAGAAGCTGGAGGACAAGCGGGTGGTCGTGGGCCTCACGGCCAGGTCGGGCGACGCCCGGGTGCTGTCCAAGGCGCGGGCCGTGGTGCAGCTCTCCTGACGGTGGACCGGCCGGGCTGATAGGCGTGGCGGCTCCCGGGTAGGCGTGTGCCCATGACTGAAGCTGCGAACCATGTCTCCGTCTGGCCGACGGTCCGCTCCATCCCAGTGTCGGCCGTGACCGACGACAGGCCGCCCGGTCACCTGCGTTCACCCAGGCCGCAGGACGTGGCGGGCGGCACCGGCACCGGGCGCGACACCACGGGCGGCGCCGCCGGAGGCTCTCCGGGGGGCGCGCCGGGCGGCGTCCCGGGAGTGGCGGC
>NZ_QNFZ01000745.1 GCF_003313395.1 Nonomuraea lactucae | reverse complement strand
GGGGCGGGGGCTCCTGCGACGGTGGCAGGTGCGGGGGCGCGGCAGCACCACCGGGTGGGGTGCGCCGTGGCAGCGGAGTGGCCGATGCCCGCACCGCGGGCATGGGCTGCGTGACGCCTTCCCGGGACTCCTGCGGCGCCGGCGGCCAGACCTGCTGGTCCGGATAGGACCGCTGTCGCGGGGAACGGGAGGGCGGCGGGCTTGGCCGCCGGACGGGCGATCTGGACGGCTGGGACGCGGCCGGCTGGTCGTTCCTCGGGTTGCTCTTCGGATTGTTCTTCGGGTTGTTCTTCGGCGCGAACCAGTCGCGGTCCTCTGTGCTCATGGCCCGATCAATTCTTGATGAGGGAGTAGACGGCCTGCGGCGTGCCGGCGAGCCTTCGCGCGGCCTCCTCGTCCAGGCCCAGGTCGATCTCCACCTCAGGCGCGTACGGCTCGACCGGCAGAGCCGAGGCGGGCGGGGCGAACACCACCCTGGCGCCGGCCAGCGCCGAGGCGGGGACCTCGAAGAAGAACGGGCCGGCGACCCAGATGCCGGGCTGCGCCCACTTGGCGGCCAGCGTCAGGCCGCTGTCGATCCGGTCCGTGGCGGAGAACCGCCGCCCCTCGCCGTCCAGCAGCACCGGCTGGGCCAGGTGGTAGGGCTTGAGGCTGGACTTGGCGGACGCCCGCACGACCAGGAACACCTGGTCGGTCTCGATGGTCTTGGTGCTGCTCGTCTGGATCGCCCTGGCCGTCGAGAACGAGTCGAGCCGCACGGTGAAGCGCAGCGCGTCCACGACCTGGCCCTTGTGGCCCACGTAGGTCAGCGGGGCCTTGTAGTCGTTCTCGGACAGCGCGAGCGTCTGCACCCCGACGGCGCCTCCGGCCAGCAGCAGGCCGAGCACGGCGTTGAGGGCGCGCGAGCCGTCGCGCCGCCCGCGGGCGGGCCTCCTGCCGCGCCGCACGGGGGTCTCCGCGGACACCTGCTGGGTGGCGGTCATGCCGAGGCACCTCCCTCGACGGGAAGCGTCACCCGCGCCTTGATCTCGGGGACGAGCTTGCCGTCCTCCTCCGCGGTGACCTTCTGCCAGCGTTCGGACGTGTCGTTGAACCCGGCGGTGTACTCGAACTCCGAGACGTCCAGGGTCACCTTGTCCGGCGGCTGCTCGCCGTCCTTGAGGCGGTAGCGGACGATCACCGTGCTTCTCACCCCCGGGTGGAGCTGGCCGGTCTCGCCTCCCTTGGCCACGGCGAAGACGAACGGCCCGGAGTCAGGGGGGAACGCGGGGGAGATCTTCACCAGTGAGCTCGCGAACGTCGCGCCGAACGCGGCGTGCTCCGGGCGGCTGGGCGGCAGGCCGACGGGCGTGGTCTCGTCCCCGCGGTTGGTCACCTCGAAGACCAGCTCCACGAACCTGCGATCCTCCCCCAACTGCGACGTGGCGGGCTCCACCCGAACCCGCGACCCGACGAAGCGGGTGGAGTAGCGGCCCTGGTCGAGGAGCGCGCCCTTGCCGAGGCCGGGTGGCGCGTCCGGAGCCTCGTTCAGGCCTCCCAGCAGGCTCGTGATCCCGAGCGCCGTGACCGCCAGCAGGGCCAGGGCGGGCACCACTACCGGACGCCTGGGCTTGTCGCTGCCGGAGGGATCGGTCATGGGTAAGGATGGTAATAGGTGACAGTTGCACCATCCGCCTCAAACCTCCCATCCGGCTGGTGTAATTGCCGAGAACTCTGCCGCGGCAGGGGCGTAGCTCATACGCTGTCACGGAGCGGAGGGATTCAGGCCCTACTAACGACATATCGCGGCCGGAGGGTCACGTGGTGGACGTGCATCCCGAGCATGCGCAGCTCCAGGCGGACCGCATCTACCTGGGCTGGCAGTACATGCTGTTACACCCCGACCCCGGCCCCCCGCCCAAACGCCCCTCCCCGGCGCAGGAGACGCCGGCCGCCGAGCCCGATCCCGACCTGGTGCGCCGCGAGCGCCTGCAGGAGGACATGCTCAACCGTCCGGTGCGGACCGTCCGGCTGTTCATGCTGGTGCTGGCGGTGCTGCTCCTGGTCCTGGCCCTGGCCGGCTACCTCGACTGGTCGTTCGCGCTGCTCGGGCTGGTCGCGGCCGGTGGCGTGGCGCTCATCTGCAGCTACGCGTTGGTGCAGGGCGACAGGGCGGTCCGCTACCGGATCCAGGAGCAGCGGGCCCGCGACGACCGGCAGCGCCAGGAACGTGACAAAGAGCTGTTCCGCGCGCAGGAGGAGCACGCGCAGCGCTACCGCGAGTGGCAGGAGGTAAAAGACCGCCACGACCGCCAGCTCACCTGGTACGCCGTGGCCGTACCCGACGAGATCGACCGCATCGACGTGGCCGGCGGCACCCTGCCCGGCTGGTCGGCGCTGGTCACGCTACTGGGCGCCACCCGCCTCTACAGCGGCGGCCACCTGACCGTGCTCGACCTCTCCGAGGGCGCGATCGCCAAGGACCTCATCGAGCTCGCCCGCAGGGGCGGCGACGACCCGCTGGTCTGGGTGCTGCCCGTGGACCTGCCGAGGCTCGACCTGGGCGCCACGCTCAAGCCCGAGGCGTTCGCCGACGTGCTCGCCCACGTGGTGAGCGTCAGCGAGGAGCACCGCACCACCCGCGACCTCAGCTTCGACAACGCCATCCTGGAGCGGGTTCTCGAAGTGCTCGGCGAGAACGCCACGATCAGCCAGGTCACCGCCGCGCTGCGGGCGCTGGCCCAGGTCGGCGACCCGCGCGACGACCTCAGGTACGGGCTGATCACGGCGACGCAGCTGGAGCGCATCGGCACGCTGTTCGGGCGCGGGGTGAGCGATCGCGTCGTGATCGAGCGGGCCTGGGCGCTGGAGTCGCAGCTGCGCAAGCTGGAGACGCTCGGCACGCAGGCCGTGCGGCTGCCGCCCGCCCGGCTCCGGGTGGTGAGCATGGACCGGCAGGCCGGCGTGTTCGGCAACCGGGTGCTCGGCACGTACGTGGCCACCGCGCTCACCCACATCCTGCGCCAGTCGCCCGCCTCCGACCGGCCCTGGTACCACACGATCATCGTGGCGGGCGCCGACAAGCTCCGCGGCGACGTGCTCGACCGGCTCATGGACGCCTGCGAGACCTCCCGTACGGGGCTGGTCCTGACGTACCGGTCGCTCACCCCGACCGTCCGCGAGCGCCTGGGCAGGGGGCACGCGGCGGTGGCGTTCATGCGGCTCGGCAACGCCGAGGACGCCCGGGTCGCCAGCGAGCACGTGGGCACCGAGCACCGTCTGGAGCTCGCCCAGCTCACCGAGACGATCAGCGACTCGCTCCCCGGGCTCGACGGCGGCTACACCTCCACGATCTCCGAGCTGGAGGGCAGGGAGCAGGAGCACGACGAGAGCCACACCGACCTCGCCGGGGACATCACCGAGTCGACCGAGTGGGGGAGGACCGCCAACAAGATCGGCGAGAAGGAGCGGGTGCTGCAGCGTTCCCGCGAGTTCCTCGTCGAGCCGCACCAGCTCCAGCAACTGCCCACCACGTCCGTGATCGTCACCGACGCCACCGCCCAGGGCAGGCGGGTGCGCCTGGCCGACGCCAACCCGGCGATCCTCACCTTCCCCAAGACCACCCTCGGCGAGCTGGAGGACGTACGCGACGCCGTGCTCTCCCCCGACGGTCACGCCGGGCGTGACGCGGGCGACGACCCTCCGCCCAACCTCGGCCCGCCACCGCCCCGCCTGGACTGGCGCAAGGACCGGCCATGACCGAGCAATGACATGGTCAATGTCAAGGTGACGGGCGGGCGGTCGGCGGACTTTACTAAAGAACCGTCTGTGGGGGGATGAAATGCAGCCGAGTGTCTCGCTGAGCGGGCCCTGGTACCGGATCCAGTCCATCGCCGCGCCCTCGCGAAGCTCGTCCGCGGAATGGGACTTCGTCACCGTGCTGCCCGCCGTGCTGTCCGCCGCGCAGCGGGACCGTCCGTTCGCCATCGGCTGGCTGTCGCGCGGCGCCGGCGCGCCCCTTGAGCTGATCACGAACGCGGGGCCGCTGTCGCCCCCGCGCCAGCCGCGACGGGCGCCTGACGCGCC
>NZ_QNFZ01000744.1 GCF_003313395.1 Nonomuraea lactucae | reverse complement strand
CGCCGGCGTCGGCGGGCGGGCTGGCGAGGGCTGTGCCCAGGGGCGCGGGCTCGGCATGCGCAGGCGCCGCGAGGCCCGTGACCAGCGCGAGGGCGCCGGCGCAGAGCAGCAGGGGAGCTTTCCGGTCATGCATGCGTCACAGAGTGCCGGAAATTTTATGCCTGTTTAACCCTTTTATCCGTTTTGTCTGGTTTGAGGGTGGCGTTTCGCCCTTCGAGCTGCGGTTCGGCAAAGGTAAATCTTTCCGGCCGAGGCCCCGCCGTGAAGCGCTACAGCGGCCCCCGCCCCCACGGCCCGCGGATGGCGTACGTCCGGCCGGGCGGGTCGAGCTCGGCCGTGGAGCCGAGCTGGTTGACGAACAACGTGGAGCCGTCCGGGCTGAAACAGGCGCCGGCGAACTCGCTGTCGTCGGCGATGTTCACCGCGAACTCGAACGGCTCCCCGCCGCGCGGATCCAGCCCGATCAGCCGGTTGACGTTGGTCAGCCCGGGAGCCAGCGGGTGCGGGTCGGCGTCGGCCGAGGAGGCGTCGTCCTCGCACAGCACGATGCCGCCCCGGGGCGTGAACGTCAGGTTGTCCGGGGAGTCCAGCTCCCTCCGCCCAGGCGACTCGTACACCAGCACCAGCGTCCCTCCGCCCCGGCGGGTGGGGACGTACCGCCAGACCTGGCCGTACCCCTCCCGGTAGCCGTCGGCGCCCGGCGCGTCGCCGTTCTTGGCGTCGCCGCCGCTGGTGGAGTTGAAGAACACGCTCCCGTCGCCGTACCAGCAGCCCTCCAGCCGGTTGAACTTCGCGCCGCCCTTGGCCAGCCCCTGCCGGGTGCACGTGAGCGCGCCGTGCTCCAGGTCGGGGTCGGGGTCGTCGATCGTCACCCACTCGACCGGCAGCCGGGCGCCCACCGTCTGGCCCTCGCGGCAGTCGTAGCCCTCGACACCTCTCACCTTGAGCATCTCCAGAACGCCCCCGGCCGACAGATCTCGCGGATCCCGGGGCCGGAACCGGTAGAAGCCGTCTGGCTTGCCCGAGTCGTCCTCCGTCTCGTACACGTAGCCGGTGCGCGGATCGACGGCGACGGCCTCGTGCGAGAAGCGGCCCATCGCGGTGAGCGGCATGGAGGCGGCCGGCCTGCCGGGCTCGGGGCCGCGCAGCGGCACCTCGAAGACGTAGCCGTGCTTGCGCTGCCAGCCCTGCGCCGGACCCGCGGTCGTCTCCTCGCAGGTCAGCCAGCCGCGCTGGCCCAGCATCATGCCGCCGGCGCAGTTGACGATCGTGCCGTTGAGGCTGACGAAGTGCCGCAGCACCTCGCCGGTGCGCGGGTCCGCCTCGATCGTCGTGGTGCCGCCGACGCCCAGCTCGTCGTAGCGGGCCGACCCGGGCACGTGCACCCGCCCCACGGGCGACCCCGGCGGTGTGCGCACCTCGTGGTTGCGGATGAGCCGCACCGTGTGACGGCTGGTGCCGGGGAACGCGGCCATACCGTCGTGCGCGATCGGCGTCGCCACGCCGTCGGACATCGGCGTGCCCGTCTTGCCGAGCACGGCGTAGGAGAACCCGGCGGGGAGCGCCAGCAGCTCCTCCCCGGTGTTCCTGGACGGCGAGCGGCGCAGCGGGCCGTACCCGGCCTCACCAGGACGGGACGGCTTGCGGCCGGCCTCGGCCCAGGCCGCGTGCGCTCCGAGAGTCTGTACGGCGACGCCGCTCGCCAGCACGCCGCCGGCGGTGGCGAGGCTGCGGTTCAGGAAGGTTCGTCGATCGAGCGCGGTCATGAGCTGCTCCTCGGGACGAGTTCGCTCCCGCCGTTCACGTGAGGATGAACGGGAGCTTTCGCCAGCCTAAACTCGATCTTCGATCGCCAGGAGGCCCAATCCCCGCCGCTCCCTCCCCGTCGGCGCCGGTCGTCGGCCGAAGGTGACCGTCGCACAGTTTGCACCTCCGCTTGCTGCACCTCGGCTTGTACCTCCGCGCGAATCCGGAAGGATTCCCTCATGACCCGCATCGTGCTGACAGAGGAGCTGATCCGCGATCGGGCTGATGGTCGTTCCTTCGAACGCGGCAAGACGTACTACGCCGGGGGAGCGGTGCGCGGGCTGGCCGTGGACGGCGCGTCCGCGAGCGCGACCGTGGACGGCACGCGGGCCTACCGGGTTCAACTGCGTGTGACGCCTCGTGGCCTCGACGGCGACTGCAGTTGCCCGTACGGCCAGGACGGGATGTTCTGCAAGCACTGCGTCGCCACCGCACTGGCGTGGCTGGCAAGAGGCGAGACGAGCAGAGCCCCCTCGGCCACGCCTCCCGACGCGCGCCCCGCCCCGGCCACCGGCGCGAAGCCGGCCACAGCCACCGACGAGCGGCTGCGCGGATTCCTGGAGTCGCAAGACCCGCGGTGGCTCGCCGCCGAACTCCTGCGCGCCGCGCACGCCGATCCGCTGCTGCGGGCACGGCTGGAGGTGGCGGCGGGCGCCGACACCCGGAACGCCTTCGACGACCGGGACCTGCGACGCCGATTGGCGAACGCGATCCAGATCGACGAGCACGATTACGCCGACCCCTACCCTTACGCCCACCCCGGCCGCGTCAGCGATGCACTGAGCGAGGTGTCGAGGCTGATCGCCGCCGGCTTCGCCGACAAGGCCGCCGAGCTGTCCGAGTACGCGCTGGAGTTGATCGAGGCGTCGGCCGGTCACCTCGACGACAGCAACGGCGAGCTGGGCGATGCGCTCGCCACGGCGCAGGAGATCCATCTAGAGGCCTGCAGGGCAGCCGCACCCGACCCGGTCGAGCTCGCCGACCGGTTACTCGACATGGCCCTGGCCAGCGAGTACGAGGTGTTCCTCGACGCGCTGCCAGGCTACGCCGAAGTCCTCGGCGAGGCGGGCATGGCCCACTACCGGTGTCGGCTGGAGGCCATGTGGCAGGCGCTGCCGCCCTCACGACCTGGCGTGTACGACGACGGGCGGTTCACCGTCACCTATCTGATGGAGCGGCTGGCCGAGCACGAAGGTGGCGGGGACGCGCTGATCGAGGTCCTGGCGCGCGACGTCAGCTCTTCCTATGACGTCTTCAGGATCTCCGAGAGGTTGGCCGGTGACGGGCGCGACGAGGAGGCGCTCGGATGGATCCAGCGGGGGCTGGACGAGTTCAGCGACGAGGGCGGACACGAGGCGAAGCTGCGAACGCTGGGCGCGGAATGCCTGCAACGTCTTGGCTGCCGGGACGCGGCCATGCGGCTCCTGTGGGCGAACTTCGCGGAGAACCCGTCATTGTCGGCCTACCAGGCGCTGCACACCACCGCCCAGGGCACGCTCGCCCAGGACACGGCCGCCCAGGGCACGGCCGAGGCGGCAGAATCCTGGCGTGAACGCGCGCTGGCCCTGCTGGCCGCTCTCCCCGCGGCGGTGGAGCCACGCGAGAGCACCCCGCACATCCAGAGCGCAGGGCACTCGGTCCTGGTGGAGGTGCTGCTCTGGGAGGAGGACGTAGAGGGGGCCTGGCAGGCGGCACAGCGGGGCGGCTGCCGTGAGGACCTGTGGCTGCGGCTGGCGCGGGCACGTGCCGAGGCGCATCCGGCCGACGCCCTGCCCGTCCTGCGGCAGGTCGCCGAACGGCTGGTCGAGGCGAAACACCGCTCGGCCTACCGGCTGGCGGCCGGCCTCCTGGTCGAGTCCGCGGTCCTGTACGGCAGGTGCGGCCGAGAGGAGGACTTCCACGCGTACATGGCCACCCTCCGCACCACGCACAGGGCCAAACGCGCTCTGCGCGACGAGCTCGACCGGGCCGGACTGCCACCGAGCCAGGCTGGCAGGCCGTGACGGCTCGGCAGGACGACCTCCCGGCGCTTCATACGACGGCGCCTTCGCTGCCACCGCCCCGACAGCCCGCCCCGACAGCCCGCCCCGACAGCCCGCCCGGACAGGCTGCCCGGACAGGCCGCGTGGACGGTCCGCCCGACGGTCCGAGTGGACGGCCCGCCCCGACGGTCCGGGTGGACGGCCTGCCCCGACGGCCTGTGTGGACGGCTCGCCCCGACCGCCCGGCCCGGATGGCCTGTGTGGGCGGCTCG
>NZ_QNFZ01000743.1 GCF_003313395.1 Nonomuraea lactucae | reverse complement strand
CGTTCGCCGCGGTCCCGGGAGCCGCCGCCGGCAGCGGCGCCGGCAACCCGGTCGCCGCCCGGTACGTGGCACTCGGCGACTCCTACGCCTCCGGGTACGGCATCGGGCCCCAGGAGAGCAAGGTGTGCGACCGCGCCAAGACCAGCAGCTACCCGGCCCTGCTGAGCGCCTCGTACCGCTCGGCGAGCTTCAGGAACGTCGCGTGCAGCGGCGCGACCACGCGCAGCATCTGGAACGCGGAGCACGGCCAGCCGCCGCAGATCAAGGCCCTCCGGCCCGACACCACCCTGGTCACGCTGACCCTCGGCGGCAACGACATCGGCTTCAAGGAGCTCGCCGTCGTCTGCGCCGGCCTGAGCCGGCAGGATCCCACCGGCGACCCGTGCCGCGACAATTTCAAGCAGGGCGACACCGACCAGCACCTGGCCCGGATCGAGACGCTGAAGCCGCGGATCGCCGACGTGCTGACCGACATCAAGCGCAAGAGCCCGCGCGCCAGGATCGCGCTCGTCGGTTACCCGTCGGTGCTGCCGGACAGCGGCAAGAGCTGCCGCTCGTCTGAGGTGCCCCTCGCGGACGGGGACTTCTCCTACCTGCGCAACATCACCAAGAGGCTCAACAGCGCGCTCGCCGAGCAGGCACGCAAGGCGGGGGCGATCTACGTCGACACCTACACGCCGACGATCGGCCACGACATGTGCGCGGACACGACGCAGCGCCTGATCGAACCGCTGCTCACCGCCAAGGGCGGTATCGCTCCGGCGGCCGCCCACCCGAACCTCCGGGGGCAGCTCAGCCTCACGCTCATCACCAAGCAGGCCATCGACAAGGCCACCGGCCGCTAACTCCCCGGCCCGCCCCGACGTGCTGGGCCGTCGGTAGATTACCTGTGACACGCTCACCGGATGGCGGCGTCACCCAGGTGCCGACCGGCCACGCGATCGACCTGGAGGGTCCCGAAGGTGTCCAGCTGCTGTCCTCCTTCGCGTTCCGGCGAGCACGCGACCCTCCAGCCGCTCGCGTCCGCCGCCCGGCGGCGCGGTTCCGGTGACCTGATCGTGCTCCCGGGTGGATCGTTCCGGATGGGCACCGAAGACCGCGACGGGTTCCCCGAGGACGGCGAGGGACCCGTCCGCGAAGTCACCGTGGCGCCGTTCGCCATCGACGCCTTCTGCGTGTCCAATGCCTGGTTCGCGGAGTTCGTCGAGGCGACCGGATTCCGCACGGAGGCCGAGCGGTTCGGCTGGACGTACGTGTTCGCCAAGTTCCTGCCGGGTCCCGTCCGCAAGAGTTCGCCCCGGCCACAGCAGACGCCATGGTGGTGCGGCGTGCCGGGCGCCGACTGGCGCCACCCGGAGGGGCCCGGCAGCGACCTCGAAGGCCGCTGGGACCATCCCGTGGTGCACGTGTCCTGGAACGACGCGGTGGCCTACTGCGCATGGGCCGGCCGGCGGCTGCCGAGCGAGGTCGAGTGGGAGTACGCCGCCCGCGGGGGGCTGGAACAGGCCCGCTACCCGTGGGGCGACGAGCTCACGCCGGGCGGGGAGCATCGGTGCAACATCTGGCAGGGCCGGTTTCCCACCCACGACGAGGCCGCGGACGGCTACTCCGGCACCGCGCCGGTCGACGCGTACGAGCCCAACGGATACGGGCTCCACAACGTGGCGGGCAATGTATGGGAGTGGTGCGCCGACTGGTTCGACGCCGGGAAGGTGGGTCGCACCATGCGGGGCGGCTCCTACCTGTGCCACGCGTCCTACTGCAACCGGTATCGGGTCGCGGCCCGCACCTCCAACAGCCCCGACAGCTCCAGCGGCAACCTCGGCTTCCGCTGCGCCGCCGACATCTGACCCAACGCCCCTGGATTGGGCAGGACTTGCGAGGAATTTGGCCTGCAAAGTGATCAGTCGCCTGGGCCAAGGTGTGAGCACCACTCATCTGCCGTGTGGCTGCACACACTGAGACAAGGGGATGCAGGTTTGAGCACTTCAGAAGAACTCCTGGCATCGGCTGACCCCGAAGTAGGGCACTTTCAGCTGGTAGAGGTCACCTATTCGGAGTTGGATCTCGCCCACGTGCTGCACAACTCCCGCTACGCGGTGCTGCTGGAGAACGCGGTCATGGCGTACTGGCTGGAACGGGGGTGGCACTACGACCCCGCTCGGTCCCTCTTTCCCGACTCCGTCCACTTGGTGCGGGCCTTCGAGATCACTTACCACCTGCCCATCACCGAGGTGGGCAAGGTGGGCGTGCACTTCTGGATCGAACGGGTGGGGCGCACCAGTTACACCTACGGTTTCCGGGTGGTCTCAGCCGACCGCGCGACGTTGTACGCCGAGGGAAGGCGCGTCCAGGTCAATCTGAGCACCGCCACGCTGACCCCGATCCCGCTCAGCGCCGAGGAAGTGGCGGCGGCGCGGCCGCTCATCCGGCACGCCGACTAGAGAAGGCCCGCGTTCTCAGCCGGCGTTCACTCTCGCCTCGCCCGCCTCGCCCGCCTCGCCCGCCTCGTGTGGATCGCGTGGATCGCGCGACGCCAGGTCGTGGGTGCCGATGACGGACAGCAGTTCGAGCTGGGCGGCGTCCTGGGTGCCGGGTGGGGCGGTGAACCACAGCAGGCGCTGGAGCCCGTCCTCGCCCGGCCGGATCCACGCGCGCCGGGACTTCAGGAACGCGGCGAGTTCGGGACGGTTCATCCACCCATCGTCACGCCCGCCCGCGGACCGAGCCAGGGGGCGCCGACCCCCGGGTCGGCGCAGCCCTGGCTAACGGCCTGAACCTCCGGCGATCGTGGGGGAACGCCGTGCCCCGACGGTCCACGTCGACCAGGTACTGCCGCCGCGCGGGGCCGCCGAAGGCCCACGAGATCGTCGCCGCGGGCACGCTCGTCCTCGTCCCCTGATCGCCGGACATCGGAAACCGAAGGAGTACACATGAGACGGTGGCCAGCCCTGTTCGTGGGTGTCGCCCTGGCGGCGGCCCCGGCCGTGCCGGTCCACGCGCACCCGAGCCATCCTACGCCGCCCGGCGCGACGCCCGCGGTGACCGAACCGTCCTACGGCAAGGGATGGCGACGGCTGTCTCCGATCCCGCGCGGGCCCCGTCAGGAGCACAGCGTCGCCGCGGTCGGCCACTCGGTCTACGTGATCGGCGGCATCCTCGCCGACCCGGCCGGCGGCTTTCCCACCACCGGCCGGGTGGAGGTCTACGACACGCGGCGTGACACCTGGTCGGACGCGCCACCGCTGCCCGTCCCGATGAACCACCCGAACGTGGCCGCGGTGGGCGGCAGGATCTACGTCCTCGGCGGGCTGTCCGGCGGAGCCTCGTGGCGGGCCCTGCGCGACAGCTTCGTCTACAGCCCGGGTGCGGACCGGTGGAGGCGGTTGCCGTCCATGCCCGCGGGCATCGAGCGGGGCAGCGCCGCGACGGGCGTGCACGGGACCCGGGTCTACCTGGCCGGGGGCATGCGAACACTGGTGCCGAGCCCCGGCGGCCTCCAGGACACGGTCGACACGGTGTCGTCGTACGACGTCGTGACCGGCCGCTGGGAAACGCTGCCGAGCCTGCCGCAGGCGCGCGACCACGTCGGCGGGGCGGTCGTCGGCACGACGTTCTACGTGCTCGGCGGCCGGGACCGGGGGCAGGTCAACGTACGGGACAGCGTCTACGCGCTCGACCTGCGCTCCCGGCGATGGACGGAGCGGGCGCCGATGCCGACCGCCCGCGGCGGCATCGCCACCGCGGCCGTGGGCACGAGGATCTACACCTTCGGCGGCGAGGGCAGGCACGACGGTGCCGACCCGAACACCGTGTTCGCCGAAGCGGAGGCGTACGACACCGTCCACGATCGCTGGCGGCGACTCGACCCGATGCCGGTGCCCCGCCACGGCACCGCCGCCGTCGCCGTGGGCGGCACGATCCACATCCCCGGCGGTGGCACCGCGGGCGGCGGCAGCCCCGTGGCCGTCAACGACGCCTACCGGCCCTCCCGCCGCTGACCCGGCGGGCTCAGGATCCGTCGACGGCGGCGAGCCGGCGCCGGAGGTG
>NZ_QNFZ01000740.1 GCF_003313395.1 Nonomuraea lactucae | reverse complement strand
CGGCTCGGTGGTCGCCGTGGCCGACCCGGCCGCGGCCGTCGCCGGCGCGCACGTCGTCGCCACCGACACCTGGGTGTCGATGGGCCAGGACGGCAAGGAGGAGCGCGTCGCCGCCCTCATGCCCTACCAGGTCAACACCGAGCTCCTCGGCCACGCCGCGGACGACGCGATCGTGCTGCACTGCCTGCCCGCCTACCGCGGCTACGAGATCACCGCCGAGGTGCTCGACGCGCCGGGCAGCGCCGTGTGGGACCAGGCCGAGAACCGGCTGCACGCCCAGAAGGCACTCCTGCAGTGGCTGGTGAGCAGGTCATGACCATCCCGATGACCAAGGCGGGGCGCCAGGCCAAGATCACCGACCTGCTGCAGCGGCAGCCGGTGCGCTCCCAGCCCGAGCTGGCCAAGCTGCTCGCCGAGAGCGGCGTCGAGGTCACCCAGGCCACGCTCTCGCGCGACCTCGACGAGCTCGGCGCGCTCAAGCTGCGCGCCGAGGACGGCTCCCTGGTGTACGCGCTGCCCGGGGAGGGCGGCGGACGCATCCCGCTGGCGAGGCTGGGCACCGGCGAGACGCCGGCGGCGCGGCTCCACCGCATCGCGGAGGAACTGCTGGTCTCCGCCGAGCACTCGGCCAACCTGATCATCGTCCGCACCCCGCCGGGAGCCGCCCAGTTCCTGGCCTCCGCCATCGACCACGCCGACTGGGAGTCCATCCTCGGCACGGTCGCCGGCGACGACACGATCCTGGTCATCAGCCGCGACCCGCAGGGCGGCCGGGCGGTGGCCGAAGCCCTGCTCAAGGTCGCCGACCGACGTTCCTGAGCCCGCGCGAGAAAGGTGCCAGCATGTCCGAGAGAGTGGTCCTCGCCTTCTCCGGCGGGCTCGACACGTCCGTCGCCATCCCGTTCCTCGCCGAGAAGATGGACGCCGAGGTCATCGCCGTCGCGGTGGACCTCGGCCAGGGCGGCGAGGACATGGAGGCCATCCAGAAGCGCGCCATGGACTGCGGCGCCGCCGAGTCGGTCGTCGTGGACGCCAAGGAGGAGTTCGCCGCCGACTTCTGCGTGCCCGCCCTGCGCGCCAACGCCCTCTACATGGACCGCTACCCGCTGCTGTCGTCGCTGTCGAGGCCGCTCATCGCCAAGCACCTCGTCTCGGCGGCCAAGCAGTTCGGCGGCACCGTCGTCTCCCACGGCTGCACCGGCAAGGGCAACGACCAGGTGCGCTTCGAGGCCGGCCTGGCCGCGCTCGCGCCCGACCTGAGGGTCGTCGCGCCGGCCCGCGACTTCGCCTGGACCCGTGACAAGGCGATCGAGTTCGCCGAGCGTAAGGGCCTGCCGATCGAGACGACCAGGAAGAACCCGTTCTCCATCGACCAGAACCTGTGGGGCCGCGCCGTCGAGACCGGCTTCCTGGAGGACATCTGGAACGGCCCCACCGAGGACGTCTACTCCTACACCGCCGACCCCGCCACGCCGCGCGAGGCCGACGAGGTCGTCATCACCTTCGAGCAGGGTGTGCCCGCCGGGATCGACGGCCGGGCGCTGACGCCGTACCAGGTCATCGACGAGCTCAACAGGCGCGCGGGCGCGCAGGGCGTCGGCCGGATCGACATGGTCGAGGACCGGCTCGTCGGCATCAAGTCACGCGAGGTGTACGAGGCGCCCGGCGCGATCGCACTGATCACCGCGCACATGGAGCTGGAGAACGTCACCGTCGAACGCGACCTGGCGCGCTTCAAGCGCGGCGTCGACCAGCGCTGGAGCGAGCTCGTCTACGACGGCCTGTGGTTCTCGCCGCTGAAGCGCTCCCTCGACGCGTTCATCGACGACGCCCAGAGGCACGTCTCGGGCGACGTGCGGATGACGCTGCACGGCGGCCGGGCCACGGTCACCGGCCGGCGCTCCGAGAAGTCGCTGTACGATTTCTCGCTGGCCACCTACGACACCGGCGACACCTTCGACCAGTCCCTGGCCAGGGGCTTCGTCCAGCTCTTCAGCCTTCCTTCCAAGATCGCTGCTGCCCGGGACGCGAAGCACGGGTGAGGTGCACTAGGGTCGCGCAGGAGGCACGGGGAGGCCCCCGCAACGGCGCGACCACGAGATCTTGACGAGGAGGACATGACGGTGAGTGATGGCAAGCCGATGCGGCTGTGGGGCGGACGCTTCGAGGGCGGTCCGTCCGACGCGCTGACCCGGCTGTCGGTGAGCGTGCACTTCGACTGGCGGCTGGTGCCGTACGACCTGGCGGCGTCCCGCGCGCACGCCCGCGTGCTGCACAGGGCCGGGCTGCTGGCCGACGACGAGCTCGACCGGATGATCGGCGCGCTCGACGACCTGGAGCGCGCCTGCAAGGCGGGCGAGTTCAGGCCGACGGTCGCCGACGAGGACGTGCACACCGCGCTGGAGCGCGGCCTGCTGGAGCGGCTCGGCTCGCTCGGCGGCAAGCTGCGCGCCGGGCGCAGCCGCAACGACCAGATCGCCACCGACCTGCGCCTCTACCTCCGCGACCACGCCCGCACGGTCGTCTCCCGGCTGGTCGAGCTGGAGACGGCGCTGATGGAGCAGGCCGAGCAGCACGCCGAGACCGCCGCGCCCGGCATGACGCACCTGCAGCACGCGCAGCCGGTGTCGTTCGGCCACCAGCTCCTCGCGCACGTCCACGCCTTCGCCCGCGACGTCGACCGGCTCACCGACTGGGACAGGCGCGCCGCGGTCTCCCCGCTCGGCTCCGGCGCGCTCGCCGGCTCCTCGCTGCCGCTCGACCCGCAGGCCGTGGCCGCCGAGCTCGGCTTCGACAGCGCCGCACCCAACTCGATGGACGCCGTGGCCGACCGCGACTTCGCGGCCGAGTTCCTGTTCGACGCGGCCATGATCGGCGTGCACCTGTCGAGGCTGGGCGAGGAGATCGTGCTCTGGGCCTCGCAGGAGTTCCGCTGGATCGAGATGGACGACGCCTACTCCACCGGCTCGTCGATCATGCCGCAGAAGAAGAACCCCGACGTGGCCGAGCTGGCCCGCGGCAAGTCGGGGCGTCTCATCGGCAACCTGATGTCGCTGCTGACGACCCTCAAGGGCCTGCCGCTCACCTACAACCGCGACCTGCAGGAGGACAAGGAGCCGGTGTTCGACGCAGTCGACACGCTGCTGCTCGTCCTGCCCGCGATGGCCGGACTGGTCGCCACCATGCGGGTCAACACCGCCCGCCTGGAGGCGTCGGCTCCCGACGGGTTCGCGCTCGCCACCGACCTCGCCGAGCTGCTCGTACGGCGCGGGGTGCCGTTCCGCGACGCGCACGAGGCCGTCGGCCACCTGGTGGTGTGGTGCCAGGTCAACGACAAGGACCTGGGCGAGCTCACCGACGAGGAGCTGGTCAAGGTGTCGGAGCACCTCACGCCAGACGTCCGCGACGTGCTCAACGTGCCGGGCGCGCTCGCCGCGCGCAAGGCCCACGGCGGCACCGCCCCCGACCGGGTCCGCGACCAGCTCGCCGCGCTCCGCGAGGCGGTCGACGCCCAGGCGGCATGGGCGGCGGGCTCCTGACGTCCGCGCCGCTGCCGCGGTCGTTCTTCGACCGGCCGTCCCACGAGGTGGCGCCCGACCTGCTCGGGCGCGTCCTCGTGCACGGCAGCGTGGACGGCTGTGTCGCGGTGCGGCTCACCGAGGTCGAGGCGTACGGCGGTCCCGGCGAGGATCCGGCCGCCCACACCTACCGCGGCAAGACCGACAGGAACGCGGTGATGTTCGGGCCGCCGGGCCACCTGTACGTGTACTTCACCTACGGCATGCACTTCTGCGCCAACCTGGTGTGCCTGCCGGAGGACCACGGCTCGGCCGTGCTCCTGCGTGCCGGTGAGGTCGTCGCCGGGCACGACCTCGCCCGCCTGCGGCGCTCCGGCGCCGCCCGGGTCGGTGAGGGTGCCGCCCGTCTGGGGGAGGGTGGCGCCCCGGTGGGTGACGGTGCCGCCCCGGTGGATGACGGCGGCGTCCTCGGTGAGGGCGCGCGGGCGGACGACGGCGGGCCCGCGGCGTCAGCCGGGAGGCGTGTG
>NZ_QNFZ01000742.1 GCF_003313395.1 Nonomuraea lactucae | reverse complement strand
CGAGGTCCGCGCGGCGTGCGGCGAGGCGACGGCGGGCACCTCGCCGCCGGCCGACCTGCACGCCCGGCCTGACTACCGCGGGCATCTGGCCAGGGTGCTGACGCACCGCGCGGTCCGCACCGCCGCCGGTTGGGGGTGACGCGGGCAGGGGCGCCCCCTTCCGGGCGCCCCTTTATAGACGTAATGTCGCAAATGGGCGGACAAAAGGGGTGGACGCGATGGCGATGCGATTCGAGCACGAGTTCACTGTCCCGGTCCCGGTCGAGCAGGCGTGGGCGGTGCTGCTCGACGTCGAACGGGTGGCGCCCTGCCTGCCCGGGGCCTCGCTGGACACGGTCGAGGGCGACGTGTTCACCGGCCGCCTGAAGGTCAAGGTGGGGCCGATCACCGTGACGTACCGCGGTTCGGCCCTGATCGAGGACGTCGACAAGGACGCCCACACGCTCACGATCAAGGCGTCGGGCAAGGAGGCCCGGGGCTCAGGCACGGCCTCGGCCACGGTGAAGGCCCGGCTGTCGCCGGCGGACGGCTCGACGACGGTCGCCGTGGAGACGTCGTTCAACGTGACCGGCCGTCCCGCCCAGTTCGGCCGGGGCGTCATGGCTGAGGTCGGCGGCAGGCTGATCGACCGGTTCGCCGCCAACCTGTCCGACCTGCTGGCGGAGCACGCGCAGGAGGCCCCCGCCGCACGGCCGGATGCCCAGGAGACGCCCGCCGCACAGCCGGACGCCCAGGAAGCGCGCGCCGTACGGCCGGACGCCGAGAAGGCGGTCGTCGGCGCCGTAGCGCCGGGTGTGGGTGAGGAGCGGCATCTCAGCGCGGTGCCGGAGCCCGAGGAGGACGTCAGGCCCGCCAGCACGCTGCGCACCTCGCGCACGGCCGACGAAGAGGCGCTCGACCTGCTGGAGCTCGCCGGGGCCCCGCTGCTCAAGCGGGTGGCGCCGGCCGCGGGGGCCGTCGTGGCGCTGCTGTTCCTGGCCTGGCTGATCAGGCGACTTATACGATAAATCCGGCAAAATCACCCTCAAGCAGGACACTTCGCCCCGGCCTGAGGGAATGCCCTTCCCACGTGTCCGACTCGGGGGGAGATCGCATGCCGGCCTGCACTGTTGTCGTGATCGCCTACAACGACGCGGACCGGCTGCCCCGTGCCGTGCGCTCGGTGCTCGACCAGTCCCTGGGCGACCTCGAGGTCGTCATCGCCGACGACGCGAGCACCGACGCGACGCCACGGGTCGCCGAGGAACTCATGCGCGCCGACCCCCGCGTGCGCTACCTGCGCAGGCACACCAACAGCGGCGGCTGCGGCGCGCCGAGGAACGACGGGCTGGACGCCGCCGCCTCGCCGTACGTCATGTTCCTCGACAGCGACGACGAGCTGCCCCGGCACGCGTGCAAGAGCCTGCTGGCCGAGGCCGAGCGCACCGGCGCCGACTTCGTCTCCGGGCAGATCTCCCGCCTGTACGAGTGGAACGGCCGGATGGAGCGCTACTACCCGGCGCTGTTCGCCAGGCGGAGGGTGGTGGCCGGCATCCGCGAGGAGCCCGGGCTGTTCCTCGACTGCTTCACCACCAACAAGCTCTACAGCGTCCGCTTCCTGCGCGACACCGGGCTGCGCTTCCCCGAGGACATCCACTACGAGGACCACGTCTTCGCCAGCGAGCTCTACGCCGTCTCTCGCCGGTTCGCGGTCGTGCCGTGGGTGGTCTACCTCTGGCACCGGGTCCGCGGCGGCTCGTCCATCTCGCTCAGCATCGGCGACATGGACAACGTCCGCCAACGGGTCATCGCGGCCAGGAGGAGCGACGAGGTCCTGCGCGCCCACGGCGCCGAGGACCTGGTGCCCGCCCGGCAGGAGCGGTTCCTGCGCCAGGACCTGCGCGTCTACCTCAACCCGCTGCCCGCCCGCGAGAGGGTGTGGGTCAAGGAGTTCGCCGCGGTCGTCCGGCCGTACCTGGAGCAGATCCCGGGCGAGGTGTTCGACCGGATCCCGCCGATGGCCCGGGTGTGCTGCCGGCTCATCCTCGGCGACCGGATCGACGACCTCATGGTGGCCGCCGGCTCGCTGACCGGCCCGCAGGCGCCACCGCGGGCCGCGGTCCGACACGCCGGCCGTACGTACTGGGGCACCACGGTCTCCCCCGGCATGGACATCACCGGGCTGCGGCTGGCCGAGCTGCCCTTCAGTGCCAGCCGGCTGCGGCACGAGGTGGCCGAGATCTGCGCCGACGGCGAGCGGGTGAGGATGACGGTGCGCACCTTCGACCCGTTCGGCGCGCTGCCCCTGGAGTGGACGGCGTTCCTGAAGCTCGGCCGCCTGCGCGTCCCCATCCACCCCCAGGCGTCGGGCGACGGCGGGTACGTCAGCGAGGTGGTCTTCGTCCCCCCGGGCGCGTGCGAGCCGCGCATCGGCTTCACCAGCACCGAGAACGGCCACACCACGACGGACCGGCTGCTCGTGGATCCGGGCATGAAGCCGGTGGAGCTGCGCGGCGTCACGATCGGGGCCGAAGGGCACGCGGCCTGCCTGGGCGTGCGCGCCCGCACCGGCAGGCGGCCCGTGCTGGCGGGGATCAGGCGCGCGCTGCTGCGCAGGCTCGGCACGCCGGCGAACAAGCTGCGGGTCTACAAGGTGCTGATCAGGGTGCTGCCGCCGCGCAGGAACCTGGCGCTGTTCGAGTCGGACGTGGGCAAGGGCTGCACCGGCAGCCCGCGGGCCGTCTTCGAGGAGCTGCGGCGCAGGTCCCTGCCGATCGACGTGGTCTGGTCGGTGGCCAGGGGCCGCGCCGGGTTCCCGGCGGACGCCCGCCTGGTGCGCCGCGGCGGCTGGCGCTACGTGTGGACGATGGCCCGGGCGGGGATCTGGGTGGACAGCCACGGCTTCCCGCTGGACTACCCGAAGCCGCGCCGTACGCGCTATCTGCAGACCTGGCACGGTCAGGGCATCAAGTCGATCGGGTTCGACGCGCCGGACCTGCGCGCCGACTTCGACCGGCCGCGCGCGCTGTGGCGGTCGGCCGTGGCCCGCTGGGACGCGCTGGTCTCGCCCAGCGAGGAGTTCTCGCGCTGTTTCGTGCGCTCCAACGGCTACACCGGGCCGGTCTACAGGTACGGCACGCCGCGCTGCGACGCGCTGGTGCGCGGGACGCCGACGACCGACGTCCGGGCGCGGCTGGAGATCCCGCCCGGGCGCAGGGTTCTCCTGTACGCGCCGACGTACCGCGACGGGGCCAAGTACAGCGGCAGGTCGGTCCGTGCCGACCTGGAGCTGATGGCGGACGATCTCGCCGAGGAGTGGGTGGTGATCCTGCGGCCCCACCCCGTCGAGCGCTACAGGGTGCCGCAGCGCCTCAGGCACTTCGTCCGGCCCGCCGGGTCGTACCCCGAGGTGAACGACCTCATGCTGGCCTCCGACGCGCTGCTGACCGACTACTCGTCGGTGATGTGCGACTACGCGCTGACGGGCAGGCCGATGCTGTTCCTCATCGACGACTGGGACGACTACCGGCTCCGCGAGCGGGGCGTCTACCACGACCTGCCGTCGATCGCCCCCGGGCCGTGCGTGACCACGACCGAGGAGCTGATCTCCTGCCTGCGTGATCTGCCGGCCGTGCACGCCTCCCACGCGGAGCGGTACGCGGCCTTCCGCGAGATGTGGTGCGCGGAGGAGCGGGGCGACGCGGCGGCCAGGGTCGTCGAGGACTTCTTCGGCGACTTCTCGGGCGACTCCTTGGGCGACTCCTTGGGCGACTCCGTCCAGGCACGGAGGGAGCCGTGACCATCGTCTTCGCGTGCCTGGAGGCCGACGCGCTCGGCGGCGTGCAGCAGGTGACCCACACGCTCGCGCAGGGGCTGGCCCGGCGCGGGCACGACGTCCACGTGGTCGGGCTGCACCAGGCCGCCTCGCCGTTCAGCTACGTCGGCGAGCGGCTCTACGAGCAGCACCTGATCAGCCGCGCGCCCGTGGGCCGCGAGGGCCGCCTCGCCCGCGGGCGCGCCGACCGCCGCCTGGCCGGGCTGCTG
>NZ_QNFZ01000741.1 GCF_003313395.1 Nonomuraea lactucae | reverse complement strand
CGCCCGCCGCACCCGCCGCGCCCGGAGCGCACCGCGCGGGCGTCCCCCGGTCGCGCGCCTCCGGTGTCGCCACCACCGTGCCCCCTCACCCCCCTTTTGACCCCATATTTCATGACTTCTGAGAGGTACGGACCCATGACGCAGAACCTGCGACTCGCCCGTTGCGGGGCGATCCTTACTTTCGTGATGGCCGGTCTGATGGTCGGCACGATGACCGTGCGCATCCCGGCCCTGACCGACAAGCTCGGCCTGTCCGAGGCCACGGTGGGCACCATCCTGCTGGTCTGGGGCCTGGGCGCGCTGGTCACCATGCAGTCCATGCGCCGGATCATGGCCCGTACCGGCAGCAAGACCCTCCTGCGCGTCGGCGGCCCGCTGACCGCGCTCGGCCTGGTGGGCATGGCGTTCGCGCCGAACCTCCCGCTGCTGCTGGTCGCCTCGGCTCTCTTCGGCATGGCCTTCGGCGTGGTGGACATCGCGATGAACGCCCAGGGCTCCACCGTGGAGCGCGCCTACGGCCGGCCGCTGATGAACGGCATGCACGCGGGCTGGTGCGTCGGCGCCATCTCCGCCGGCGCGCTGGGCAGCCTGTCCATCGCGCTGGGCCTGTCGTTCACCGCGAACGTGGCCCTGGTCGGCCTGCTCTCCCTGCCGGTGACTCTCGTGATCGGCCGCGCGTACCTGCCCGAGACCCGGGTCAGGGAGACCGCGACGGCCGCCCGCCGGCGCATGCCGCCGATCGTCTACCTGCTGGGCGCGCTCATGTTCTTCGCGTTCATGGTCGAGGGCACGGTGGCCGACTGGAACGGGCTGTTCATGCGCGACTCCCTCGGCGCGCCGGAGGCGCTGGCGGCGCTCGGCTACCCCGTGTTCGAGGCGGGCATGCTGATCGCCAGGCTCACCGGCGACCGGCTGCGGTCCAGGTTCGGCGTGCGCGGCATGCTGACGGTGTCCGGGCTGGCCACGGCCGGGTTCTTCGCGGTCGTGCTGGCCGCGCCCGCGCCGCTGGTCGCGCTGTTCGCGATGTTCTTCGTCGGGCTCGGCGTGGCGACGATCTCCCCGATGACGCTCTCCCTCGCGGGCACCGCCACCGGCGACCCCGGCCCGGCCATCGCCCAGGCGGGAGCGATGGGCTACGCCGGGCTGCTGCTGGGGCCGGTGGTGATCGGCTTCCTGTCCGACGTCACGTCGCTGCGCGCCGCGCTCGGCATCGCCGTCCTGCTCGGCCTGCTGATCACGCTGGCGGCCCGCTTCCTGCCGCGCGAGGAGCCCGCAGCCGTGACCGTCCTGCCCACCGTGGAACGTGAGCCCGTCCGGGCCGCCGCCTGAGGCCCGACGGACCGTGAGCCCCGCCCACACGGCAGCACGCGGAACGGCGCCGCGCCCCCACGACCAGGGGGGTGCGGCGCCGTTCCGGCGTGGTGCTACTTGCGCTTGGTGATCTCCTCGGTGAGCTGCGGCACGACCTGGTTCAGGTCGCCCACGACGCCGTAGTCGGCGAGCTCGAAGATCGGCGCCTCCGGGTCCTTGTTGATCGCGACGATGGTCTTCGCGGTCTGCATGCCGGCCCGGTGCTGGATCGCGCCCGAGATGCCCGCCGCGATGTAGAGCTGCGGCGACACGGTCTTGCCCGTCTGGCCGACCTGGAACTGGTGCGGGTACCACCCGGCGTCCGTCGCGGCGCGCGAGGCGCCCACGGCCGCGCCGAGCGAGTCGGCCAGGCCCTCGATGATCGAGAAGTTCTCGGCCGAGCCGACGCCGCGGCCGCCGGAGACCACGATCGCGGCCTCGGTCAGCTCGGGGCGGGCGCCCTTCTCCTGCTTGACGCGCTCGATGACCCTGGCCGCCTTCGCGCTGTCGCTCAGGGAGACCGAGACCTCCTCCTCGGCGCCGGCTCCGGCGGCGGCCACGGGGGCCGTCGAGTTCGGGCGCACGGCGACGATCGGCGTGCCCTTGCGGACCCTGGACTGGACGTTCACGCCACCGCCGAAGATGGACTGGTCGGCCACGAAGCCCTCACCCAGGCCGACGGCGTCGGTGATGACACCGGAGTCGGTCTTGACGGCGAGACGACCGGCGATCTCCTTGCCCTCGGCCGTGGCGGCCACGAGCACCGCGGCGGGCGTCTTCTCGGCGACCAGCTGGGCGAGCAACTCGGCCTTGGGAGCCACCACGTGGTCGACGATGTCGCCGGAGCCGGCGACGTAGATCTTCTCGGCGCCGTACTCGGCCAGCCTGGCCTTGGCGTCGCCGGTGATGCCCGGGCCGGCCCACACGGCGGAGGGCGTGCCGAGCGAGCGGGCCAGGGTCAGCAGTTCGAGCGTGACCTTCTTCACCTCGCCGTCGACGTGCTCGACGAGAACGAGAATCTCCGACATATCAGCAAAACCCCGTTCTCAGATGAACTTCTTCGACGCGAGGAACTCGGCGGCCTTCGCACCGCCGTCACCCTCGTCCTTGACGATCGTGCCGGCCGCGCGCGGCGGGGCCGGGGCGAACTCGACGACCTCGGACCAGGCCGCGTCGAGGCCGACCTGGTCGGCCGCGATCTCGGCGTCCGCGATGGACAGCGTCTCGACCGGCTTCTTCTTGGCCGCCATGATGCCCTTGAAGGACGGGTAGCGCGGCTCGTTGATCTTCTCCACCACGGAGACGACAGCGGGCAGCGTGGCCTCGACCCGGTCGAACCCGTAGTCGGTGAGCCGCTCGACGGTGATCGAGGAGCCGTCGACGTCGACCTTCCTGGCCAGGGTGAGCTGCGGGGTGCCGAGCCGCTCGGCCAGCATCGCGGGCAGCACGCCGGTGCGCGCGTCGGTGGACTCCGAGCCCAGCACGACGAGGTCGAACCCGATCTTCTTCAGGGCCTGGGCCATCGCGTAGGAGGTCGACAGCGCGTCGGAGCCGTGCAGCGCGTCGTCGCTGAGGTGGACCGCCTTGTCGGCACCCATGGCCAGCGCCTTGCGGATGGTCTCGGTGGCCTTGCCGGGACCCATGGTCAGGACGGTGACCTCACCGCCGTGGGCCTCCTTGAGCTTCAGGGCCTCTTCGACCGCGTACTCGTCAAGCTCGTTGACCACGCCGTCTACGGCGTCACGGTCGAGCGTCTTGTCATCGGACCGGAGCTTGCGCTCGGTCGCCGTGTCAGGGACCTGCTTCACGCAGACGACGATGTTCATGGCCGGTGGCCGACCTCCCGTGATCGCGTGCGCCACCGCTACGGTGCGGCGGGCGCTGGTTGCATGCTGTCCAGAGTGCCAGGTGACCCGTGGGCTCGGTGCAGCGGGTGGCGCGGGGGTGACCCCGGCCTCCCGCGGCTATGTTACCCGTGGGTAGCATTGGCGCAAATCGTATCCGGGCCCCACCCTACCGAACTATGTTCCGGTGCCTGCGAGCGACCGGGCCCTTACGCCGACAGCAGGAAGACGACCCCCGCCACGACCGCCGTGACCGCGAACAGCGCGAGCGTGAACGTGCTGAAGGCCGCGGTGAGCCCCAGGCAGAGGCCGACGGCCCCGGCGATGCCCGCGAAGTCGACGACGATCCGGCTGGTCCTGAACGGGCCGCGGGCGAACAGCGCCACCCCCGCGTCGGCCACGACGACCAACGCGAACGCCGCGAGCAGGAACAGCGCCACCTCGGGCAGCGGCTTCCAGGCGGCCGCCGCGGGCAGTGACACGAACACCGCGGAGCCGATCACCCAGCGCCTGCGGACCTTCTCTCGGTGCCTCGCCCTGGCCTCCTCGAGCGACCCCGGATGTCCCCGCGCGCCGGGCCGCCACTGGCGTGTCTCCAACTGGTGCACGTCCTCGCGGGAGCGCGCCGCCCGCCAAGCCGGAGCCTCGGCCCGGGACGGCTCACGCCCCTCCCCCCAAGGCTCGCGCCCCTCCTCCCAAGGCTCGGGCCCATCCGCGCCGACCGGCACGGGACCCCCCGTACGGGCGCCCGTACGGACGCCCGTACCGGCCTCCGGGAGCGGGCCGGAGCGGTCGCGCGCCGCCGGGTCG
>NZ_QNFZ01000739.1 GCF_003313395.1 Nonomuraea lactucae | reverse complement strand
GTCGCCGAGCAGGACGATGCCGGCCCCATCGGCGAGCGCGGGCGAGGTGCCCACGGTGTGCAGGTGGCGGATCTCGCCCACCTCGGGCCGCCTGCGCCGCACCAGGTCGTCCTGGCCCCCGGCGCCGAGCGCGGCGAAGGCCGGCTCAAGCGCGGCCAGGCTCCCGGCTGTGGTGCCCGGCCTGACGTTCTCGTCGCGGTCCAGGACAGTGCCGGGGCCGGTCCGGTCGCCGCGCCGTACGGGCAGCAGCGAGGGGGCGAACCTGCCGTGTTCCCAGGCCGCCGCGGCGCGGAGCTGGCTGCGCAGGGCGTAGGCGTCGAGCTGGGCCCGCTCGAAGCCCTCCAGGGTGGCGACGAGGTCGGCGGCGATGCCCATCGGCACCGCGCCCACCCGTTCGACCACCTCGCCGTCCCGCCAGACCGGCGCCTGGTCGGAGAACATCGGCACCCGGGACACCGACTCCACTCCCCCGGCGCCGACCAGCCCGGCCGAGCCGAAGGCGATGTGGGCGGCGGCGGTGTTGACGGCGTCCACGCCCGAGGCGCAGAACCTGTTGAGGGTCATCCCGGAGGTGGACTCGCCCCACCCGGCCAGCACTGCGGCGGTGCGGGCCAGGTCGCCACCCTGCTCGCCGGTCTGGGTGGCCGATCCGATGATCAGGTCCTCGACCAGGTGCGGCTGGATCCCGGACCGGTCGCGTACCCCCTCCAGCAGCAGGGTCGCCAGCTCCAGCGGGGCGATCCCGGCGAGGCCGCCGCCCGGACGGCCCTTCCCGCGCGGGGTGCGCAGGGTGGACAGCACGTAGACGCCGCTCACCGATGGCCTCCGGAGCTCCGGAGCTGGTCGGCGCGGACCCAGGTGGCGTGGAACCCCGTGGGGACGCGGCGGGGAAGCAGCACCCGGCCGATCGGCCCGGCCGATACGTCGGCGGCGTCGAATACGGCGACCTCGGCACGCCCCTCCCGCTCGTCGTTGACGAAGCTGACGAGGTAGCCGTCGGTCTCGCCGGTGGAGCCGTCGCGCGGCGCGAAGGGGGCCTCCGAGCCCCAGCGGCCCGGCCCGAACAGGTGCTCCTGCTTCTTCCCGGTCGCCGAGTCGAACCGGACCAGCCCGTCGAAGAGCAGCGTCTCCTGGGTTGCGAGGTGCATGTTGTAGGAGTAGCGGTGTGGCCGGCCGATGATCCGCGAGTCGACGCTGGGGAACTCGATGTTGTCGTCGTCCAGGGGGCCCTCGGTGGTGCGGCCGGTGCGCAGGTCGAACCGGTAGCGGTAGATGTGCGCGTTCAGCCGCAGGTAGGCGAGCATCTGCGCGATCTTCGACTTGTATGTCGCCTGGTGCTGCGGGTTCTTCACCCGGCAGACGTCCATGACGATCTCGTCGCCCTCCTCCCAGGAGTTGACGACGTGGTAGATGTAGCACGGTTTCGCCTCGAACCACCGGACGGCGTCGCCGGCGCCGTGCCGCGGGATCACGCCGAACCTGGCGGGCAGCGACCGGTCGAAGAGGATCCGATACTTGCCGGCGGCGCGCGCCTCCTGGTCCTGGATCAGCGGCAGGTCCATGAGGACGGAGTGGTTGGGGGTGATGGCCATGTCGTGCGGCAGCCTGGGACCGGGCAGCTCGATGTCGGTCACGTGGGTGATCGCGCCGTGCGTCCCGACGACGCCGTACCGCATGTACGGCGGGCCGTCGGGCCCGTAGTCGAACCACATCAGCTCGCCGGTCTCCTCGTCGGCCTTGGGGTGGGCCATCATGTCGCCGTTCAGGGTGCCGAGGAAGGTCTCCGCGCCGAGGGTGTCCAGGGAGAGCGGGTCGATGGCGTACGGGGTGCCGCACAGGTACCAGGTCGCCAGGACCTTGCCACCGTGATAGATCACGTCGGTGTTGGCGGAGTCCTTGACGCCCAGGCCGTGCCCGTTGCCGAACGGGTTGCCCGAGGGGTTCTCCATCACGCCGGTCCACAGCGCCGCGCCCGCCTTCGACTCCTCGTGGAACGCGGCGGTGCGCACCCAGCGGTTGCGGTAGCGGGCCCTGCCGTTCTCGAAGTGCATCGCGTGGATCATGCCGTCGCCGTCGAACATGTGGTAGCGGCCGGGGGCCTCGTACCGGCGGTTGGGCCCGTTGCGCAGGAAGACCCCGTTGAGGTCGGCCGGGAGCTCTCCGACCACCTCCAGGTCGTCGGCGGTCAGCTCGTCCTGGACGGCGGCGAACACGCCCATCAGGTAGGGGTTGGGCTCGTCCTCGCCGTCGCCGGGAACCGGACGGGCCACCGCTGTCGGCTGCGGCTGCTGGGTCATCTGGACGCCCTTTCCTGGGAGGCCAACTTGCTTCTATAAGCGAAGTCAGCGTCAAAGTAGCATGACTCTCTGGCATTGAGAAGCGACGGAAGGGCGGGCAGGTGACGCAAGAGAGGCGGCCCAGCGCGATCGGGCAGGCTCTGCTGGCGATAGGCGACCAGTGGACCCTCCTGATGCTGCAGCGGGCGTTCCTCCTGCACACCCGCCGCTTCGCCGACTGGCGCGACGAGCTGGGCATGTCGGAGTCGGTGCTGGCCGGACGGCTGAAGGAGCTGGTCGCCGGGGACCTCCTCCGCCCCTCCCCCTACCGCGAGGAGGGCCGCACCCGTACCGAATACCTGCTGACCGAGCGGGCGACGGAGCTGTGGTCGCTGCTGGTGGAGATCTGGTCCTGGGAGCGCGGGTGGGTGTCCAGGCGGACGGGGCTGCCGGAGCTGACGCACGACCGCTGCGGCGAGCAGACCGACGTCGAGCTCGGCTGCGCGGCCTGCCTCCACGCCCCGGTCACCGCCCGCGACACCGAGACCTTCCGTGGCTCGGCGACCTTCGCCCAGGTGGCGGTGGCGCGCCACCACCGCAGGACCGTCCGCGACGACGTGGCCAGGGACCCGCTGTCCTACTTCCCGGAGACCTTCGAGCTGCTCGGCGACCGCTGGAGCACGGTCGTGCTGGCGGCGGCCTTCCTGGGAGTGCGGCGCTTCGCCGACTTCCAGTCCGAGCTCGGCATGGCGCCGTCGGTGCTGTCCGACCGGCTGCGGAGGTTCACCGAGCTGGGGGTCTTCGCCGCCGGCGCGAGCGACGGCGGGCGGCCCCGCTACCTGCTGACCGACAAGGGGCTCGCCTTCTTCGGGGTGTTCGCCTTCGTCGTCGACTGGGGGCAGCGGTGGTACACGGGGCCGCCGGGCACCGACCTGCGCATCACCCACCGCGCCTGCGGCGAGCCGTTCCGGCCGTACCTGCGCTGCCTGACGTGCGGCGAGCCGCTGGCCCGGACGGAGGTGCGCTTCCTGCTGGGCGACCGCGCCCCGCACCGCGCCCCGCACCGGGCCCCGCACCGCGCGGCGATCCCGCAGGCCATCGCGGAAGCCGGCTTGCCGCGATCACCCCTACCGTAGGGGCATGGATCCCCTCATCAGCCGCCGGGCACTCAACCGGGCCACGCTCGACAGGCAGCTGCTGCTCCGCCGCACGGACCGGCCCGTGCTCGACGTCGTCGAGCACCTCGGCGGGCTGCAGGCGCAGACCCCGCACACCTGGTACGCCGGCCTGTGGAACCGGATCGAGGGCTTCCGGGCGGCCGACGCCGCCGACCTGCTCGCCTCCAGGGAGATCGTGCGGATCGCGTTGCAGCGCTCGACCATCCACCTGGTGAGCGCGCGCGACTGCCTGGCGATGCGGCCGCTGCTGCAGGTGGTGACGGAGCGGATGACGCGGACGACGTTCGGCGGGCGGCTGGCGGGCGTGGACCTCGGCGAGCTGGCCAAAGTGGGCCGGTCGCTGCTGGAGGAGCGGCCGATGACGTTCGCCGAGCTGGGGCGGGCGCTCGCCGAGCGGTGGCCGGAGAACGACCCCCACGCGCTCGGGCAGGGGGTGCGGTGGCTGGTGCCGCTGGTGCAGGTGCCGCCGCGCGGCCTGTGGGGCCGCAGCGGGCCGATCGCGCACGCGCCCGCGGAGGCGTGGCT
>NZ_QNFZ01000735.1 GCF_003313395.1 Nonomuraea lactucae | reverse complement strand
CGGCGTGGGCGGGTGGCGGCTGGCCGAGATCGAGGGCCGCATCGCGGGCCTGGCCGTCGCCGCCGCCCACCGCGTCCCGCTCCCGGGCAGCCGGCGGGGGCCCTCCCTGGACGGGGTGGCGGTGCCGGGTGTGCTGCTCCGGAGACGGAGGCGGATGCGGGCGTTCGCCGAGGCGCTGCTGGAGGCGTATCCGATCAGGCCGGGCTGGCGGGGCTGGCTTCGCGACGACACGGTGGTGTGCCGGTGCGAGGAGGTGCCCCTGGCCCGCGTCCGCGAGGCGCTGGACCTGGGCGCCACCGACGCCCGGTCGGTGAAGCTGCTGGCCAGGGCCGGGATGGGCTGGTGCCAGGGGCGCATCTGCGGCTACCCGGTCGCCTGCCTCGCCGGTGAGCCCCCCGGCCCGCCGCGGCGCCCCATCGCTCAGCCCGTCAGCCTCGGCGCCCTGGCCGAGGGCACGTCCCGCACCCGCGCAACCGACCGGAAGGACTCATGATGATCGAGCGTGTCAAGCCCTGGCAGGGGATCATGGTGGCCACCGCCCTGCCTCTCCGCGACGACCTGTCCGTCGACCTCGACGGCTACGCCGAGCACTGCCGCTGGCTGGTCGCGAACGGGTGTGACGGCGTGGTGCCGAACGGGTCGCTGGGCGAGTACCAGACGCTCACCCCCGACGAGCGGTCCGCCGTGGTCCGCACCGCCGTGCGGGCGGTCGGCGGGCGCCAGGTGATGGCGGGCGTCGGCGCGTACGGCGCCGCCGAGTCGCGCGGGTGGGCCGAGCAGGCGGGCGAGGCCGGCTGCGGATCGGTGCTGCTGCTGCCGCCCAACGCCTACCGGGCCGACGAGCGGGCAGTGGTCGAGCACTACCGGGAGGTGGCCAGGGCGGGGGTGCCCATCGTGGCCTACAACAACCCGTACGACACCAAGGTGGACCTGACCCCCGCGTTGCTGGCCCGGCTGTTCGACGAGGGGTTGATCGTGGCCGTGAAGGAGTTCACCGGGGACCCGCGCAGGGCGTACGAGATCGCCGAGCTGGCCCCGGGGCTCGACCTGCTGATCGGGTCGGACGACGTGCTCCTGGAACTGGCCCTGGCGGGGGCGGCCGGCTGGATCGCGGGTTATCCGAACGCGCTGCCCGCCTCCTGCGCCGCCCTCTACCGGGCGGCCGTCGCGGGCGACCTCGACACCGCCCTGCCCCTCTACCGCAAACTCCATCCGCTGCTGCGCTGGGACTCCCGGACCGAGTTCGTCCAGGCGATCAAGCTGTCCATGGACGTCGCCGGCCGCCGTGGCGGGCCGTGCAGGCAGCCCCGCCTGCCGCTGGCCGGCGGCCAGGAGGCCGCGGTCCGGGCCGCCACGGAGAAGGCGCTGGCCGAGGGGCTGCGATGAGGACGAAGCGGGTCTTCCACGCCGTCGACTCCCACACCGAGGGCATGCCCACCCGGGTCGTCACGGGCGGCGTGGGCGTGATCCCGGGCGCGAGCATGGCCGAGCGGCGCGTCCACTTCCGCGACCACCTCGACCACGTCCGCAGGCTGCTGATGAACGAGCCGCGCGGCCACGCCGCCATGAGCGGCGCCATCCTGCAGCCGCCCACCCGGCCGGACGCCGACTGGGGGGTGCTGTTCATCGAGGTGTCGGGGCTGCTGCCGATGTGCGGCCACGGCACCATCGGGGTGGCCACCGTCCTGGTCGAGACCGGCATGGTGGAGGTCGTCGAGCCCGTCACCACCGTGCGGCTGGACGTGCCCGCCGGGCTCGTCGTGGTCGACGTGGCCGTGCGTGACGGCATGGCCATGTCGGTGACCCTGCGCAACGTGCCGTCGTACTGTGACAGGCTCGGCGCCGCCGTCACCGTGCCCGGGTACGGGGAGATCCGCTACGACCTCGCGTACGGGGGCAACTTCTACGCCATAGCCGACCTCGGCGCGTACGGGCTGCCGTTCGACCGCAAGGCCGGTACCGAGATCCTCGCCGCTGGCCTGGCCACGATGGAGGCGATCAACGCCGCGGACGAGCCCGTGCACCGGGAGGACGACCGCATCCGCGGCTGTCACCACGTCTACCTGGCCGCGCCCGGCTCCGACGCCGGCCACTCGCGCCACGCGATGGCGATCCACCCGGGCTGGTTCGACCGCTCGCCGTGCGGCACGGGCACCAGCGCCCGCATGGCCCAGCTGCACGCGCGCGGCGAGCTGCCGCTCGGCCGCGACTTCGTCAACGAGTCGTTCATCGGCACCCGCTTCGTCGGCAGGCTCCTGGAGGAGACGACGGTCGGCGACGCGCCCGCCGTGGTGCCGTCGATCACCGGACGGGCCTGGGTGACCGGCACCGCCCAGTACTTCCTGGACCCCCGCGACCCGTTCCCCGAGGGGTTCGAGCTGTGACGGGCCCCGCGACCGGCCCTGCGGGCGATGCCGGGGGTGGCGCGGGCGTGATCACCACGGTCGACTACCACACCGGCGGCGAGCCGTTCAGGATCGTCACCGGCGGGGCTCCCGACCTGCCCGGCGACAGCGTCCTCGACCGCCGCGCCCGCGCGAGCGCGCCCGGGGGCGAGGCCGACCGGGTTCGGCGGCTGCTCTGCCACGAGCCGCGCGGCCACGCCGACATGTACGGCTGCTTCCTCGTCCCGCCGGACGGCCCCGGAGCCCATCTCGGCGCGCTCTTCTGGCACAAGGACGGCTTCTCCACGGCCTGCGGCCACGGCACGATCGCGCTCGGGGTGCACGCCGTCCGCGAGGGCCTGGTCGAGGCCGTCGCCGACGGCGACACCGACGTGGTCGTCGACGTGCCGTCGGGCCGGGTCACCGCCCGCGTCCGGAGCGCCGGCGGGCGCGTCGAGGCCGTCACGTTCGTGAACGTCCCGTCGTACGTCATCGCCCGCGCCGTCCCGGCGGCCGGCGCGGAGGTGGACCTCGCCTACGGCGGGGCCGTCTACGCCTGCCTGCCCGCCCGCGCCGTCGGCCTGGCGGTGCGGCCCGAGCACCTGACCGATCTCATCGCCACCGCCCGACGGATCAAGGCCGCCCTCGCGGGCCATCCCGCGACCCGCCACCGCGGCGACGAGCGGCTGTCCGGCGTGTACGGCGTGATCTTCTACGACGAGCTGCCCGGCGGCGACGGCCACGTCCACCAGCGCAACGTCACCGTGTTCGCCGACGGCGAGGTGGACCGCTCCCCGTGCGGCTCCGGCACGGCCGCGAGGCTGGCGCTCCTGCACGACGAGGGCGTGCGCGAACCTCTCGCGCACCACGGCATCGTCGGCAGCGCCTTCCGCGCCCGCGTGGCCGGGGTGACCGGGGAGGGCGTCGTCCCCGAGATCGAGGGCATGGCCTACCGCACCGGCCGGCACGCCTTCGAGCTGGATCCGGCCGACCCCATCGGCACCGGTTTCACCCTGCGATGATGCGATCATGAACCCCCTTCCCTACCTCGACGCCGCGACGCTGCGGCGGCTGGTGCCAGTCGCGCGGGCCGTACGGATCCTCGAGGACGCCCTGCGCGGCGGGCTCGACCCCGAGGACACGCCGCTCCGCCCCGCCGTCGAGCTGCCCGCCGGGCAGTTGCTGCTGATGCCGGCCGCGGCCGGCCGCTACGCCGGGGTGAAGGCCGTCACCGTCGCGCCCGGCAACCCCGCCCGCGGGCTGCCCCGGATCCAGGGGACGTACCTGCTGCTCGACGGCGACACGCTGACACCGCTGGCCGCCCTCGACGGCGTCGCGCTCACCAGCCTGCGCACCCCGGCCGTGTCGGCGCTCGCCGTCCGCCACCTGGCCCCACCTGACGCGCGGGAGCTCGTGGTGTTCGGCACGGGACCGCAGGCGTGGGGGCACGTCGAGGCGCTCGCCGAGGTGCGTCCGGTCGAGCGCGTCACGGTCGTCGGCCGTGACCCGGGGCGCGCGGAGTCGCTCGCCGCCCACTGCCGCGCCCGCGGCCTGCGCGCCGAG
>NZ_QNFZ01000738.1 GCF_003313395.1 Nonomuraea lactucae | reverse complement strand
GCACCCCTGGCCTGAACGCCCCCGGCCCCAGCGCCCCTGGCCTGAACCCCCACGGCCCTAACGCCCCCGGCCGGCCGGCCGCGGGAGACCAGAAGCCCGGGGGAGGCCATGGTCCGGGCGGGAACCGGCCGGGACCGGGTGGGGGCGGTGACGCGGCGGCGGCCAGGCAGCGCCGTACGCTGACCTTCGCCCTGTCCGGGGCGGCCGCCGCCGCTCTGCTCGTGGTGACCGGCGCCGTCGTGCTCAGCGGCAACGGCGGCAAGCCGCAGGTCTTACGGCAGGTGGGCAACGCCTCCCAGGCGAGCGCCCAGGGAGACGGCTCCGGCCAGGCCGTGGACCCGCCGGTGATAGATCTGACGATGGAGCCGACCACCCTCCCGAGCGCGGACTCCCTGCCCACGCCCGAACTGGAGGAAGTAGGGCCGACCAAGGGGCCCGGGAAGGAGCAGGGCCTGCCCCTCCAGAACGAGCCGCAGACGAACCAGATCCCGGTCCCCGCCACCGCGAAGCCCAAGACGGAGAGCGAGAAGGAGCCCACGGACAAGCCCACGGACAAGCCCTCGACCCGCAGGCCGGAGCCCAAGCCCAGCAGATCGGCCAAGCCAGACGACAGGGTGGACCCGGATGCCGACCCCGCGGGCGAGCCCTCGCCGGAGCCGGCCGTGGAGATCTCCTCGGGCTCGAAGAGGACCACGCCCAGGCCCACCTCCAAGCCGACCGTGAAGCCGACCCCGGCGCCGAAGCCGAACCCGTACACGGCCACGCAGGTGTGCGGCGCGGGCTACAAGGTGGTCGACAGCCACGCGCTGGGCGGCAACGCGACCGTCTACCTCCTCTACAGCACCGGCGCGGGCAGGAACTGCGTGGTGACCATGTCGAGGCTGGTGCATCCGGGCAGGGTCCAGATGAACGCCGTCCTCCAGGTCAAGGGCGGCGCCAGCGGCGGCAACGCGGGCAGGTTCACCGCGTACGCCGGTCCGGTCCGGCTGGCGGCCGTGAAGAAGTGCGTCATCTGGGGCGGCTCCTGGGGCACCACGACGTGGAAGTCCGGCTGGAGCCACTGCGGCTGACCGGCGCACCATCGTCCACGCGAGGCCCTCCGCGACCAGCAGGTCGCGGAGGGCCTTCCGCTTTCCGGGACGGCCGGGATACGCTAGTTGACGTGATCGTCAAGTCAGATGAGCTCGGCCGGGCCGTGGAACGGCCGGCGAGGGACGCGCTGACCGCGCGGGGGCGGCGGACCAGGGCCGCGCTGGCGCAGGCCGGGAGGGAGGCGTTCGACGAGCACGGGTACGAGGCCGTGCGCGTCGACGACGTCTGCGCCCGCGCCGGGGTGTCGCACGGCACCTTCTACACCTACTTCGACTCCAAGGAGGCGCTGTTCCGCGAGGTCGCCGCGGCTGTGGTGGGCGAGATGTTCACCGCGAGCGTCGTGGGGCCGGCCGTGCCCGACGACCCCTACGCGCGCATCGAGGCGGCCAACCGGCTCTACCTGCGGGCCTGGGCCGCGAACTCGCGGCTGATCCGGATGCTGGAGCGGGCCGCGACGGCCGAGGAGGGCTTCCGCGACCTGCTTCTGGAGCTGCGCGAGGCGTTCGTGCGGCGGGGCGCGGAAGGGCTGCGGCGGCTGCAGGAGCAGGGGCTGGCCGATCCGGCGCTCGACCCGAGGCTGACCGCGATCATGCTCGGCGGCATGGTGGAGCAATTCGCCCACGTCTGGCTCGACCTGGGCGAGCGGGCCGACGAGCGGACCGCCGTCGACCTGCTGACGAGGCTCTGGGCGCGGGCCATCGGATTGACGCCCGCGTCAACTTCTGAGGAGGTCCGGTGATCACGAGCAGGCTGGATCCGGCCGCGCCCGAGCATCTCCAGCGGCGCGCGGCGATGCTCGGCAAACTGGCCGAGCTGGAGGCCGAGCACGCCAAGGCGGTCGCGGGTGGCGGCGAGAAGTACGTCGAGCGGCACCGCGCCCGCGGCAAGCTGCTCGCCAGGGAGCGGATCGAGCTGCTCCTCGACCCCGACTCGCCGTTCCTGGAGCTGTCGCCGCTGGCCGCCTGGGGCAGCGACTTCCCGGTGGGCGCGAGCGTGGTGACGGGGATCGGGGTGATCGAGGGCGTCGAGTGCGTGATCTCCGCGAACGACCCCACGGTCCGGGGCGGCGCCTCCAACCCGTGGACGCTCAGGAAGACGCTCAGGGCCTCCGACATCGCGCTCGAGAACCGCCTGCCGTACGTCAATCTGGTGGAGAGCGGCGGGGCCGACCTGCCGACGCAGAAGGAGATCTTCATCCCGGGCGGCCGGGTGTTCCGCGACCTGACGCGGCTGTCCGCCGCGGGCGTGCCCACGGTCGCGCTCGTCTTCGGCAACTCCACGGCGGGCGGCGCGTACGTGCCCGGCATGAGCGACTACGTGGTGATGGTGCGCGAGCGGGCCAAGGTGTTCCTCGGCGGGCCGCCGCTGGTGAGGATGGCGACCGGCGAGGAGTCCGACGACGAGTCGCTCGGCGGGGCCGAGATGCACGCGCGCACCAGCGGCCTGGCCGACTACCTGGCGCTGGACGAGCACGACGCGCTGCGGATCGGGCGGCGGATCGTCCGCTCGCTCAACTGGCGCAAGCTGGGCGCCGGGCCGCGGCCCGTGCGCGAGCCCGCGTATCCGTCCGAGGAGCTGCTCGGGATCGTGCCGGAGGACCTGAAGATCCCGTTCGACCCCCGCGAGGTGATCGCGCGGATCGTGGACGGCAGCGAGTTCGAGGAGTTCAAGCCGCTCTACGGCGCGTCGCTGGTGACCGGGTGGGCGTGGCTGCACGGCCATCCGGTCGGCATCCTGGCCAACGCGCGGGGCGTGCTGTTCAGCGAGGAGTCGCAGAAGGCCGTGCAGTTCATCCAGCTCGCGAACCAGTCGCGCACCCCGCTGCTGTTCCTGCAGAACACGACCGGCTACATGGTCGGCAAGGAGTACGAGCAGGGCGGCATCATCAAGCACGGCGCGATGATGATCAACGCAGTGTCCAACTCGACGGTGCCGCACCTGACCGTGGTGATGGGGGCCTCGTACGGCGCGGGCAACTACGGGATGTGCGGCCGGGCGTACGATCCGCGGTTCCTGTTCAGCTGGCCGAGCGCGAAGTCGGCGGTGATGGGGCCGGCGCAGCTCGCCGGGGTGCTGTCGATCGTGGGCCGCGCCTCGGCGCGGGCGCGCGGTCAGGTGTACGACGAGGAGGCCGACGCGGCGATGAGGGCGATGGTGGAGGCGCAGATCGAGGCGGAGTCGCTGCCGTTCTTCCTGTCGGGGCGGCTGTACGACGACGGGGTGATCGACCCGCGCGACACCCGGACGGTGCTGGGGCTCTGCCTGTCGGCGATCAACAGCGCGCCGGTGCCCGAGCCGGCGGGATACGGGGTGTTCCGGCCATGATCACGCGCTTGCTGGTGGCGAACCGCGGGGAGATCGCGCGGCGGATCTTCCGGACCTGCCGGGCGCTCGGGATCGAGACCGTGGCGGTCTTCTCGGACGCGGACGCCCGCGCGCCGCACACGGCCGAGGCCGACCAGGCGGTGCGGCTGAGCGGCGTGCGCCCCTCCGACACCTACCTGGCCGCCGGACGGGTGCTCGAGGCCTGTCGGGCGTCGGGGGCGGACGCGGTGCACCCTGGATACGGCTTCCTGTCGGAGAACGCGGACTTCGCGCGAGCCGTGCTGGAGGCGGGCCTGGTCTGGGTCGGGCCGCCGCCGGAGGCCATCGCGGCCATGGGGTCGAAGATCGGGGCGAAGCGGCTGATGGCCGAGGCCGGGGTGCCCGTGCTCCCCTCGCTGGAGCTGCAGGAGGCGCCGGGCGCGGGCCTGCCGGCGGGCTGGGACCTCCCCGTGCTGGTGAAGGCGTCCGCGGGCGGGGGCGGGCGCGGCATGCGGGTGGTGCGGGCGGCCGAGGACCTCGCGCGGGAG
>NZ_QNFZ01000736.1 GCF_003313395.1 Nonomuraea lactucae | reverse complement strand
GGGGCGCCGCCGAGCGGGGTGGAGCTGCGGCTGCGGGCGCTGAGCCGCCGGATCCTGCCGGCCGCGATCGGGTCCGGCGCCGTCCTCATGGTCACCGAACTGCTGCGCGGCTCGCCGCCGGCCGCCGCGATCGCTCCCGCCGTGAGCCTGGCCGTGGCGGCGGTACCGGAAGGGTTGCCGTTCGTCGCCACGGTGGCCGAACTGGCCTCTGCCAAGCGGCTGTCGGCCCGCGACACGCTGGTGCGCAACCCGTCGACGATCGAGGCGCTGGGCCGGGTGGACGTGCTCTGCTTCGACAAGACCGGAACCCTGACCGAGGGCCGCATCAGCCTGGGCCGGGTCTCGGACGGGCGGGTGGAGAAGGGGGTGGACGAGCTCACGCCCGAGCTGAGGGCGATCGTCGGCGCGGCGCTGCGTGCCTGCCCCCGGTACGAGGGCGGGCGGGCCATCCCCCACCCCACGGACCGCGCCGTCGTGGAGGGCTCCGAGGCGCTCGGGGTGACCCTGGAGAACTGGGAGCGGGTCGACGAGCTCCCGTTCGAACCCGCGCGCGGCTACCACGCGGTGCTCGGCCTCGCCGGCGGGGAGCCCCTGCTGAGCGTCAAGGGCGCCCCCGAGGTCGTGCTGACCCGCTGCGCCGGCCTTGCGAGTGGCACGGAGACGGTCCCCCTGGACGGACAGGCCAGGCGCGCGCTCGAAGAGGAGGTGGACCGGCTCGCTCTGCAGGGCCACCGCGTGCTCGCGGTCGCGGAGCGGGCCGCCTCCAGCCGCGCCGACCTGGACGAGTCGCGGATCGAGAGGCTGCGCTTCCTGGGGTTCCTCGGCCTGGCCGATCCCGTCCGCCCCACCGCCAAGCGCAGCGTCGAGGAGCTGATGCGGGCGGGCGTCCGGGTCGTCATGATCACCGGGGACCACCCGAGCACGGCGGAGGCCATCGCCGCGGAGATCAACGCGCTGAACGGCCTACGGGTGATGACCGGCCCCGAACTCGAGCGACTGGACGACGACACGCTGGCCGGGGCGCTGCCGGAGGTGGCGGTCTTCGCGCGCGTCACGCCGGAGCACAAGGCCAGGATCGTCGCCAGCCTGCGGCGGGCGGGGAAGGTCGTGGCCGTCACCGGTGACGGCGCGAACGACGTCCCGGCGATCCGGCTCGCCGACGTGGGTGTGGCCCTCGGCCCCCAGGCCACCCCGGCCGCGCGGGCCGCCGCCGACATCGTTGTGGTCGACGATCGCATCGAGACGATCATCGATGCGATCGTCGAGGGGCGGGCCATGTGGGGATCGGTGCGCGACTCCCTCGGCATGCTGCTCGGCGGCAACGTGGGAGAGATCGTGTTCACGCTCGGCTCCAGCCTGCTGGCCGGGCGCAGCGCGCTGAACGCCCGCCAGCTCCTCCTGGTCAACCTGCTCACCGACATGCTGCCCGCCATGGCGGTGGCCGTACGGGCGCCGAGCGCGACCAGCCCCGAGAAGCTGCTCGCCGAGGGGCCCGAGGCGTCGCTGGGCGCCGCGCTGACCCGGGACATCTACCTGCGGGCGGCGACCACCGCGGCAGCGGCCACGGGGGCGTGGGTGCTCGCCCGGTTGAGCGGCACCCGCGGCCGGGCGGACACCGTCGGGCTCATCGGCCTGGTGGGCGCGCAACTGCTCCAGACGCTGGCGGTGGGAGGACGGGACCGGCTGGTGCTGCTCGCCTCGCTGGCGTCGCTGGCGACGCTGGGCGTGATCGTCTCGGTTCCCGGTCTCAGCGCGCTGTTCGGGTCCCGCCCCGTCGGTCCGGTCGGCTGGGGCATCGGCCTGGGCTGCGCCGTCGTGGCTGTGGCCCTCGCCTGGGTCGTCGAGCGAGCGGTTTCGCGTCCGCCATCGGCTGTTCACCATGTGGACACGTAGCGCACATCCTTCTAGACACGTTTATGGTGAAATCTGCCATAAAAGGCCCTTTATCCCCTCAGAGGTGTCCAGTGTCCGAATTCTTGGCGTCCATGCTGGCGAAGGCGGCGTTCATGCTCCTGGAGGCGCTCATCGCGCGCCTCGTACACGCCCTCTTCACGTCGATGCTCCGTACCGCGAGGGTCCAGGCGGCCTAGCGACGACCATGCCCCGCAACGCCCCGGCCTGCGGCGTGTCGGCGGGAAATCAGGTAGCCGCCTCGCTAGCCTGAGCGGATCGCGTGGGGAGACCGGTCAACTCGGCACGATCTACCCCTGTGGTCTGGTGGAATCTAGTGCTGTGAGTGGTCAGACCTGGCGGCTGGTGCGGCGTGGGGGCGGGAGACCTGCCGAGCCCCCTGTGCTCGATGAGCACCAGCGTGCCGTGGTCGCCCATCCCGGCGGCCCGCTGCTCGTTCTCGCCGGGCCCGGCACGGGCAAGACCACGACCATCGTCGAGTCGGTGGTCGAGCGCATCGAGCGCCGTGGGGCCGACCCCGAGCGGGTGCTGATCCTCACCTTCAGCCGCAAGGCCGCCGGCGAGCTCCGTGAACGGGTGACCGCGCGGCTGCGCCGCACGACCAGGACACCGCTGGCGCTCACGTTCCACAGCTACGCCTACGCGCTGCTGCGCCGTGAGGCGGTGCTCGCCGGGGAGGCACCGCCACGGCTGCTCACCGGGCCCGAGCAACTGCTGGAGATCCGGCGGCTGCTCCACGGCGAGCTGGAGGACGGCGCGCGCGAGTGGCCCGCCTCGCTGCGCGAGGCGCTCAAGACGCGCGGCTTCGCCGAGGAGCTCCGCGACCTCCTGTCCCGCGCCGCCGAACGCGGCCTCGACGGAGAGCGGCTCGAAGAGCTGGGCAGGCGCCACGGCAGGGGCGACTGGGTGGCGGCCGGGCGGTTCGCCACCCGCTACCAGAGGCGCTTCGACCTGGATCCGGAGCCGGCGCTCGACTACGCCGAGCTGATCAGGGCCGCGGCCGGACTGCTCGCGGACCCGGACGTGCGCCGGAGGGAACGCGCGGCGCACGACGTGGTGTTCGTGGACGAGTACCAGGACACCGACCCGGCGCAGGAGCTCCTGCTGCGGCAGCTCGCGGGCGACGGGCGTGACCTGGTCGCGGTGGGTGACCCGGACCAGTCGATCTACGGCTTCCGGGGGGCCGACGTGCGGGGCATCCTGAAGTTCCCGGAGCGCTTCCGCACGCTGGACGGGCGCGACGCCCCGGTGCTGGCCCTGCGCGTCTGCCGCCGGAGCGGGACCGGCCTGCTGGAGGCCTCCCGCCGCATCGCCGCCCGCCTCCCCGTGGCCCCCTTTCCGGACCCCGTCACCCCCCTTCCCGATCCCACGCCACAGGGTGGGGCGCAGCGCCCCACGGCCTCCCGGCGGCGGGTGCACGGGCATCGGGAGCTGCTGTCGCTGCCCGAGGCCGACGCGGGCGAGGCCCGGGTGCTGCTCGCCGACAGCACCAGCCAGGAGGCGGCCGTCGTGGCCGACACGCTCCGCCGCGCTCACCTCATCGACGGCGTGCCGTGGCACCGGATGGCGGTGCTGGTGCGCTCCGCCACCCGTCAGGTGCCGCTGCTGAGGCGGGCGCTGGTCAGCGCGGGCGTGCCGACGATGGTGGCCGGAGACGAGGTGCCGATCGCGCAGGAGCCCGGCGTACGGCCCCTGCTGACACTGCTGCGGGTGGCGCTCGACGCGGGCGAGCTGGACGAGGGCGTGGCTGAGGAGCTGCTCACCGGGCCTCTCGGGGGCACGGACATGATCGGCGTCCGCCGCCTCAGGCGCGCACTCAAGATCGCGGAGAACGAGGCCGCCGACTCCGTCGAGGAGCGGGATCCGTCCGGCAGGCGCTCGTCCGGTGAGCTGCTGGTCGCCGCCCTCAAGGACGCGCGCGAGCTCACCCGCGTCGAGCCGCACGTCGCGCTGCCCGCCGAGCGGGTGGCCGGGCTGCTCGCCGCCGCCCGCGAGGCGGTGCGGGC
>NZ_QNFZ01000737.1 GCF_003313395.1 Nonomuraea lactucae | reverse complement strand
GTTCGCCCGGGGCGGCCGCCTGCGGCCTTCACCTGCCTTACTGCTCGGTCGGTTGGCCTACAACGTACGGCTGGTGCGAGGCTACTGGATGCCCAGCGCCACGTAGTCGTACATCTGCTGGCCGTCGTTGACCATGACGTTGGTCAGGCCCTTGCCGCGGATGAGCAGCGACTTGGCCACGATGCCCGGCAGGATGACCGACTCCTCCATGACGCGCTTGTCGATGGCGGCGTACATCTGCTCGCGCTTGGCCGTGTCGGCCTCCTGGAGCACCTGGTCGAACATCTTGTCCACCTCGGGGATGCGGACCGAGAGGTTGGACGAGCCGCCGGTCTCGCGGATGACCCGGCTGTCGGTGATCTGCTGCAGGAAGCCGTAGCCGTCAGGCCAGTCGGAGCCCCAGCCGTTGGTGGCCAGGCCGAGCTTCTCCTTCACCACGAACGACGGCTTGCCGGCGTAGAGCGAGAAGTAGTCCTTCAGCGGGTACGGCTTGAGCGTCACGTTGATGCCGACGCGGGCCAGCGAGTCCTTGAGCGCCTCGGCGGTCTTCTTCTCCTTGTCGCGCTCGGCGCGGTAGGCGATGTTCGTCTCGAACCCGTTGGGCTGGCCGCACTTGGCCAGGTGCTCCTTGGCCTTGGCCAGGTCGCCCTTGCCCTCGGGGCTCGGGTAGAGGTCGATCTTCTGGTAGCCCGGGATGCCCGGCGGCAGCAGGTTGGTCGCGATCTCGCCACCGGTCGAGCCGCCGTAGGCGGCGACGTAGCCGGTCTTGTCGGCCGCGTACTGGATCGCGATCCGGCAGTCCTTGTTGTCGAGCGGCTTCACCGTCGGGTTGATCGAGGTGTACCAGAGCCGCTGCAGCGTGGCGTTGTCGGTGCGGGCCTTGAGCGCCGGGTCCGGCAGGATCTTGCTGAGCGCGGCCGGCTGGACGCCGGTGCCCTCGATCGCGACGTGCAGGTCGCCGGAGATCACCCGGTTGTCGATGTCGTCGGCGTTGACGTTGGTCGAGACCTCGAACCTGTCGGGCAGCGCCGGCCGGTTCGGGTCGGTCGCCGGGTCCCACTGCTCGTTGCGGACCAGGCTGAAGCCCTTGCCGATCTCGTTCTTCTCGAACTTGTACGGGCCCGAGGAGATCACGTGCTCCTGGTATTTCGTGCCCGTGTCCTTGGCCTGCGGCACCGGCATGGTGACCGACATCTGGGTCAGGTAGTCGAAGCCGCTGAAGGGCTGCTTCAGGTGGAAGATGACGGTCTTGTCGTCGGGCGTCTCGATGGCCGAGCTGAAGTCGGCGCCCTTCGACTTGTACGGGCCCTTGTAGTCCTTCGGCCAGTTGAGCAGGTCGTTGAGGTAGGTCGGGCCGTTCGGGAAGGTCTCCCTGTCGAACGAGCGGGCCACGCCGTAGGCCACGTCCTTGGACGTGATCGGGGTGCCGTCCTCGTACTTGAGACCGTCACGCAGGGTGTAGGTCCAGGTCTTGAAGTCCTCGCTCGGCTTGCCCAGCTCGGCGGCGAGGTCGGGCACCGGCTTGGCGCCCTCGGCCCCCGGCTTGGCGGGGAACATCGTCAGCGCCCGGCCGTACAGCCGGATGAAGTTCCACGAGTAGCCGTAGTAGGTGTCGGCCGGGTCCAGCGAGTCCCAGTCGCCGGAGTTGGCCAGCTTGATGGTGCCGCCCTTCTTCGTCGAGGGGTTGAACACCCCCGTGAGCGCGGCGTCGGCTTTGTCTTGCGCGGCGGGCTGGCCCGGCCCACCGGTCGACTGAGGCGTGGTGCTCGTGCCTCCACAGGCCGTCAGGCCCATGGCGAGCGCCACGGTGACCGCGGACACCGCCAGCGCGGGCTTTCTTCTCATCTCTTACTACACCCCTTGTGGTTAGGAGGCAGGGAAACTGCGGGTGATCTGAATGTCATCGGTTGCCACGCGGATCGAGCGCGTCGCGCAGACCGTCGCCGAAGAGGTTGAAGGCCAGCACGGTGATGAAGATCGCCAGGCCGGGGAAGATTGCGAAGTGCGGGACGGTGTAGATCCGCGCCGCGTCGGCCAGCATCCCGCCCCAGGTGGGGGTGGGCGGGCGGACGCCGACTCCGAGGAACGACAGCGCCGCCTCGAACAGGATGTTCGTGGGGATCAGCAGCGTCGAGTAGATCAGGATCGGCGCCATCAGGTTGGGCATCAGCTCGCGGAAGATGATGTACGGACCGCGCGCGCCCAGGCTCCGCGCGGCGTCGACGAACTCTCGTTCGCGCAGCGACAGTGTCTGGCCGCGGATGATGCGCCCGATGTACGGCCAGTTGAAGAACCCGATGATGAAGATCAGCAGGCAGACGCGCAGCGTGTCACCGGACAGGCCGAACGCCTGATCCGGCACGACGCCGGCCAGCGCGATCGCGAACACCAGCAGCGGGAAGGCCAGGAACACGTCCATGGCGCGGGAGATGACGGTGTCGAGCCAGCCGCCGAAGAACCCGGCCATGACCCCGAGGATGGTGCCGATGCCGACCGAGAGCAGGGTGGCGAGGAAGGCGATCAGCAGCGAGATGCGCGCCCCGTACAGGATGCGGCTGAAGATGTCGCGCCCCCAGACGGGCTCGACACCGAACAGGAAGTCCCATCCGATCCCGCCGAACCGGTCCTTGGGGATCTGCGTCTCCTGGTCGATCATCTCCCGGTGGAACTCGAGCGGCGGATGGCCGAGCCACGCCACGATGAGCGGCGCGAAGAACGCCACCACGACGAGGAAGATGATGACGTACGCCCCGGCCATGGCGACCTTGTCGCGCTTGAGGCGCATCCAGGCGATCTGGCCGAGCGAGCGCCCCTGGATCGCCGTGCCGCCCGCGCCCGCCGCGACCGCTTCGGGAGCGGCATGGGAGGCGGACTCGGGCACATCGAGTGGTGCCGTCACGCGCTCTCCTCCCCTCGCGCCGCGTGGCGCATCGAGGGTCGCGTGACCAAGGTACTGCGCATGCGCTTCAGGCCCCCTGGGTGTCAGACCACGTCCATCGCGGCCGTCACCCGGTCGGGGTGACAGCCGTGTCGTGCGGGACCGCACGTCACGGCCCCAGGGTGCAGAATCTATGCCCTGAGCTGCGCTGACCAGCCCTTCGCCCCGCTATGTGGCTCAACTGTGATTCATGCGAAACTCATTCGTATTGATCTTGACCCCTTTTGTAAGGGGCGCATCCTGATTGTGTCTCGGAACTGTGACAGTGTCCCTGACCACCCGTTCGCCCGCGCCTTCAGCTGATGCCGCGCCGCCGGAGAATGTCCTCGATGTCGGAGAAGTCGTCGTCGCTCTTGCGCCCCTCGCCGGCTGTGACCGCAGGCTTGCCCGCCTGTCCCGCGCCGGGCGTCTTACCGGGTGCGCCACCTGGGGCCGCGCCCGCCGTACGGGTCTCGCCAGCCGGGGTCGCGGGGGCCTTCTTCCCCGCCCCCTTGGCGAGCCTGCGCCCGCGCACCACGCCCGACACCACGAACAGCACCGCCGACAGCCCGGCCACCGCGACACCGGCCCACACGACCGGGTTGAACACGAGGCTCGTGACGAACCCGACGACGGTGGCGCCGATGGTCCACAGCGCCTGCAGCGCCCCGGTGAGGTAGGCGGCCGCCGGCAGCAGCGCCCACGCCGCCACCCTCATGCCCGCCGCCGCCCCCCTGCGCCGGAACGCGAAGAAGCTCAGCACCAACCCCGCGATGGTGACGCCGGCGCACAGCGGCAACCACGCGATCTGCTCGAAAGTCATTCGGCCGCCCCTCGTATGTGGATCGACTACGTCTCAATCCTGGCACGCGCCCCCCGCCCCACCCTCCTCCCCGAGAACCACTCTCCCCCTTAGGGCCTGTTCTGGGTTCGGATCTTTAGGTGGGGTCAAGGCTTCGGATCCATAGGATGGCGCCTCGCAGATAGAGC
>NZ_QNFZ01000734.1 GCF_003313395.1 Nonomuraea lactucae | reverse complement strand
GGCGAGCCCCACCCGGTCGAGCGCCTCGCCGACGCGCCACCTGGCGGTGGCCGCCGGGGCGGTCGGGTCCGCCGCGTCGAAGCGGCGCAGGTTGGCCTCGCCCGACAGGTACGGGTAGAAGGCGGGCCCCTCTACCAGCGCCCCGACCCGGGGCAGCGCCTCGGCGAGAGGCAGGCCGAGCACCGAGTGCTGACCGGAAGTGGGCGCGACCAGGCCGAGCAGCATGCGGATGGTGGTGGTCTTGCCCGAGCCGTTGGGCCCGAGGAAGCCGAAGACCGATCCGCGGGGCACGGCCAGGTCGAGCGAGTCGACGGCTACCTGGCCGCCGCGGAAGCGCTTGGTCAGGCCGCGCGTGACGATCGCGGGCGCGTCCGGGGGCGTGGCGGAGGGCGGGGCCGCCCCGTAGGGCGCCCCCGTTTCGCTCGTGACGGCGGTCACTTGACGCCCGCCGCCTTGGTGATCTCCTCTGGGGTGACCGCGCCGACCAGCAGGCGGCCATCGTCGGTCAGCAGGGCGGTGACCAGCTTGGTGCTGATCAGTCTGCCCGAGCCCCACGGGCCGCTCACCGGGGTCGCGTTCTTGAGCACGTTGTCAAGGATCCCCTTGACGTCGGCGTCGCCCCCGAGCCCCTCGGGCCCGCCGTCCGAGGTGCGGCCGTCGGAGGTGCGGCCGTCCGAGGTGCGGCCGTCCGGGGTCCGGCTGTCCGGGGTCCGGCTGTCCGGGGTCCGGCTGTCCGAGGGCTCGCCGTCCGACGGCTTGCCCGCCAGGTCGGCCGCCGACACCTTGAGCACGGCCACGCCGGTCCACCCGGCGCCGACGACCTTCGCGTCGCGGGCGGTCCGCTCAGCGTGTTCGGCCTGCTTCTCGCCCTCGCGGGCCTCCTCCGGCCCGCCGAACTCGCGCTCCTCCACCTTGGCGCCTTGGGGCGGCGTGAAGGTGAAGTTCTCCTCGGCGGGAGGGGTGAACGTCACCTGGGTGAAGCCCACCTGGAACGCCGGCTCGGCCGAGCCCTTGGCGAACACCTGCACCTGGAGCGGGACGAACGTCTCGCCGTCGAGGGCCAGGCGCACCTCCTGCACCAGCGAGCCCGCCGCCTTGGGCGCGAGCACCAGCTGGTAGACCGGGCGGCCCGCCACCTCGGCGGTGTTGGTGACCCTGATCGCCGTGTGCTCGCCCGCCTTGGCCAGGATCTGCTCCGCCACTCCCTTGGGCGTCAGGTCGCCCGGCGCGGGCGTGGCCAGGTCGCGCGGCGGCTCCTTCGACCAGCCCTTCCAGATGAGCTTGGTGGCGGTGTTGCTCGCGCTGTCCCAGTACCAGCTCTGGCCGCCGTTGATGATCAGGTTGGTCTCGTTCATCTGGGTCGGCATGGCCACGCGGAGCTTGTCGTGCCCGCCGTACCAGACCTTGACCTCGTGCGAGCCCGACAGCAGCGCCAGCGGCGACGCCGCGCCGATCTGCGGCAGCGCGGGCAGACCGAGCGACGCGGTCTGCTGCACGGTGCCCGACATGGGCGGCGTCTCCTTCTTCCCGGCGGCCGCGGCGTCGGCGAGCAGCTGCTGCGCCGAACGCTCCGGGAGCACGGGATCGCCGCTGACAGCGGCGATGACGGGGCCGGCGCCGACCGCGGCGCCGATCACGGCCGCTGCCGCGATCGGGACCCCCCATCTCACGAACGTGCCTCTGCGCATCTCACTCCTTAACGGTATGTCGATGACCAGAGCCTGCGTGATGCATCCTTAGGCGATCCTGAGACTGTCTGAGATCGCTCTCAGCCTTCTCAGCGTCGTCTCAGGGCGGGCACGGGAGAATTGCCGTATGAGAGTACTTGTCGTCGAGGACGAGCGGCGCATGGCGGCGGCGCTGCAGCGGGGGCTGCAGGCCGAGGGTTTCGCCGTCGATCTCGCCCACGACGGCGAGGAGGGCCTGCATCAGGCCAGGCACGGCGACTACGACGTCGTGGTGCTCGACATCATGCTGCCCAGGCTCTCGGGCTACAACGTGTGCAAGCAGCTGCGCGCGGAGGACAACTGGGTGCCGATCCTCATGCTGTCGGCCAAGGACGGCGAGTACGACATGGCCGACGGGCTCGACCTGGGCGCCGACGACTACCTGACCAAGCCGTTCTCGTACGTGGTGCTGGTGGCCAGGCTGCGCGCGCTGCTGCGGCGCGACGCCGGGCGGCGGCCCGCCGTGCTGACGGCCGGGGACCTGTCGCTCGACCCGGCGCGGCGCAAGGTGCACCGCGGCGAGAGTCCGGTCGAGCTGACACCGCGGGAGTTCGCGCTGCTGGAGTACCTGCTGCGCAGGCGTGACGAGGTGGTGTCGAAGGCGGAGATCCTGGAGCACGTCTGGGACACCTTCGACACCGATCCGAACGTGGTCGAGGTGTACGTGGGCTACCTGCGGCGCAAGATCGACGGCCCGTTCGGCAGGAACGCGCTGCAGACCGTGCGCGGCGCGGGCTACCGGCTGGCCGGCGACGGTGGCTGACTCCCCCCACGCCTGGTGGCGGCGGCAGAGCCTGCGGTTCCGGCTGACCGTGGTGGCCGTGGCGGTGCTCGCCTCGGCACTGGCGCTGTCGGCGTCGGTGCTGCTGAGCGTGCTCGACCGGGCGCTGATCGGCACGGTCGACGACTCGCTCCGGCAGCAGGCTCAGACCATCCGGGTGCACGCCGACGCGGGCACGCTGACCATCCCGATCACCACCCACGACGGCACGATCGTGCAGGTGCTCGACGCCTCGGGCCGCATCACGCACGTCACCTACGGCGCCGACCGGATGGTGCCGCTGCTGGACGCGCGGGCCAGGGCACGGACGCTGCGGCAGGGCCGGGCGACGTTCCTCGACGGCAGGCCGTACGCGATCCCGGGGCCACTGCGGGTCGTCGTACTCCGCGCGGACCGCGGGCAGACCGTCGTCGCGGCCAGGCCCGTCGGCGAGATCAGCACCAGCCTGCGCACGGCCGGCAGGGTCCTGCTCGTCGGCACGCCGCTGCTGATCGTGCTGCTGGCCGCGGCCAGCTGGCTGATCATCGGCCGGACCCTGCGCCCGATCACCGCGCTGCGCAGGGGCGCGTCCGAGATCACGCACACGGCCCGCTCCCGCAGGCTGCCCGTGCCCGAGTCCCGCGACGAGGTGCACCAGCTCGCCGTCACGCTCAACGGCATGCTGGCCAGGCTGGAGGAGGCCGAGCAGCGCCAGCGCGCGCTCGTCTCCGACGCCGCGCACGAGCTGCGCAGCCCCCTCGCCAGCATCCGGCTGCAGCTGGAGGTGGCGCTCGGCCACCCCGAGGGGCAGGAGTGGCCCGAGACCGCCGAGGGCGTGCTGGAGGACGCCATGCGGCTGTCCCGGCTGGCCGAGGACCTGCTCGCGCTCGCCCGCCTGGACGAGCGCGGCGGCGTGCCGGCCCGGCGCGAGCCCGTCCACCTCGACGAGGTGGTGCGGCAGACCGCCGACCGGTACGGCGAGGCGAGGCTGACGGTCTGCGAGCCGGTGGTGGTGCGGGGTGACGCCCTCGACCTGAGCCGGGTGCTGACCAACCTGGTGGACAACGCCGTCCGGCACACCACCTCCAAGGTCGAGGTGGCGCTGACCGCCGACGGGGTGCTGACGGTGGCCGACGACGGGCCGGGCATCCCGGCGCAGGACCGGGAACGGGTGTTCAACAGGTTCACCCGGCTCGACTCGGGCCGCAGCCGTGACGAGGGCGGTGCGGGGCTCGGCCTCGCGATCGTGCGGGAGACGGTCCGCGCCCACGGCGGCGGCGTGCGTCTGGAGGACGCCTCGCCGGGCTTGCGTGTGGTGGTGCGGCTGCCGGTGGCCGAGTAGATCGCGGCCGGGGTGGGGCGGCCGGGGCGCTCGCGGCGGCTGCCGGGTGGCTTCACGGCGGCCGGGG
>NZ_QNFZ01000733.1 GCF_003313395.1 Nonomuraea lactucae | reverse complement strand
GACCACCTGGGTCCTGGCCGAGGACACCGGCGCCGTGCTCGCCGCCGTGGCGGCCGGGCGCACCGCGATCTCAGCCGGGCCCGGCGAGCCGCTGCTCCTCAGGCTCGGCCACGAACTGCTCGCCCTGGACGCCGACGGCCTGATCCTGGTGCGCCCCGACGGCGCCCGCCAGGTGGTCCGCGGCGACCGGGCGCTGGTGCCCGCCCGGGAGGGACGGCACCGCCTGGAAACCCACGAGAACGAGGTGATGGCGCTGTGCGCGTGAGACCCCCGCGAACCCGGACACGTGACAGCCAGAGAGGCAACCAGAGAGGCAAGGTGACGGCGCCGTGCGAATGACCAGGGTCGCCAACGCCCCGGTGAGCTTCGGCGTCTTCGAGCTGACCACCGCCCCGCCGCCGCTGTCCGCGGGCGAGATGGTCGACGCCGTCGCCGCCGCCGGATACGACGGCATCGACCTCGGCCCGCCCGGCTACCTGGGCACCGCCGACGACCTGGCGGACCGGCTGGGCGGCCTGCTGCTCGCCGGGGGCTGGGCCGACCTGCCATACCACGACCCCGATGCGTTCCGTAAGGCGCTGCCCGCCCTCGACGCGACCCTGGATGTGTTCGCGGCGGCGCCCGCTGCGCCCGAGCACTTCGCACCCAGGCCGACGCTCGGCGGCCCGAGCTCGCCCGAACGCTTCGCCAGGCCCGGCGGGAACGCTCCAGGGCTCGCCCCCGGCGAGTGGGCCGGGTTCGCCGCGCGTGTGCAGGAGACGGCCGACCGCTGCCGCGAGGGCGGCTTCGAGCCGGCCTTCCACCACCATCTCGGCACCCACGTCGAGAGCGCGCGGGACGTCGAGCGCCTGCTGGAGCTGACGGACGTGCGGCTCTGCCTCGACACCGGTCACCTGCTGCTCGCCGGCGGTGACCCGGTCACCGCGCTGCGCGACTGGGCGGGCCGGATCGGCCACGTCCACATCAAGGACGGCGACACGGCGATCCAGGCCGAGGCGCTCGCCGAGGGCGCGGACCTGCGCGAGCTGATGGGCCGCGGCGGCTTCCCACCGCTCGGGGAGGGTGAGCTGGACCTGCCGGGAGTGGTCCGCGCACTCGGCGAGACCGGCTATCGGGGCTGGGTCGTCATCGAGCAGGACACGCTGCCGGGCCGGCGCACCGTCGAGCGGAACATCGCCGACCAGGCGGCCAACCGAGAGAAGCTGAGAGAGCTGGGACTGTGACATCGAGTTCGGGAGAACGCGCCCTGAAGATCGCGCTGGTCGGGTGCGGCGCCGTCACGCAGGCGGTCTACGTGCCGCTGCTGTCGCGCCGCCGCGACCTGTTCGAGGTGACCGCCGTCTGTGACCTGTCCGGGGCGCTCGCCGTCGAGGTGGGTGACCGGCTGGGTGTGGCCGCCTGCCACACCGCCCTGGACCGCATGCTGTCCGAGGGCGGCTTCGAGGCCGTGCTCGTGCTCGCCTCCGGCTCGCACGGCGAGACGGTACGGCAGGCGCTCGGCGCCGGGTACGCCGTGCTGTGCGAGAAGCCCCTGGCGCTGACCCGGGCGGAGGTCGCCGCGCTGCCCGAGGGCAGGCTCATGGTCGGCTACATGAAGCAGTACGACCCGGCCGTGCGCCGGGCCGAGAAGCTCCTCAGCGAGGCGGGCGGCCCGGCGGCGATCAGGTCGGTCGAGGTGACCGTGCTCCACCCCAGCGGCGAGTCGCAGCTGGCCTTCGCCAACCTCGCCCGCGCCCGCGACGTGGACCCGGAGCTGATCGCCGAGCTGCGGGCCGACGAGGACGCGCTCGTCTCCCGGGCCCTCGGCGAGGCCGCACCCGGCGCCGTGCGCTCGCTGTACGGGGTGGCGCTCGGGTCGATCTGCCACGACCTGTCGTTGCTGAGGAGGTTCACCGGGTCGCCGGCCGAGATCTCCCACGTCGAGACGTGGGGGCCGGGGCCGGGCTCCGTCGAGATCTCGGGGCCGCTGCCGGCCGCCGGGAGGTTCTCCATCCGGTGGCACTACCTGGAGGACTACCCCGCCTACCGCGAGACCGTGGCCGTCCACCACGACCGCGGCACGCTGGAGCTGGCCTTCCCCTCGCCGTACCTGATGAACGCCCCCACGACCCTGACCGTCGTCTCCACGGACGGTTCCGGAGCCGAGAGCCGCACCGAGTGGCGCGACGTGTCCGAGGCGTTCGAGCGGCAGCTGGCCGCGTTCCACGCCTTCGTGACCCGTGGCGAGCCGCCGCTCACCGGTGCGGACGGCGCCCTGGAGGACATCGTCACGGCCCAGCGGGTAGCCGCCCGCTACGCCGTACAGCACGACCTGCCGATCGGAGGAGAGGCCGAGTGAACGCGGAGCAGGCCGACAGGGGCGAGATCGTCGTCGTCCCGCACACGCACTGGGACCGGGAGTGGTACGAGCCGTTCCAGCGCTTCAGGCTGCGGCTCGTGGCGCTGCTCGACGAGGTGATCGAGACGATGGAGCGCGAGCCCGGCTACCACTTCACCCTCGACGGGCAGCTCGCCTGCGTCGACGACTACCTGGAGGTGCGGCCCGAGCGGCGCGACCGGATCGCCGCGCTGGTCGAGTCGGGGCGGCTGGCGGTGGGGCCGTGGCAGATCCTGCTCGACGAGTTCCTGTGCTCCGGCGAGAACATCGTCCGCAACCTGGAGCTCGGCATGGATCGGGCGGACAAGCTCGGCGGAGCCATGCCGGTGGGCTACCTGCCGGACATGTTCGGGCACGTGGCGCAGATGCCGCAGATCCTGCGGAAGGCGGGGCTGTCGCACGCCTGCGTCTACCGGGGGGTGCCGTCGTCCGTGGTGACGGACGCGTTCGCCTGGGTGGCGCCCGACGGGACGGCCGTGCGGACGCAGTACCTGCCGGCGGGCGGCTACGGCAACGGGGCCCACCTGTTCGAGGAGCCGGAACGGCTGGCCGAGCGGGCGGCCGGGTTCACGGCGCGGATGCGGGAGTGGCACGGGCCGGACGGGCCGCTGCTCGCGATGTACGGCACCGACCACTCGGCGCCCGTGCGCGGCCTGCCCGGGTTGGTCGCCGCGATCGGCGCCCGCATGGACACCCTGTGCGGCTACACAGAAGCGTATGGGGACGCCGGGGCCGTGGAGGGGCTGCCGCGCGTCGAAGGTGAGCTGCGCTCGCACGCCCGCGCCAACATCCTGCCCGGCGTCGTCTCGGTGCGCGCGCACGTCAAGCAGGCCATGGGCCGGGCCGAGCGGATGGTCGAGCGGTACGCCGAGCCGCTGGCCGCGCTCTGGGGCGGCGAGTGGCCGGCCCGCTTCCTCGACATGGCGTGGTGGCGGCTGATCGACGCGAGCGGCCACGACTCCGTCACGGGATGCGGCGTGGACGACACGGCCCAGCAGGTGGCGGCCCGCATCGCCGAGGCCGAGCACCTCGGGCACGCAGTCCGCGACATGGTGACCGCCGGGCCGGCCGCCCGCGTGCCGTCCGGCGGGGTGCTGGTCGTCAACCCGACGCCGGCCGTCCGGCGCGGCGTCGTGTGCGTGGATGTGGCCGGGCACGACCCGCTGGTGGACGCCTCGGGCGCGGCCGTTCCGCTCCAGCCGCTGGAGTACGAGCCGACGCTGCTGCTGGACGAGGAGATGGACCCGGCCACGGCGCTGACGCTCGTCCACGGGAACGAGCTGTACGGGCAGCAGATCACCGGCTGGACGGTGGAGGACGGCGTGCTCACCTTCACCGTGGCACGCGAGTCGCGCACGCCGTTCGCCGCCGGCGAGCTGCGCGGCGGGCCGGACGGTGGGCCGGACGGCGGGCTGGACGGCGGGCTGGACGGGGTCACGAGGGTGCGCATCGTCGCCGAGCCCCGCCGCACCGTGGCGGCGTTCGTGG
>NZ_QNFZ01000732.1 GCF_003313395.1 Nonomuraea lactucae | reverse complement strand
TGGGCGTCGCCGGCGCGCCGGGCGCGGGCGCCGCCGGCGGCATCGGCTTCGCGGCGCTGGCCTTCCTGCGCGCCGAGATCCGGCCGGGGATCGACTACCTGCTCGGGCTGCTCGGGTTCGGCGAGCACGTCAAGGGCGCCCGCCTGGTGATCACCGGCGAAGGCTCGCTGGACGAGCAGTCCCTGCGCGGCAAGGCCCCCGTGGGTGTCGCACAGGCGGCGGCCAGGGCGGGCGTCCCGGTGGTCGCCGTCTGCGGGCGCCGCGCCCTGCCGGACGCGGACCTCAAGGCGGCGGGCATCGAGGCGGCCTACGCACTCACCGACCTGGAGCCCGACCCCGAGCGCTGCATGGCCGAGGCCGGCCCCCTCCTCGAACGCCTCGCGGCCCGCCTGGCGGCCGAGTGGCTGCCCCAGAGGGCCTGATGCCCGGCCCGGCGGACTCGCCCGGGGATGTGATGCCCGGCCCGGCGAACTCCCCCGCGGGTGTGATGCCCGGCCCGGCCGGCTTCCCCGGGGGAGCGGCGACGACCTCGTACGATCTGGTCGTCAGGTCCCGGCGGGCCGTCACGCCCGAGGGCGAGCGCGCCGTGGCCGTCGCCGTGCGCGACGGGCGGATCGCGGCCCTCCACGAGTACGCGGCGCCCCTGAAGGCGGCCGAGGACATCGACCTGCGCGACATCGCCCTCCTGCCCGGCCTGGTCGACACCCACGTGCACGTGAACGAGCCCGGCCGCGCCCACTGGGAGGGCTTCGCCACGGCCACCAGGGCGGCCGCCGCCGGCGGTGTCACCACGATCGTGGACATGCCGCTCAACTCGATCCCGCCCACCGTCGACGTCGAAGCCCTGGACGCCAAGCTGCGGGCCGCCGCGGGCCGGTGCCACGTGGACGTCGGCTTCTGGGGCGGCGCGGTGCCCGGCAACGTCAAGGATCTGCGCCCGCTGCACGACCGCGGGGTCCACGGGTTCAAGTGCTTCCTGTCGCCGTCCGGCGTGGACGAGTTCCCGCACCTGGACCTGGCACAGGCACGGCGGGCGTTGGAGGAGATCGCCGCGTTCGGCGGGCTCATGGTCGTGCACGCCGAGGACCCGGCGCTGCTCGGCGACCCGGCCGGCCCCACGTACCGGGAGTTCCTGGAATCCCGGCCGGGGGCGGCCGAGCGGAGCGCGGTGGAGCAGGTGATCAGGCTCGCCCGGGAGACGGGCGCGCGGGCGCACGTCCTGCACGTCTCCAGCGCCGACTGCCTGGAGCCGCTGGAGGCCGCGCGGGCCGAAGGGGTGCGCGTCACCGCGGAGACCTGCCCCCACTACCTGACCCTGGCCGCCGAACACGTGCCCGAGGGCGACACCAGCTACAAGTGCTGCCCGCCGATCCGTTCGGCTGCCAACCGCGACCTGCTCTGGGACGGGCTGGCCAGAGGCGTGCTGAGCTGCGTCGTCTCCGACCACTCGCCCTCGACCGCCGATCTCAAGGTGCCCGACTTCGCCGCCGCCTGGGGCGGCGTCGCCTCGCTCCAGCTCGGGCTGGCCGCCGTCTGGACCGAGGCGTCCCGCCGCGGCCACGGGCTCGACGCCGTGGCGCGGTGGATGTCGGCGAACCCCGCCGCCCTGGCGGGTATCCCCGGCAAGGGCGGCATCAGGCCGGGCGGCGACGCCGATCTCGTCGCGTTCGACCCCGACGCCGACCACCCCGTGGACGCCCGCCGGCTCCACCACCGCAACCCGGTCACGCCGTACCACGGGCGCACCCTCAAGGGCGCGGTCCTCACCACCTGGCTCCGTGGCAGGCCCGCCGGCGGCGAGCCGCACGGGACGTTCCTCTTTGGAGAGCGGTAGATGGCAAGCTTCACCTCCCTGCCCGACCTCGCGCTGCGCACGCTCGGCGGGTCGGTCGTCGCCGCCAGCGACGAGTCGTTCGCCGAGAAGGAGAGCCTGATCCGTCCCGGCCGGCCCGGCTTCCAGGCTGAGACGTTCGGCGGCAAGGGGCAGGTGTACGACGGATGGGAGACGCGCCGCCGCCGTGAGCCGGGCCACGACTGGGCGATCGTCCGGCTCGGCCTGCCCGGCGTCATCCGCGGCGTGGTGATCGACACCGCCTGGTTCAAGGGCAACTACCCGCCGCACGCCTCGGTCGAGGCCGCGGCGGTCGAGGGCCACCCGTCGCCGGCCGAGCTCTCGGCCGCCGACTGGGTGGAGATCGTGCCCAGGACGGCGCTCCGGGGCGACGCCGAGCACCACGCCGGCGTGACCGACCCGGGCCGCTACACGCACGTCCGGCTGAACATGTACCCCGACGGCGGCATCTCCCGCCTGCGCGTCCACGGCGAGGCACGTCCCGACCTGTCCGTGTACGACGGCCTCGGGCTCGACCTGGCCGCGCTCCAGAACGGCGGCCTGGTCACCGCCTGCTCCAACGAGTTCTACTCCTCTCCCAACAACGTCATCGCCCCCGGACTGGCCCGCAACCAGGCGGAGGGCTGGGAGACCGCGCGCCGCCGCGAGGAGGGCAACGAGTGGCTCGTCGTCCGCCTGGCCGGGCGGGGCGTCATCCGGCTGGCCGAGATCGACACCACCAACCTGCTGTTCAACGCCCCCGGCTCCGCCTCCCTGACCGGCCTGGACGGCGACCGCGAGATCGAGCTGCTGCCCAGGACGAGGCTGCAGCCCGACACCCCGCACCGCTTCCGCCTCGGCCACACCGAGCCGGTCACACACGTGCGCGTGGACATCTATCCGGACGGCGGGCTCGCGAGGGTGCGGCTCCACGGCCACCTGGCCTGAGCCGGCCCCGCGGGCCGGCTCACTGCCGGCTCACTGCCGGCTCAGTCTCAGCACAGTCTCAGCGCCGGCTCAGCGCCGGCTCAGTGCCAGAGGTAGACCAGGGAGCCCGCCGGGCGCTCGCTGTTGGCCAGCGGCCGCTGGTACCTGACCACGCCGCCGTTGCCCAGCCTGCGCACCTTGACCTTGAAACCGAGCTGCTCCAGCTCCGCCCTGGCGTCGGTGACGCTCTTGCCCATCACCTGCGGCACCAGCTGGAGCTGCTGGTCGTCCCTCGCCTGGTGGTCGCCGCGGTTCCACCAGCCCCAGAAGTCGCCCTGGCAGCGCGCCACCGAGATCATCGCGGACGCGCCCTTGTCGACCTCGGCGTTGGCGCTCGGCGACTGCGCGATGACGGTGCACGGCTCGGCGTCGTCGTCCACCTCGGTGACCTGCACCTGGAAGCCCTGCTCCTGCAGGTAGGCGGTGGCCTCGTCCTTGGTCATGCCGCCCACGTCGGGCATCACCAGGCCCGCGCTCAGGAAGACGCCGACCTTCGAGCCCTCCTTGACCTTCTCGCCGACCTGGGGCGAGGTGCGGATCACCATGCCACGCTCGACCTGCTGGTTGGGCAGGCGCTTGACCGTGCCCACGGCGAGCCCGGCCTTGGCGATCACGGTGCGGGCGTCGCTCTCGTTCATGCCCTGGACCTTGGGCACCAGCACCCGCTTGGGGCCCAGCGAGGGCACCAGGGTGATCGTCCGGCCGCTCTCGACCGACTGCCCGGCGGTGGGGTCGGTGCTCAGCACCAGGCCCTCGGCCAGCTTCTCGTCGTACTGGCCGGCCGCTCTGCGCACCTTGAAGCCGCGGGATGCGAGGTTCTGCTCGGCCACGGCGACGTTCTTGCCGACCAGGTCGCCGGGCACGGCCACGTACTGGGGGCGCGATACGTACCAGCCGGTCAGCGCGATCGCCGCCACCATCACGGCGGCCAGCGCGATCAGGAACCAGCTCGGCCTGAACCCGCCGCGCCCGGCCCGGCCGCGCCCCGGCATCTCGGCGCGGGGCTGGATGAGCGTCGGGTGGGGCGCGGGCACCGGCGCGGCGTG
>NZ_QNFZ01000731.1 GCF_003313395.1 Nonomuraea lactucae | reverse complement strand
CGGGGCCCCGGACGCCGCTGTGCTCGCGGCCGGGCGTGCTCCCGGCCGGGTCCCGGCGCGGCGGCGACGAACGTGCCGGGGACGGCGTCACACCCCCGGTCCGGCCCCTCTCGCCTTACTCTCCGCCCTTCTGGACGTAGCTGCGCACGAACTCCTCGGCGTTCTCTTCGAGAACCTCGTCGATCTCGTCCAGGATCGCGTCGACGTCGTCCGTGAGCTTCTCCTGGCGCTCCTGAACGTCGGGCGCGGTCGAAGCCTCGGTCTCCTCGACCTCGGCCTCGCGCCGACCGGCCTGCTTCTGGCCGCCGGTGTCCTTGGTTGCCATGTCCTACCTCCACTCGGGGGACTGCCTCTAGGCCTATCTTCCCCGAACCGGGCGACATTTCGCGCGCATCACCTCGCGATCTTGCCGACTTGACTAGATAGTGCTCCTATCCAATACTGGGACGGACGTTCTCCCAGGAGGTTCGCGATGTCCCCTGCTTCCCTGAGCACGGCCGGTGTGCTGCTCATCACGGTGCCGGCGGTCGCCTTCGGCGGCGTCTCGCTGCTGTCGTTCTTCATGCGCCATGTCCCCGGCTACCTCGACAACCCGGTGCGCCGCGGGCTGTGGCGGGCCGGCCACGCCCACGCCGGGGTGCTCGTCCTGTTCAGCCTGGTCGCGATGCTGTACGTCGATCAGGCCGACCTGTCCGACGGCGTGAAGGCGCTGGTGCGCGCGCTGATCGTGGCCGCGCCGATCCTCATGCCCCTCGGCTTCTTCCTCTCGGTGGTCCGCCCGAGTGACACCAGGCCCAGCAGGCTCATCTGGCTGACGATGCTGGGCGGGGCGTGCCTGGCGGCCGGCACGCTGACGCTGGGTGTGGGGCTGATCTGAGCGGGCGCCTTTACGTTGTAGATCACACGATGAAGCCAGGACGGCGTCGCGGCCCGCGCGGCGCCGTCCTGTGATCTGTGGGCTCAGTCGCCGCCGGTGAGGGCCGCGACGAGGTCGGCGGCGGTGCGGCAGCGGTCGAAGAGCTCGCCGACGTGGGCCTTGGTGCCGCGCAGCGGCTCCAAGGTGGGCACGCGCTGGAGGGACTCGCGCCCGGGGATGTCGAAGATCACCGAGTCCCAGGAGGCGGCGGCCACCGACTCGCTGTACTGCCGTAGGCAGCGGCCGCGGAAGTAGGCGCGGGTGTCGGTGGGCGGGTTCTCGACGGCGCGCTGCACCTCCTCCTCGGTGACGAGCCGCTGGACACGGCCCCGCGCGACGAGGCGGTTGTAGAGGCCCCGGTCGGGCCGGATGTCGGAGTATTGCAGGTCGACGAGCTGGAGCCTGGAGTGCGACCAGGACAGGTTGTCGCGGGTGCGATAACCCTCCAGCAGCTCCAGCTTGGCCACCCAGTCGAGCTCGCGGGCGAGCTGCATGGGGTCCTCGGCGAGGCGGGTGAGGACGGACTCCCAGCGGTCGAGGACGTCCTTGTTCAGCTCCTCCTGGGCGGTGCCGCGCTCCTCGACGTACTTGCGGGCCTGCTCGAGGTATTCCATCTGGAGCTGGACGGCGGTGAGCTTGCGGCCGTCGCGCATGGGGATCTCGTAACGGCAGGTCGGGTCGTGGGAGACGGCGCGCAGGGCCTGCACGGGATTGTCGACGGTGAGGTCCCGGCTGAGGAAGCCGTCCTCGATCATGGCGAGGACGAGCGCGGTGCTGCCCAGCTTCAGATATGTCGAAATTTCCGACATGTTGGCGTCGCCGATGATGACGTGCAGCCTGCGGTACTTCTCCGGGTCGGCGTGCGGCTCGTCGCGGGTGTTGATGATGGGCCGCTTGAGCGTGGTCTCCAGGCCCACCTCGACCTCGAAGAAGTCGGCCCGCTGGCTGATCTGGAAGCCCTCGCCGCGGGAGTCCTGGCCGATGCCGACCTTGCCCGCGCCGACGACGACCTGGCGGGAGACGAAGAACGGGGTGAGGTGGCGGACGATGTCGGCGAACGGGGTGGCGCGCCGCATCAGGTAGTTCTCGTGGCAGCCGTAGGAGGCGCCCTTGGCGTCGGTGTTGTTCTTGTAGAGCTGGATGGGCGCGTTCGACGGGATGGCGGAGGCGCGCTGCGCCGCGTCGTACATGACCCGCTCGCCCGCCTTGTCCCAGATGACGGCGGCGCGGGGGTTGGTGCACTCGGGCGTGGAGTATTCGGGGTGCGCGTGGTCGACGTAGAGGCGCGCCCCGTTGGTGAGGATGACGTTGGCCAGGCCGAGGTCCTCGTCGGTGAGCTGGCTCGGGTCGGCGACCTCCCTGGCCAGGTCGAAGCCGCGCGCGTCGCGCAGTGGGTTCTCCTCCTCGAAGTCCCACCTGGCCCTGCGGGCGCGGGCCGCCGAGGCGGCCAGGTAGGCGTTCACCACCTGTGAGGAGGTCACCATCGCGTTGGCGCCCGGCTGACCAGGTACGGAGATGCCGTACTCGGTCTCGATGCCCATCACCCGACGCACCGTCATGCAACACCCTCTGTTCGTCCGGATCTGCCTATCCGCCGTTTATATGCCCGAGCCTATGCCCTTCACAGTGCCCCAGGGTCACAGAGTTATGGCACCGACGCCTTTTCGACCTGTACGCCGGGAACGGTGGAAGCCGGTGAAAGTCCGCGTGGCTTGAGGAAGCGCTGAATGGGACGTTCGGCAAAGGAGTAGACGAGATATGACAGGAGGACGGCTGCCAGCGTGGTGGCGCCGGCCGTGAGCCACGGCGGCAGCCGGTCGGCGAGCAGCGGGATCAGGGCCACGGCGAGCGTGGAGTGGAACAGGTAGAGCGGGTACGTGGTGCCGCCCAGGGCGGTGAGGACCCGTGACCTCGGCAGCCTGAAAACGCCCAGCGCGACCAGTGCCATCGCGGCGAAGATCACCGTGACGGTGACGATCACGGCGGTGTCGGTCACCGGCATGTTCTTGAAACCGGCGACCTTGATGCGGCCGTGGACCCGTTCGAGGGCGGAGTGGAGCGACATGACCCATCCGGCGACGACGTAGAGCCAGGGCAGCCAGGCGCTGCCGTGCCGGTGGATGAGGTACAGGGCCATGCCCGCCACGAAGTAGGGGGCGTAGCGGGGCATGACGATCTCGCTCAGGACCTCGTTGCCGAGGAGCTCGGCGCCGAGTGCGGCGGACAGCCACAGGCCGCCGAAGACCAGGACGCGCGCGTAGGTGACGCCGATGACCACCAGGATCGCCATCAGCAGGTAGAAGCGCAGCTCGGCCCAGAGCGACCAGTAGACGCCGGCCGCGTCGGCGACGCCGAACAGCCGGTGGAACATGGTGGCGTTCACCAGATAGCCGCCGGTCGACAGCCTCGGGTCGAGCGCGGTGGCGCCCGTCAGGCCGTAGAGGGCGGCGACGGCTGCCAGGCTGAGCCAGTAGGCGGGGTAGAGCCTGACGATCCGCGACCGGGCGAACGCGCCGACGCCGCGGCCCCATGCGCTCATGAGGATGACGAAGCCGCTGATGACGAAGAACAGCTCGACGCCGAGGATGCCGAGGCCCGCGAACGGTGCGACGGCCGGGAAGAGCTCGGCGGGCCGGTCGCCCCACACGGAGGCGAAGGCCACCAGGTAGTGGAAGGCGAGCACGGCGAGCGCGGCGATGAACCGCAGCAGGTCGAGCTCCGCCAGCCTGCCGTCCCCGCGGGCGTGCCTCGGCCGGTTGCGGTTGTGCACGCATCTTTGACGTCACATCGGTCACATCGGTTCCATGTGTCACACGCATCCATCAAGCCCGCGACCTCGCAGGACACCCGCATGAGAACCGTGGCAGTGGCCGGCCGCGGGCGACGCGGCAGAGGCCGGCCGCGAGCGGGCAGCGGGCGACGCGGGCGGGCAGCGGAAAGGG
>NZ_QNFZ01000729.1 GCF_003313395.1 Nonomuraea lactucae | reverse complement strand
GCCCGCGCCGCAGCCCGCCAGCGCCAGGCCGCACGCCGCGGCGCCGGCCGTGCCCAGCACCTCACGCCGCCCGATCGCGGGCATGGCGGAGTCCCGCTCCGAATCCGTCATCCGCTGCCGACCCCTCCGCGTCGCCACCGACCCCCTGCAGGTCCGAGTTCACCCTAGGGGCGGCACCCCTCGGTCCTGTCGGCGGGTTGCGCGTGTCCGGAGCGGACGGCGCTCTCGGTCGCGTCGCGCGCGTCCAGACCGGACGGCACCCCCAGCTGGATGGCGCGGGACCAGAGCGGACGGCGCCCCCGGCTGGATGGCGCGGGACCAGAGCGGACGGCGCCCTCGTGCGGCTCCGGCCTCTGGTGGCCAGGCCGCCCGGCGGGAGCGCGGGCGCCCACGAGCCTCCGGCCCCCGCCCTACAGCTGCAGGATCTTGCGCAGGAAGCGGCCGGTGTGGCTCTCGTCGACCAGGGCCACCTCCTCGGGCGTCCCGGCGGCGACCAGGGTGCCGCCTCTCGATCCGCCTTCGGGACCCATGTCGATGATCCAGTCGGCGGTCTTGATGACGTCGAGGTTGTGCTCGATGACGATCACGGTGTTGCCGCCGTCGACCAGCCGCCCGAGCACTCCCAGCAGCCGCCGGATGTCCTCGAAGTGCAGGCCGGTGGTCGGCTCGTCCAGCACGTAGATCGTCCGCCCGGTCTGGCGGCGCTGCAGCTCCGAGGCGAGCTTGACGCGCTGCGCCTCGCCGCCCGACAGCGTGGTGGCCGGCTGGCCGAGGCGCACGTAGCCGAGCCCGACGTCGTGGAGGGTCTGCAGGTGCCGCTTGATGGCCGGGATCGCCTCGAAGAAGCCGAGCGCCTCCTCGATCGGCATGTCGAGGACCTCGGAGATCGTCTTGCCCTTGTAGTGGACCTCGAGCGTCTCGCGGTTGTAGCGGGCGCCGTGGCAGACCTCGCAGGGGACGTAGACGTCCGGCAGGAAGTTCATCTCGATCTTGATCGTGCCGTCGCCCGCGCACGCCTCGCAGCGCCCGCCCTTGACGTTGAAGCTGAAGCGGCCGGGCTGGTAGCCGCGGACCTTCGCCTCGGTGGTGGCGGCGAACAGCTTGCGGACGTGGTCGAACACGCCGGTGTAGGTGGCGGGGTTGGAACGCGGGGTGCGGCCGATGGGCGACTGGTCGACGTGCACGACCTTGTCGACCTGGTCCATGCCGTTGATCCGGGAGTGGCGGCCGGGCACCGTGCGCGCGCCGTGCAGCTCCTTGGCCAGCGCGGTGTAGAGGATGTCGTTGACCAGCGTCGACTTGCCGGAGCCCGACACGCCGGTGACCGCGGTGAACACGCTCAGCGGGAAGTCGATGTCGACGCCCTTGAGATTGTGCTCGCGCGCGCCCTTGACGGTGATCTGCCGCTTCCTGTCGCGCTTGCGGCGCTCGGCGGGGATCGGGATGCTCCTGCGGCCCGACAGGTACTGGCCGGTCATCGACTCCTCGCTGGCGAGCAGGTCGCTCACGGTGCCGGAGACGACGACCTGGCCGCCGTGCTCGCCCGCGCCCGGTCCGATGTCGACCACCCAGTCGGCGGCGGCGATCGTGTCCTCGTCGTGCTCGACCACGATGAGCGTGTTGCCCATGTCGCGCAGCCTGATCAGGGTGTCGAGCAGGCGCATGTTGTCGCGCTGGTGCAGGCCGATGGACGGCTCGTCGAGCACGTAGAGGACGCCGACCAGGCCGGAACCGATCTGCGTGGCCAGCCGGATGCGCTGCGCCTCGCCCCCGGCCAGCGTCCCGGCGGCCCGGTCCATGGTGAGGTAGTCGAGGCCGACGTCGAGCAGGAACCCCATGCGGGCGTTGATCTCCTTGACCACCCGCTCGGCGATGTGCATGTCGCGCTCGGACAGCTTGAGCCCGGCCAGGAACTTGGCGCACTCGCCGATCGACATGGCCGACACCTCGGCGATCGACCTGTCCGCCACGGTCACCGCCAGCGAGACCGGCTTGAGCCGCGCGCCCCGGCAGGCCGGGCAGGGGATCTCGCGCATGTAGCCCTCGAACCGCTCGCGGGTCGAGTCGCTCTCGGCCTCGGCGTGCCTGCGCTGTACCCAGGGAATGACGCCTTCGTAGGTGGTGTAGTAGGCGCGCTGCCTGCCGTAGCGGTTGCTGTAGCGGACGTGGACCTGCTCGTCGTGGCCGAACAGCAGCGACTTCTGCGCCTTCTTGGGCAGCTTCTCCCAGGCCGTGTCGGGGGTGAACCCCATCGCGTGGCCGAGCGCCTCGATCAGCCTGACGAAGTATTCGCTGGTGTGGCCGCCGGACCAGGGGTGGAGGGCGCCCTCCCGGAGCGTCCGCTCCGGGTCGGGGACGACCAGCTCGGGGTCGACCTCCATCTTGGTGCCGAGGCCGGTGCACTCGGGGCAGGCGCCGAACGGCGAGTTGAACGAGAAGGAGCGCGGCTCGAGCTCCTCGAACGACAGGTCGTCGTAGGGGCAGTAGAGGTGCTCGGAGTAGAAGCGCTCGCGACCCGGGTCGTCCTCCGGCAGGTCGACGAACTCGAGCGTGATCGTGCCGCCGGACAGCTGCAGCGCGGTCTCGACCGAGTCGGTGAGCCTGCGCCGCGCCGACTCCTTGACCGACAGCCGGTCGACGATGACCTCGATGTCGTGCTTCTCGTACTTCTTCAGTGTCGGCGGCTCCTCCAGCCGCACCACGGTGCCGTCGACCCTGGCGCGGGCGAAGCCCTTGGTCTGCAGCTCGCGGAACAGCTCGGCGTACTCGCCCTTGCGGCCCCTGACGACGGGCGCCAGCACCTGGAAGCGGGTGCCCTCGTCGAGGTCCATCACCCTGTCGACGATCTGCTGAGGCATCTGCCTGGCGATGGGACGGGCACAGATCGGGCAGTGCGGCTTGCCGATGCGCGCCCACAGGAGCCTCAGGTAGTCGTAGACCTCCGTGATCGTGCCGACGGTCGAGCGGGGGTTCTTGCTGGTGGCCTTCTGGTCGATGGACACCGCGGGCGACAGTCCCTCGATGAAGTCGACGTCGGGCTTGTCCATCTGGCCGAGGAACTGGCGGGCGTACGCCGACAGCGACTCGACGTAGCGGCGCTGCCCCTCGGCGAAGATGGTGTCGAAGGCCAGGCTCGACTTGCCCGAGCCGGACAGGCCGGTGAAAACGATCAGAGAGTCTCGTGGGAGGTCCAGCGAGACGTCCTTCAGGTTGTGTTCGCGTGCACCACGCACGATCAGGCGGTCTGCCACGGCGATCCCGATGTCGAAGAAGGCGGATAGGTCCACGGGGATGGTAGACGGGGGCCCCGACAATTTCGGCGGGCCGCACACCGCCCCCCGAAAATCCGTCCCTCCCAGACTACGGCCTCCGCCCACCGCACCAGGATGCCTTTGACGGTCAACCGATGACCGCCCCTTACATGTCCATAACCACCCGTACATGAACGGATGATGGAATGTCTGGCATGAGTGTTGTCGTGGCACTGCGGGAGGAGCTGGCCGCGGCGACCCGGCGCCTGCTGGCCGCCGTCGCGACCCTGTCCGAGGGCGACGTCGCCGCGCCGTCGCGCCTGCCGGGCTGGACACGCGGCCACGTGCTGAGCCACGTCGCCCGGAACGCCGACAGCCTCCACAACCTGCTCACCTGGGCCAGGACCGGGGTCCGCACCCCCCAGTACGGCAGCGACGAGGAACGCGACACCGGGATCGAGGCCGGCGCGGGCCGCCCCCTCGCCGAGCACCTGACCGACCTGGAGATGAGCGCCGCCCGCCTGGCCGCCGCGGCGGACGCCATGCCCGCGCAGGCGTGGAGCGCGCGGGTGGTGGGC
>NZ_QNFZ01000730.1 GCF_003313395.1 Nonomuraea lactucae | reverse complement strand
GGGGGGCGGGGCGAGGTCGGGCGGGACGAGCGCGCCGGCCGCCCAGGCGTCCGCCACGATGCGGCCCATCACGGTGACGTCGCGGGCCCGGGCCGGCACGGTGTCCTGCGGCGCGTGGTAGCCGGGCACCGGCGACCCGTACAGCAGCGTGTACTCGTGCGGATGCGCGAGCGCCCAGTCGCGCACCGCGTGGCAGACGGCGCTCCACCTGTCCGGGAAGGAATCCGGCGGGCAGGAGGCGTCGGCCCGCTCCACCGCCTCGCCGAGCGCGTTGTAGCCATCGATGATCAGCGCGGTCAGCAGGTCGTCGCGGCTGGGGAAGTAGCGGTAGATGGCCGACGACACCATGCCCATCTCGCGTGCCACGGCCCGCAGGGACAGGCCGCCGGCGCCCTCCGTGGCCAGCCGGCGGCGGGCGATGTCGGCGATCTCCCTGGTCAGCTCGGCCCTGACCCGTTCTCTGGCGGTGCGGCTCGCTGTCATGCCCAGCACGTTACCAGAGCGGTGAGAGAAAACGAGAGCACTGCTCTTGACTTGGCCGGCTCTCCCGAGAGAGCATTGCTCTCGTGAGTGAACGCCAGTCTCGCAAGGGGCGCCCGGCGTCGTCACCGCGGTCCCCGAATCGCAAGGAAGCAGGTCCGAGCATGGGTAAGCACGTCGTCGTGGGCTCCGGCCAGGTCGGTACGCACCTGGCCACCAGGCTCCTCGCCCAGGGGCACGAGGTCACCGTCGTGACCCGGTCCGGCGGCGGCCCCGCCGAAGCCACCAGGGTCGCGGCCGACGTCGCCGACCAGGCCCGGCTGAGCGAGGTCACCAAGGGCGCCGACGCCCTCTACAACTGCGTGAACCCGAAATACCACCGCTGGCTCACCGACTGGCCGCCGATGGCGGAGTCGTTCCTCGCCGCCGCCGAGGCCACCGGCGCGGTGCTGGTCATCCTGGGCAACCTCTATCCGTACGGCCCGGTCAGCGGCCCGATGACCGAGGACCTGCCCCTGGCGTCCACCAGCCCCAAGGCCCAGGTGCGGGCCAAGATCTGGACCGATGCCCTGGCCGCGCACCAGGCGGGCCGGATCAGGGTGACCGAGGTGCGCGGCTCCGACTTCTTCGGCCCCGGCGCCACCGACCAGTCCTGGCTCGGCGACAGGTTCCTCGTGCCGCTGCGCGAGGGCAGGACGATCCAGCTGGTCTGGCCCGCCGACGTGCCGCACAGCTGGACGTACCTGCCGGACGTGGCCGACGCGCTCGTCGTGGCCGGCGCCGACGAGCGGGCCTGGGGGCGGCCCTGGCACGTGCCCACCGGCGAACCGCTCAGCTTCCGCGGGCTCGCCGAGCGGATGGCCGCCATCCTCGGCAGGCCCGCGCCCAGGATGGTGCGGCTCCCCTGGCCGCTGGTGCGGGCCGCGGGCCTGTTCTCGCCCCTGATCGGTGAGCTGGCGCACGTCCGCTACCAGTTCGTCGCGCCGTACGTGCTCGACTCCTCGGCGTTCCAGGAGACCTTCGGCGTGCGGCCCACGCCCATGGACGAGGCGCTGAGGGCTACCCTCGACGGATGAAGATTGCCGTGATCGGCCTGGGCGACATCGCGGAGAAGGCCTACCTCCCCGTGCTCGCCACCCAGCCCGGCCTGGACCTGCACCTCTGCACCCGAAACAGCGAGACGCTGCACCGGATCGGCGACGCCCACCGCGTGGCGGGCCGCTTCTCGTCGGTGGAAGAGGTGATCAAGGCCGGGGTCGACGCCGCGTTCGTGCACGCCGCCACCGGCGCCCACCGCGAGCTGGTCGAGGCGCTGCTCAGCGCCGGCGTGCACGTCTACGTGGACAAGCCGATCGCCGACAACCTGCCCGACTGCGAGCACCTCGTACGGCTCGCCCGCGCCGAGCGCAGGTCGCTGATGGTGGGCTTCAACCGCCGCTACGCGCCCGGTTACGCCGGGCTGGCCGGACTGCCCCGGCACCTCGTGCTGATGCAGAAGAACCGCGCGAACCATCCCGAGGCGCCGCGCCGGGTGGTGTTCGACGACTTCATCCACGTGGCCGACACGCTCCGGTTCCTGGCCCCGGGCGAGGTCACCGGCGTCCGCGTCCGGACCCGCACCCGCGAGGGGCTGCTGGAGCACGTCGTGCTGGAGCTGTCGGGCGACGGCTTCACCGCCATCGGGGTGATGAACCGGGTCAGCGGCGCGAGCGAGGAGACCTGCGAGGTGATGGGCGACGGCGTCAAGCGGCGCGTGGTCAACCTCGGCGACGTGATCGACTACGCGGGCGGCGAGACGCTCGCCCGGCGGCCCGACTGGGTTTCGGTCGCCCGGCAGCGCGGCATCGAGCAGATCTGCCTCGAGTTCCTGGACGCCGTGCGCGCCGGCCGGCTGATCACCGCGGACGACGCCCTGGTCACCCACCAGATCTGCGAGGACATCGTCCGGCAGGCGTCCTGAGCCGCGTCCGCCTGCGAGGACATCGTCAGGCAGGCGTCCTGAGCCGCATCCACCTGTCCGACTCGGCCAGCATCCGGGTGAACGCCCGCCCGCCGAGCCGGGTGAGCACGGTGAACCCGCGGCTGTCGCCGAGCGGGCTGGAGGACGACACCACGCCCGCCACCGCACCGTCGCGCAGGGCCGGTCCGCCGCTGCCGCCGGCCGGGGCATGGCAGTTGCGGGTGACCAGCAGTCCGGGCCCGCTGGTGACGCCCTCGCCGGCGTCGCCCAGGCACCGGTAGAGCCTGGTGCCCGGATAGCCCCTGCCGGCCGGGTAGCCCAGCAGTTCGAGGCCCCGCAGCGAGGTGCCGCGCGTGGTGCGCAGCGGGGTCAGCCCCGGCCCGGTCACCGCCTCCAGCGGGCGCCCGCGCCTGGCCACCCCCACCAGGCCGACGTCGTACGGGAGCTGCCCGGGCGAGTACGGCCGGCTCCGCCAGCGGTCGGGCACCCAGGTCCGCACGGCCGGCCAGATCCCGAGCGGCGTCCGCCCCCGGTCGAAGCCGGGCAGGAACGCCACGTGCGTCAGCCGCCTGCCGTTGTCGTGCAGGCAGTGCGCGGCCGTCAGCACCAGGCTCCGGCTCCGCGAGCCGATCACCGCGCCCCCGCACATCACCACCGCGCCGCTGACCGGATCGCGGGACATGAGCACGCCCGTCAGCCGCTGCTCCCGGCTGTAGGGGCGGGCGACCCGCGCGTACCCCAGCCGGTCGCCGTCCGGCGTCAGCACCTGGTGCCGCGGTATGGACTGCTGGGACGCCTCGGTGAGGGCGGACGGGTCGAACAGGGTGAGGGACAGCACCAACCTGAGCACGCTTCCACTCTAGATCGACATGATCACGTCCCTGACCTGCGACACCGCCGTTTTCCCAACTTGTGCGCGATAGCCCGCGGACCCGCCGGACCGGCTATCCGCGCTTCCAGGCGTCGGAGGCGCGCCAGAGGACGACCAGAGCGCCCAGGGCGGCGATCCCCAGGTAGGCGGGCGCGGGCCAGTCGACCCACCGGGGAAGCAGCCCCCACTCCCGCTCGAACCAGACCTGTGCCACGAACCCGCCCAGTCCCTGGATGACGACGAACCCGCCCAGAATCTCTCTCATGCCGTCAACGATGCCGATCGCGACCGCCCCCGGGCATCGCCCATCAGGCTGGCGGACCGCCTACCAAAGTCGCGCCGTCACGCGGCACGGGTTTACACCCTTGGGCGGTCGGCCGTGCCGCGAGACGGGGTGCGGTCAGGGGTAGAGGCCGCGCATCTGGTGTGCTTCGGCGCCCCGGCCGACGCCGATGATGTGGGCGGCTTGGCGGAGGGTGAGGTTGCGGGTGTCGGCGAGGGTTTTGACCTGGGTG
>NZ_QNFZ01000727.1 GCF_003313395.1 Nonomuraea lactucae | reverse complement strand
CGGGCAGCGGGCGCCGTGCGTGCTGGAGGTCCGGGACGACGGCGGGGCGGTGCTCGACGGCGGGGCCGTGCCCGACGGCGACGTCACGGCCGGGGTCGTGCTGGCCCGGCTGGCCGCCCGGTTCCGCGCGGGCCGCTACCGCACCCCGCTGGTGACGGTCACGTTCGACTCCGTACGGCTCACGCAGGAGTCGGGCTCGCGGGTCAGGATCGCTCCGTGCGCCGCGGAGCCGGTGTACCTGGCGGCGCGCCCAGGGGTGCAGTCTGTGTAGTACGCCAGGCTTCGTCTGGTGAGACGTCGTCCCCTACGCACTGGAGAGAGCGTGAAGATCACAGGAGTTGAGCTGAGACGGATCGCGATGCCGCTGGTGGCGCCGTTCCGCACCTCCTTCGGCACCGAGACGGCGCGCGACGTGCTGCTGGTCAGGGTCGTCACCCCCGACGCCGAGGGCTGGGGCGAGTGCGTCGCGATGTCGGAGCCGCTCTACTCCTCCGAGTACGTGGACGGCGCGGCCGAGGTGATCCGCCGCTTCCTGCTGCCCGCGCTGCCCCCCGCGCTCGACGTCCACACCGTCGGCCGCGCGCTCGAACCGATCAAGGGTCACCGCATGGCCAAGGCCGCGGTGGAGACGGCCGTGCTGGACGCGCAGCTGCGGGCCACGGGCGAGTCGTTCGGCCGCTTCCTGGGCGCGGCGCGCGACCGGGTGCCGTGCGGCGTGTCGGTGGGCATCATGGACTCCGTCCCGCAGCTGCTCGACGCCGTCGAGGGCTACCTGGCCGAGGGCTACCTGCGGGTCAAGCTGAAGATCGAGCCGGGCTGGGACGTCGAGCCGGTCAGGGCGGTGCGGGAGCGGTTCGGTGACGGGCTGCTGCTCCAGGTCGACGCGAACGCCGCGTACACGCTGGGTGACGCGCCCCGGCTGGCCCGGCTCGACGACTTCGGGCTGCTGCTGATCGAGCAGCCGCTCGCCAACGACGACCTCGTGCAGCACGCCAGGCTGGCCAGAAGGCTGCGCACGCCGATCTGCCTGGACGAGTCGATCGAGTCAGCCGAGCACGCGGCGGCCGCGATCGAGCTGGGCTCCTGCTCGATCGTCAACATCAAGCCCGGCCGGCTCGGCGGCTACCTGGAGGCGCGGCGCGTCCACGACCTGTGCCGGGCGCACGGGGTGGCGGTGTGGTGCGGCGGCATGCTGGAGACCGGGCTCGGCAGGGCGGCCAACGTGGCGCTGGCGGCGCTGCCCGGGTTCACGCTGCCGGGTGACACGTCGGGGTCGCGCCGCTACTACGCCACGGACATCACCGAGCCGTTCGAGCTCGGTGACGGCCATCTGGAGGTGCCCGCGGGGCCGGGGCTGGGCGTGGAGCCCATCCCGGCGGTCCTCGACGAGGTGACCACGTCCACCGAGTGGATCCCGCTCTGACCTGACCGCCCGGCCGGCCCCATGGGGGCGGGAATATCCCGTTGCGATGCGGTGCTGACGGCCAGCATCATGGTCGTCATGTTCCGGCACGCTCTGTTCGCGACGCCCGCGGGTGCGGGCGTTCTCGAGCGTGTCCGCGACGGCCTGGAGCGCTGACCTCTTCCCGTACGTCCCGAGCGTGACCCGGCGGGGAGAGGTCGACGACCCGACGGGTCACCGAGACTCCAGGCACCCGAGGAAGGGACCATGGCCAAGCAGGCCTACGTACGGAACAAGCCGCACCTCAACATCGGCACGATGGGCCACGTCGACCACGGCAAGACGACGCTGACCGCCGCGATCACGAAGGTGCTCGCGCAGCGCGGGCAGGCCACGTACACGCCGTTCGAGCGGATCGACAGGACCCCGGAGGAGCACTCCCGGGGCATCACGATCAACATCTCGCACGTCGAGTACGAGACCGACACCCGCCACTACGCGCACGTCGACATGCCGGGCCACGCCGACTACGTGAAGAACATGATCACGGGGGCGGCGCAGCTCGACGGCGCGATCCTCGTCGTGTCCGCGCAGGACGGGATCATGCCGCAGACCCGGGAGCACGTGCTGCTCGCCCGGCGGGTCGGCGTCGAGCACCTGGTCGTCGCGGTCAACAAGGCCGACGGCGCCGACCCCGAGCTGACCGACCTGGTCGAGCTGGAGCTGCAGGAGCTGCTCGCCGAGCACGGCTACCACGACGTCCCGATGGTCCGGGTTTCCGGGCTGCGGGCGCTGGAGGGCGACCCGGAGTGGACGGCTTCGGTCGAGGCGCTGCTGCGCGCGGTCGACGACCACATCCCGGTCCCGGTCCGGTACGTGGACGCGCCGTTCCTCATGCCGGTGGAGAACGTGCTCACGGTCACCGGCCGGGGCACGGTCGTCACCGGCGCCGTCGAGCGCGGCACCGTGGCCGTGGGCGACGTGGTGGAGGTGGTCGGCTTCGGCGACGGCTTCACCGCGGTGGTGACCGGGGTGGAGACCTTCGGCAAGACGATGGAGCGGGGCGAGGCGGGCGACAGCGCCGCGGTGCTGCTGCGCGGTGTCCGCCGCGACCAGGTGCGGCGGGGCATGGTGCTGGCCGCGCCGGGCAGCCAGCGGGCCCACCGCTCGTTCACCGCCCGGATCCGCCTCCTCACGCCCGGGGAGGGCGGGCGGCGCAGGCCGGTCGCGCCGGGGTACCGGCCGCAGTTCTACCTGCGGACGACCGACGTGCCCGGTGAGCTGTCGCTGCCCGGCCCGGCCGAGCCGGGCGACACGGTGGAGGTGGCGGTCGAGCTGGGCAAGGCCGTCGCGCTCGAACCGGGGCTCGGCTTCGCGATCCGCGAGGGCGGGCTGACGGTCGGCGCGGGCACGGTCCTCACCGTCCCGGACTGACCGCCCACCGGCGGCTCTCCGGCCCCCTTCGCGCCCCCGACCGGTGGGTCGGGGGCGCGGCGGGGTCGGGATCAGCGGGGGGGCGGGGGCAGCGGGGTCGGAAGCGGGGGTCAGATCGGGGCGAAGCGCAGCCGGAAGGTCACCGGCTCGGCCCGCAGCTCGTACGCCGGGAGCGTGCCCGGCCCGCAGCTGGCCGTGCCGACGCCCTGCTGGGCGTGGTCCAGGTTGACGTGGACCCGGTCGCCGGGGACGAGGTCGGGCCGGTGGCGGGCGCGTTCGAGGTCGGCCGTGGTCCACCGCCTCACGGTCAGCCCGAACAGCGGGTCGCCCGACACCCTGACGCCCCGCCCGCCGGGGCCGGTCAGCTCGGCCCAGCGGACGTCCGCGCGGTGGCCGTTCTCCTGGGGGAAGACGTACGGGGTCTGCAGCTCCTCGACCGTGGCGGTCCACCTGCCGACCCTGGCGGCCAGGCCGGTGTCGGGGTACGCCTCGCCGGGGCCCCTGCCGAACCATGTGACGCGGCCGAGCTCGGCGGGCAGCGACATGGCGACGCCGAGCCGCGGGATGGGCGTGAGCCAGCCGCCTTCGGGCTTGACGTCCACGGTCAGCTCCAGCGCGTCGCCGTCGGCCGTCCACCGGTAGGTGACGCGCATGCCGAGATCGCTGGAGGCGGGCGCGACCCGGGTGCGCACCGTGAGCCCGCCGCCGGGGCCGCCGGTCTCGACGGCGTCCACGCGGTGGGTCATCCGGTGCATGCCGACCTGCGCCTGCCGCCAGGTCTCCACCAGTCCGCCGTACTGGTCGTTGTCGACGGGCGCGCGCCACAGTTCCAGGCGCGGGCCCTCGACGTCGAGGCCGAACAGCCGGGCGAGCCGCCCGGTGAGCGGGTCGAACCCGCCGCCACCGAGGGTCACCCCGGCCCCGCCGCCGCCGAGGGCGACCTCGGCCGGGCCGCCACCGAGCGTGACCCCGG
>NZ_QNFZ01000728.1 GCF_003313395.1 Nonomuraea lactucae | reverse complement strand
CGCGCCGCGCCCCGAGACCGGGCGGCTGCACGACGCGCGGGCAGGGGTGACGATCCCGCTGCCCGCCGGATGGCGAGCGGGAGCGGTGCCGCCGGTCACGGGGTTCACCTCGGTGACCAGGGACGGCGACGGGGCGCTGGTCATGGCCAGGCCGCTCCCGGGCGCCGTGCGCGACGCGCGGCGGGCCGCGCTGGAGGCGGCCGAGCTGTACTCCAGGCTGCTCCTCAAGGGCGACCGGGTCGCGGTCGTGGAGGACAGGCCGTTCGCCCAGGGCCACACCCGCGCCCTGCGGGCCGAATACCAGGACGTGGTGAACCGCCCCGCCTACCTCCGCGTGATCCTGCTCACCCGCGACCGCGGCGCCGTACTCGTCGTCGGCCTGCTCCAACCGGAGGAACCCGCACGTAGACAGGCGCTGGACGCGCTGATGTCGACCGTGCGATAAGCCACCTGACACCCCATAGCACGCAAGGATGACCTTGGCCAGGATCCACGGTGCACGGCACGTCTTGTCGGTGTCCCCGATTACCCTTGGGTCACTGTGAGAGAGCGAAGCACACGAACCCCAGAGGTGATGCGGTGAGCACCTTCGCCGCATCCCACCTGTCGCCCTCCTATCCCGACCGCGCCGCCTGGGGCACCGCCCCCAAACTCCGGGCGTGGCAGCAGGAGGCGTTCGACCTCTACACCGGGCGCGAGCCCCGCGACTTCCTCACCGTGGCGACCCCGGGCGCGGGCAAGACGACCTACGCCCTGCGCATCGCCAGCGACCTGCTCGCCAGAGGGGTGATCCGGTCGATCACCGTCGTCACCCCCACCGAGCACCTCAAGCGCCAGTGGGCCGACGCCGCCGGGCGGGTCGGCATCGGCATCGACCCCGAGTTCAAGAACAGCCAGGGCACCACCTCGCGCGACTACATCGGCGTCGCCGTGACCTACGCCCAGGTCGCCATGCACCCGGCCCTGCACCGGGCGCGCACCGAGGCCCGCCGGACGCTGGTCGTCTTCGACGAGATCCACCACGCGGGCGACGCCAAGTCGTGGGGTGACGGCATCCGCGAGGCGTTCGAGCCGGCCACCCGAAGGCTCCAGCTCACCGGCACGCCGTTCAGGTCCGACGACAACCCGATCCCGTTCGTCGGCTACCAGGAGGACGCCGAGGGCTTCAAGCGGAGCGTCGCCGACTACTCCTACGGCTACGGCCCCGCGCTCGACGACGGCGTGGTCCGGCCCGTCATCTTCCTGGCCTACTCCGGCGAGATGAAGTGGCGCACCCGCGCCGGTGACGAGATCGCCGCCACGCTCGGCACCCCGCTCACCAAGGACCAGCTCTCCCAGGCCTGGCGCGCCGCGCTCGACCCCAAGGGCGACTGGATCCGCCAGGTCATGCAGGCCGCCGACCGCCGCCTGACCGAGGTGCGGCGCGGCGTGCCCGACGCCGGTGGCCTGGTCATCGCCACCGACCACGAGGCGGCCCGCGCCTACGCCCGCCACCTGCGCAACATCACCGGCGAGGGCGCCACGGTCGTGCTGTCCGACGATCCGGGCGCGTCCAAGAAGATCAAGGCGTTCTCCGCCTCCGAGGACCGCTGGCTGGTCGCGGTCCGCATGGTGTCGGAGGGCGTCGACATCCCCCGGCTGTGCGTCGGCGTCTACGCCACCTCCACCTCGACCCCGCTCTTCTTCGCGCAGGCCGTCGGCCGTTTCGTGCGCGCACGCAAGCGCGGCGAGATGGCCTCGGTCTTCCTCCCCTCGGTGCCGACCCTCATGGGCCTGGCCAACGAGATGGAGGTGGAGCGCGACCACGTCCTCAACCGCAGGCCGCCCGAGGACGGGCTTGACGACAGCCTGCTGGAGCAGGCCAACCGCAAGCAGGACAGCCCCGACGTCCTCGGCGACGAGCTGCCGTTCGAGACCATGGAGACGACGGCGACGTTCGACCGGGTCCTGTACGACGGCGGCGAGTTCGGCACCGGCGCGGAGGTGGGCTCGGCTGAGGAGGAGGACTTCATCGGCCTGCCGGGGCTGCTGGAGCCCGACCAGGTCGCCACCCTGCTGCGCAAGCGGCAGTCGGACCAGCAGGCGGCCAGACGCAAGCAGCCGCGAGAGCCCGCCGAGGAGCGGCTCGCGCCGCACGAGCGGATGGCCGAGCTGCGCCGCGAGCTCAACGGCCTCGTCGGCGCCTGGAACCATCGCACCGGCCAGCCCCACGGCGTCATCCACTCGGAGCTGCGGCGCGCCTGCGGCGGGCCGCCGATCGCCCAGGCCACCGCCGAGCAGATCCAGGAGCGCATCGACAAGATCCGCCAGTGGGCCACCCAGCGGCGCTGACGGGCGTCGTGGCCGCGCCCCACCGCTTCCGCGCCGCGCGTCGGCGGTGCGGGTGGCGGGTGGCGCGCGGGGTCAGGACCTGACGAAGGCCAGCAGGTCGGCGTTGAAGGCGTCCTTGAACGACCCGACGAGGCCGTGCGGAGCGCCCGGATAGACCTTGAGGGTGGCGTCCTTGACCAGCTCGGCCGTCTTCAGCGCGGAGGCGCCGATGGGCACGATCTGGTCGTCGTCGCCGTGCGCGATCAGCGTCGGCACGTCGATGCGGAGCAGGTTCTCGGTGAAGTCCGTCGCGGAGAACTGCTCGATGCAGGCGTAGGCGGGCTTGAGCCCGCATGCCATGCTCATCAGCCAGAACGCGTCACGAACCCCCTGCGAAACGGCCGAGCCGTCCCGGTTGGCGCCGTAGAAGGGGCCGCTGAGGTCCTGGTAGAACTGCGAGCGGTCCGCCAGCACGCCGGCCCGGATGTCGTCGAAGACGCTGATCGGGAGGCCGTCGGGGTTGGCGTCCGTCTTGAGCATGAGCGGCGGCACCGCGCCCAGCAGTACGGCCTTGGCCACCCGGGACGTGCCGTGGCGGCCGATGTAGCGGGCGACCTCGCCGCCGCCCGTCGAGTGGCCGACCAGGATCACGTCGCGCAGGTCCAGCCGCTCGATCAGCTGGGCCAGGTCGTCGGCGTAGGTGTCCATGTGGTTGCCGTCCCACGTCTGCGTGGACCGCCCGTGCCCGCGCCGGTCGTGGGCGATGCCGCGGAAGCCGTTGGAGGCGACCAGGAGGAGCTGGTCGTCCCAGGCGTCGGCATTCAGCGGCCAGCCGTGGCTGAAGACGACCGGCTGCCCGGCGCCCCAATCTTTGTAGAAGATGTCGGTGCCATCGGTCGTGGTGATGAACGGCATGGCAGAACCCTTCGGGTCGGATGGAGCGGCCGAGGGCACTCGACGCGCCTGTCCACGGGTTCGACGGTAGCCGGGCAACCCCGGTAAAGGGGCATACCGCACGAACTACGCGAACTGCCCATACGCATTCTTGGCCTCCCATTCGCCGAGGCGCCCCGTCCGGCCCTACGCGGGCCGTACACGGGGCGGCTCCGGGATGCGGCGGCCGGTGCGCCCGTCCACCGGGACGTACCACCTGCCGCCGCTCGCCGGGCCCGCCCCGCGCTCACGCAGCCGGATCCGGAGCGACGCCTCGCCGTGCTCGACGCGCACGGGCAGGATCCGAGCGGCCTCCCGCTCGCTCTCCTCCGCGCCCTCGCGCCCACCTGACTCCGCGCCCTCGCGCCCACCTGCCGCCGGGCCCTCGTGCACCCAGACCAGCACCCTCCTGCGGTCGCGGCGCAGGACCACTTCCGCCGTCGCGCACTCCCCGGAGGCGGCGGGCCAGGACAGGGTCAGAGCGCCATGACGGCCGCTCACCCGCGCCGCCTCCGGTGCCGGGTCCCGACGCGCGCATCCCCGCGCGGGCG
>NZ_QNFZ01000726.1 GCF_003313395.1 Nonomuraea lactucae | reverse complement strand
GGGGGTGCGGCTCGCGCCCGTCGCGCGCGCCCTCGTCCGGCCGCTGCTCGCCGGGGTCGCGGCGGCCGGGGTCACCGCCCTGGTGGACCGGCTGGTGGGCGGTGCGGACGGCGACGCCTTCGTCCGCCTTCTCGTGGCCGGCTCGGCCGGCCTGTTCGTCTACGCGGCGCTGGTGGTGCCGCTGGGCCGGCTCAGGCAGTTCGGCCACCCGCAGAGGAAGGAAGCCGGTTGAACCCCGATGTGCTCGTCTCCGTCGGTCTGCCCACCTACAACGGCGGGGCCGGCCTGGAGAAGGTCGTGGCCTCCGTACTGGCCCAGGACCACGCCAACCTGCAGCTCGTGATCTGCGACAACGCCTCCACGGACGAGACCGGGGAGGTCTGCCGCGACCTGGCCGCCACCGACGGCCGGATCGTCTACCACCGGCAACCGGCGAACATCGGCGCGATCGGCAACTTCGTCAAGGCGCTCCACCTGGCCGAGGGCCCCTACTTCCGCTGGATCGGCGACGACGACCGGCTGGAGCCGCACTGCCTCTCCCGCTCGCTGGCGGAGTTCGCCCACGACGGCAGGCTGGTCATGGTCACCGCGCAGACCGCCTACACCATGGACGGCGTCACGGAGACCGGCGCGTACGAGGGCGCCGCGCTGCGCTCGGACGACCCCGCGGAGCGCTTCGCCGAGATGCTGCGCCTGCTGACCGAGAGCCACGTCCTCATGGACCCCCTGTACGGCCTGCAGCTCCGCTCGGTGGCGCTCGGCATCCCCCGGCCGGTCATGGTCAGGGAGGACGAGGTGGCCGCCGCCAGGTACGCCCTGGCGGGACCGTGGGGTCACGTGCCCGAGGTGCTGTCGCACCGCAAATGGTCCAACGCCGGGCCGGTGGCGATGAGCTCCCGCATGGCCCTGCCCGCCTGGCGCGGCTGGTTCGCCACGCTGCTCCAGGCCCGTGCGCTGCTGGCCGTCGTCGACGAGGCGGGGCTCGGCCCGGACCAGCGGCGCCGGGCCCGCGCGGCCGTGGCACGGCTGTACGTCTCGCGCCAGCGGCGGCTGGCGGCCAGAGGCGCCCGCAAGCTGGGCCGGCTGATCCGAAACGCGCGTAACAGGTGAGCCGCTTCGTTGGATAAACAGGTGCGCAACGTACGTCTTGGGGGCGGGAAGCTTGGACTTCTGGAGAACCATCGTCGGCCTCGCCCGTCGCCCGTCCGTCGGCCCGCCCATCATCGCGCTGGCGGTCGTGGCCGCGGTGGCGGCCTTCCTGGCCGTGCCCGCCCGCTACACCGCCAGCGTGATCCTGCTGCTTACCGCGCCGGGCAACGCCCTCATCCCGCCGAACGACCCCGGCGTGCCGCCCGGCCGTACCAACCCGCTGCTGCAGGACAACGCCGGCCTGCGCACGACCGCGGCCACGCTGATTCTGGCCACCGGCACGCCCGAGGTGCTGGCCCGGCTCGGCGCGTCGAAGGACGGACCGGACAAGCTGGTCATCGACGGCGGCGCCACCAACCCCGCGCTGTTCGGCACCGATGGACCGTTCCTGTCGATCGTCGCGGAGAGCCGCACCGCTGCGGGCGCGCGGGCGCTCGTCGAGCGGGCCCAGCGGCGGGTGCAGGAGGAGCTGACCGCCAAGCAGCGCGAACTGCGGGCTCCCGCGGTCAGCTACATCACCACGATGAACGTCACGCCGCCGTCCACACCCGAGAGGCGGATCGGCGACAAGGTGCAGGCGGCCGGCGTGGCGTTCGCGCTGGCGCTCGTGGCCGGGTTCAGCGCGGCGTACGCGCGGCTCCGCCTGCGGGCACGCGACCAGGCGCGGCCGGGCCCGGAGCACGCCGAGCCGGAGGACGAGCCCGAGGAGCCTGAGGTCCCCGAGCGTGAGAACACCGAGCGTGAGAACACCGAGCGTGAGACTGAGCCCGAGGACACCGAGCCCGAGGACGACGCCCGTGCGGACTCAGCCCCCGGCGACCTCGGCGCAGCGCCGCACGGCCGCCTCGCGCACTGACGGCGGCGTCCCCGACTTGGCCGAGATCATCATGCCGATGGCCTCCGGTCCGAGGCGGTCGGCGAAGGCCAGGGCCCCGTCGCGGTCCAGCGGCGTCCGGTCCCAGTAGTTGTGGCAGATCGTGTCGTCGCCCGCCGGCGGCCCGCCCGCCGCGTACAGCTCGTCGACGAACACCCCGTACAGGATGAACTCGGAGATGTGCAGCCGCGCGTTGAAGGCGTCCAGCCAGGGGCGGCCCGCCGACTCGGCGATCCGGCCCTGCATGGCGCGCACGACGACCGGGTCCCAGAACGTCAGCGAGCTCACGTAGTCGTGCAGCGGCGGCGGGGGCGCGGGCGGCAGGCCGAGCAGGTCGCGGGCCACCTGGTGCCAGCGCACGTGGCGGGGCATGCCCGCGTGCACGCCCCGCTCCACCCGGTGCAGGCGGAGCTGCCCGTCCGCGCGGAAGGCGGCCACGTCCACGGGCCTGACCAGGACGATGTCGGAGTCGGCGACGAGCACCGCGCGCGCCTCCGCCCGGGCCGTGGCGGCGAGCTTGAGCGCCTGCTGGATGACCCAGCCGCGGATCGGCGGCCAGGGGCGCAGCGCGTTGACCCAGAGCCCGGACCGCGGGACGCGGACGTACCTGCGCGGCAGCAGTTCGGGCTCGGTCCAGACGCGGCAGCGGGGCCCCGCGAACCCGGCGAACCGCTCCCTGTCGCCCGCCGGGACGATCACATGGTGGACGGTGTCCTCGGTGGTGTGCTCCAGCACCGACGCGTGCAACTGCGCGAAGAGCTCGGCGTCGGGTCCGAAGCTCGGCGTGACGACGGCCAGCTCGGTCACGGAAGGCGGCCTCCCCCTCTGCGGCGTCGCGTTCGGCCCGCTCTCGCATATCGCCTCATAGGCGGTGAGTCGTTACGTAACACGCGTAGCCGGTTGGAACGATACCTGTGTGGACCGAGGGGGGTAGGGCGCATGGACTTCTGGCTCACGGTCCTCGTCCTGTTGCGCCGCTGGTACGTGACGCTCCCGGCCTTCTGCGCGGCGCTGGGCGCGGCGGCGGCGGTCTACTCGACGGTCCCGGCGGTCTACACCTCCAACGCCGCCATGGTGCTCACCCTGCCGAGGACGGGGGCGAGCCTCCCGGTCCATCCGGGCACGACCAACGCCCCGGTGAACCCGCTGCTGAACTTCGACCGAGGGCTGACCATGACCGCCTCGATCCTCACCGCGCGGCTCACCACCGCCAGGGTCGGGCAGGAACTGGGCGTGCTCCCCGGCGGCGATACCCTCTACAAGGTGCACAACGGCAGCGCCAACGTCGAGGCGCTGGCCACGGGCCCGTTCGTGTTCGTCGAGGGTGAGGCGCGCACTCCGGAGGCGGCCACGGACATCGTGCGCAAGGTCGCGGCGCGGGCCAGGCTGGAGCTGCTGGAGAGCCAGCGGGCGGTCGACGCGCCGCCCGCGACGTACATGGTGCTGACCGACGTGGTGGCGCCGACGCCGGCCGAGCGCCTGCAAGGGCGCAAGCTGAGGTCGGCCGCCGTGGCCCTCGCGCTCGGCCTGGTGGCGAGCCTGTGCGCGGGCTACGCGGCCGAGAGCCTCGCCCAGGCCCGCTCACGACGCGGGACGGGAACGCTCAGGCCACCGCTCACCCGGCTCCGCCCCCCGCCACCGGTCGAGCGGCTGAACGGCCACGCGGGTGGGGAGCGGCACGCGTGAGCGGACGGCCCGGCGTGGCCTGGACTGGCGTGGCCTGGCCTGGCGCGCCGCCGCCGGGCGTGCCGCG
>NZ_QNFZ01000725.1 GCF_003313395.1 Nonomuraea lactucae | reverse complement strand
GGTCCGCCCGCCCGAGGGCCTGCCGCCGTCAGTCGCCGGAGGGGGCGGAGGGCGGGCCGCCGGGCTCCGGGGAACCGGGCGTGTCGGCGGGCGGGGCGCTGGGCTGCGGCGATCCACCGTCGGGGGTCTCGGCCGGTGCGGGAAGGTCGCAGTTGGAGTTCTCGGCGGTCGCGACCCCGTCGTCCGGCAGCTTGTCCACGACCGAGATCCTCAGCTGCGCCGTCAGGGCCAGCACGCTGCCCACGGGCGCCTTGGCCACCTTCTCGTCCGTGACCGTGCCCCGCTCTCCCAGCAGCATGTGCGTCCGGGGGTCGAAGATGTACTGCTCAAGCATGCCCGACTGCGCGGACCGCCGGCCGAGGGCCACGCCCTTGCGCCCCGCGTAGTCCGGGACGTCCTCGGCCATCTCCACCCCGCCGATCGACTTCATCGCCTCGAACAGCGCGTCACGCTGCGCCCTGGGCACGTAGGTCTCCGCCAGCAGCTCGCGCGCCACGCCGAAGGCCGCCTCGTCGGCGTCACCCTTAGCACCGTCGCCCTTGGCACCGTCGCCCTTGGCACCGTCGCCCTTTGCACCGTCGCCCTTTGCACCGTCGCCCTTTGCACCGTCGCGCTTGTAGAGCAGCTCGCGCATCCCGGCGGCGTCCGCAGGCAACGTGCTCAGGTACGCGTGGTCGTTGCGGGAGATTCCCGGGCAGGAGGGCAGGTGGTACCAGCTCTCGGCGGGCTCGAGCCGTACGTTCGGCGGCTGCTTCGAGCCCGGCCACGGCTTGGCCTCGCGCCCCTCGATCAGGAGCAGGCCGCCTGCGCGCCCGTCCGCCGACTTCCAGATCTTCCGGTGGGTCTGGTAGAGGTGGCGCGACTCCCCGCTATCGTCCAGCCTGGTCGCGCCGTACATGGTGTCCGACTCCACGAGGACGAACTGGCCGGGCTTCGGCTCCAGTTCCTCCCCCGACACGGCGGCCGACTGGGTCGCGGACGTGGCCGCGTCCGGCGCCCCGCCCTGTCCCGACAGGGCCACGGCCACGCCCCCGACAAGAGTGACCGTGATCCCGAACGCGGCGACGGCGTGCCAGCCGAGCCGGGGCAGGCGCAGCCCGCCCCGGCCTCGCGCCTCGCGCAGCAGCCGGTCCCTGGCCCGGTCGCGGGCCTGTGCATCGTAGGGTGGAGCGGCCGGCCGGCCGGCCGCGAACAGGCGGATCTCGTCGTCATCCATGCTGGGGCTCCTCTGCGAAGGGGTCGTTGCCGCCGAGCGCCCTGCGTACCTTGACGCGGAGCCGGTGCAGCCTGGACCGTACCGTGCCGACGGGCACGCCCAGGGCGAGCGCCGCGTCCTCGTACGTCAGGTCGGCCCAGGCCACGAGCAGCAGCAGGTCGCGCTCGGCCGCGCTGAGCCGGGTCAGCGCGCGGGCCAGCCTGGGCTGGAGCTGCTCGGCCGTGATCCGGTCGGCGCTGCGCTCGTCGAACGTGCCGGGCCGTTCGGGACTCATCCTGGCCAGGGCGTGGTTGCGCCGCCGCTCGGCCCTGCGATGCTGGGCGACGACCCTGGTGGCGATGCCGTATAACCAGGGCCTGGCGTCGGACCACGAGCGGTCGTAACGCGCCCTGCGGCGGAACGCGACGAGGAACACCTCCCCCGTCACGTCGTCGGCCGGCCCCGGGCCGAGGCGCCTGGCTGCGTACCGGTGGATCTCGTCGGCATGCCGGTCGAACAGCGCCGCGAAACTCTCCGGATCGTCCAGCGAACGCCCGATCAGCGTCGAGTCGTCCAGTGTGTCAGGCAGTTCGCGAACACTCACCACGTGCCGGTCCTCTCTCATGCGGTCACCCTGTTCTTGACCGCACGGGGAGGGCCGGTTCCCACTTTTCGAGCCCGCGGATCCTCAGCCGAGTCGTACGGAGTCGATCTGCTTCACGGTGTCGCCGGAGGATTCGTACCAGGAGACCTGGTCGGGGAAGGCGAGCGTGGCCACGGCGTTCTGGAACCACGGCCCGTGGGTGACCCGCCAGCGGAAGGGCGGCCTGGGCAGGCGCGCCAGCCGGGCGAGCAGGCTGCCGACCATGGTGGCGACGCCGAACTGGGTGATGACGTTGGCCCAGCGGAGCAGCGGGCTCAGCGGGTTGCGGATGGGCGAGCAGACGACCTGGGTGACGTCGCCGGTGCGGGCCTTGGCCACGTAGGAGTAGTGGACGTCGCCGGAGAGCAGCACCACCGGCTTGCCGAGGCGGACGAGGAGCCCCGCCAGGTCGTCGAACGAGCGGCGGAAGGCGGCCCAGTGCTCCAGGTCGACGGCCTGCCTGAACCTCTCCGACAGCCGCGCCACTCTCTTGCCCCACGCTCCGTCGCAGAGCGCCTCGTTCCAGTTCTGCACGTAGTGGACGCCCTCGGGCAGCATGAAGGGGAGGGAGGAGCCGATGACCAGCCGGTCGGCGGGCTTGGAGACCTCCTCGACGAGCCACTGCCACTCCCCCGCGTCGAGCATCCTGCGGTCTCCCGGCGTCAGCCGGCGGGCGCACCGGGTGTCGACCACGATCAGGCGGGTCCGGCCGAGCTCGCGGGAGTAGCTCCAGCGGTTGCTGGCCGGGTCGACGTCGGCCTTCTCGGCGAAGCCGTCGAGCGCCCCGCCCCCGTCGCCGTCCATCAGGGTCCGCAGCAGCGGGTCGGCCGCCCGCTCGGCCGGCGACAGGTTGCCCAGGTGCTGGTAGATCCAGTACGCGCTCAGCCCGGCGATCACCCTGCTGCGCCACCAGGTCGTCGCGGCCATCTGCTCCCGCCACGTCTGCGAGGTGTTCCAGTCGTCGCGCAGGTCGTGGTCATCGAAGATCATCGCTGTGGGCACGGTGGAGAACAACCACCTGATCTCGGGTTCCGTCCACGCCTGACGGTAGAGCTCGGCGTACTCCTCGAAGTCGGCGATCTCGTTCTGCGGCTCGGTGTTCCGGCGCCGACGGATGAAGTCGAGCATCTCGGGCGAGGGGCTGTCGGCGTAGACCTGGTCGCCGAGCAGGAGCAGCAGGTCGGGCCACTCGTCCTCGCCCGCCTCCATGAGGTGGCCGCCGTAGGAGCGCAGCACGTCCTCGCCGTGCGTCAGCACGTGGGCGGTGTCGTGGGGGACGCTCGTCCGGCATGACCCGAACGCCATCCGGCGCGGACCGTCGGCCGGCAGCAGCCTGATGCGGCTCGGCGGGCGGCCCTCCAGCGGCCACACCCGCTCGCCGTCCAGCTCCACGGCGTAGCCGTGGACGTCCTCGGACAGCTCGGTCAGGTCCACGAGGGCGTAGTGGTGGCCGTGGACCGTGAACGTGCGCGACTCGTGCCTCCGCTCACCCGCCACCACGGCGACCGCGCACGGCTCGCCGGTCTCCACCCAGATCGAGGCGCTCGACGCGTCGACGTAGCGCAGCATCGGCCCGATCAGCAGTGCGGGCATCGCATCTCCCGGTTCGACAGTTCGGCACACTCCGGATCTCAAGCCTGCCAGAGTGGCGCGTAGCCAAGCGCATCGGTCACCGGGTTGGATTCGATGACAGCAGATCCGTTACGGGAAATCTATCGGCGTGCCAGAAAACCCCGCCATAGGATGATCGCGACAAGTCGCCCAAAGGGGTAGGCAATGGCGCCTACTTCGTTTCCTGGGCGTACATACCAGGAGGATTTCCTTCCATGAGCGTCATGGTGCCGTCAACGACGCCGGCCCTGATCACTCCCGGCCGTCAGGCCCTCGACTCCGCCCTGCACCAACTCCACCAGGCCG
>NZ_QNFZ01000724.1 GCF_003313395.1 Nonomuraea lactucae | reverse complement strand
GGTGCGCGGGCGGGGCGGGTGCCCTTGCATGCCAGGTGCGCGGGCCGAGGCGGGTACTCGGGCCGAGGCCGGTACGCGCGGGGCCAGGCGGGTACTCGGGCCGGGGCAGGGCCGGGGCGGGCCTGCGGGCTCGGGTGGGCTGGAGGGGCGGAGGGGTGGTTAGCCGATTTGGCCGTCCACAACGTTTTCGAGTTTGCCGACCCAGACATCGTCCTCCTCTTTCAGCCACGTCGACGTCTCGTTCGTGCGCTCCTCGCCGCCTGTGCCGGTGGCGCCCAGGGGGAGCATGGGCATGCCCATGCCGCCTGTGCCGTTCGCGCCGTTGGCGGCGCGGAGGGCGGCGGCGTCGCCGGCGGTCAGGCCGTGGCCCAAGCCGGTGCCGGGACCGGTGCCAGAGATCGGGCTGGAGTTGGGTGCGTACGAGGTGGACGGGTTGGTGGACGTCGGCGAGAAGGGGGAGTTCGGTGAGTTGTCGATCTTCGGGGGCGTGTAGTCGGAGAGGTTGGTGGAGCGGGGGTCGGTGCCGTTCAGGTGCGTGCCGTTCGGGTTGTCGGGGAACTTGGGGTTCGTGGACGACACGCCGGGCTGGCCGTTCTGGTCGGGGCGGCCGGTGCCCTGGTTGGTGGGATCGCCTGGGCCGTTCTGGTCACCGGGGAGGCGGAGCTGGTCGGGGTCGCGGGTGCCGTCGGGGAAGCGGGGATCGTTCGTGCCGTCCAGGCCGGTCCGGCCGAAGTCGGAGCCGTCCGGGTAGCCGGACCGGTTGAGGCCGTTCTGGCCGGAGCCGATGCCCGACAGGTCGCCGTTGTAGGAGGCGGGGTTGACTCGTGGAATGTGCGGAGTGTCGACCTTGGTGGTGTCGGGGCCGGGCACGGTCGAATCCTGGATGTTGGGCAGTTCCTTCTGCACATAGTCCGGGAAACGGACATGGCTCTCGTACAGATCCTTGGTGAGCGCCCTGAGGTGCTGCCCGGCCAGCTCGTCCTGCGACCCCCACTCCCAGCCCTTGTCGATCGTGCGGAAGTAGCCGGGCATGGAGTCGTCCCAGCTGCCCGGGTCACCGATCGGATTGCTCCAGGTGGCGGTGCCGTTCTCCACGAAGTCCTTGTGTTCGCGGATCTTGGCGCCCAGCGTCTCCAAAGGCTTGCCCATGTGGTCGAGCCCGGTGGAGAGGTTGATGATCGTGTCGTGGAGGAGCCGCAGGGCCTTCTGCGCCTCGACGGACGCCTCGCCTTCCCAGATCTTGGCCAGCTCGCCGCTGACCTCGTCGATCACGTCGAGGGTGGCGGCCAGCTTGGTCGAGGCGTCGATGTAGGCGGTGGCGGCCGTCTCTACGCCCACGGGATCGAGCGACGTGATGAAGTCCTTGACCTCCGCGACACTTCTGCCGTCGTCGTCGACGTCGAAGTTGCCGCAGCTCGTCTTGATCCAATGCGTCTTCTTCGTGGAGTCCGCCATGACGTCGCCTAGATGGTGGGGTTGCCGAAGGTGGAGTTGTCGGTCTTCTGGTAGCCGCCACCGCCGGCGCGCACCAGCGCGATGGCGATCCGGAACTTCTCGTTGACCTGGGCGTAGATGTCGGTCAGCTCATCGTGGCCCAGCCGGACGGTGCCGGTGAACGAGCGGCCGCCCTCCCAGCGCGCGATGCGCTTAACCTGCGCCTCGAAGGAGGCGAGGCTTCCGTTGACCGTCAGGTCGTTCAGGGAGCCCTTCTTCTGCCCCACGAGGTCCTTCAGCTCGTCCTCCAGGAGGGTGGCGAGCTGGTCGAAGCGTTCCCGGGGATTCTCCGGATACTTGACGTTGTCTCGCTCCGCGTCCATGCCGGGCCATTTCTGCCCACAAGACCGGTGATTCTCAACAGCCACGACATCCTCCCCAAGGGTGCTTGATCGCAACTTTACTCGTGGCACCACCACGTCGTACAGAAGTTGACATATCCACCATGTCCCTCATGCGTAACATGGGCCGGGACCCTGATCGGAACGGAGCGGCGGCGGCATGCAGACCCGGAAGGACCTCTACCAGGCCCACCGCTTGATGATGCAGCGCCTGGGCATGGCGCTGCTCCAGGCAGAACCGGACGTGCCCGAGTCCCCCATGCGCCGCCACACGGTGGCGATGTTCTGCGGGCTGCTCGTCGCGGTCCTCGTGACCGCGGGCTTCGGCATCTGGGGCATGCTCAAGCCCGGGAACGCGACGAAGCTGACCGACCCCGGCCAATTGCTGGTCGAGGAGGAGAGCGGGGCCAAGTACGTCTACAGCCAGCAGGAGCGGAGACTGCTGCCCGTGGCCAACTACGTCTCGGCGCGGCTTCTGCTGGACACGGCCACCGTGAAGGTGCGCAACGTGTCGGCGGCCTCGCTGGCGGGCTTCGACAGGGGTCCGTACGTGGGCATCGCCGGCGCGCCCGACTCCCTGCCGGCCAAGGACAGGCTGGTCAAGGGGCCCTGGTCGGTGTGCGTGGGCCAGACGACCGACGCGGTGGGCGTCGCCAAGACGTACGTGACCCTGGTGGGCGGCATGGACGTCGGCGGGGCGCCGGTCGGGAACGGCGCGATGGTCGTCACCGACGAGCAGCAGCAGGGCTGGGTGATCTGGGGCGACATGAGGATGAAGGTGGGCCCCGAAGGGATCAGCGCGCTCGGCGCCACCGCGCTCCGCAAGGTGCCCGCCGCATGGATCAACGCGATCCCCACCGGACGCGACTTCCGCGCACCTTCCATCCCGAACCGGGGCAAGTCGGTGCGCAGTCCGGACGGCGGTCGGGCGCGGGTCGGGCAGATCTTCCTGTCGCCGGGCATGGCCGGCAGCTCGGACCGCTGGTACGTGCTCGCCGAGGACGGCCTCGCGGCGATCACCGTCACGCAGGCGACGCTGTTGCGCAACGACCCGGCCAGCAGGAAGGCGTACGGCTCGCGCCCGGTCGAGCCGATCACCATCGACGCCGCCACGGCGAACGCCGCCCGGTCCAGGATTCAGCTTCTGGGGGGAGGGTTGCCGACGACGATGCCCAAGGTGATCACGCCTGCGGCGAACGCCCCACTGTGCGCGGTCTACGCCGACACGCAGAAGGGGTCGACGCGGGCGAAGATCACCAGCGGTGCGCGGATCACCATCCCGGTGCCGCGGGCGACCGGCGGCCAGGAGCATTTCGACCAGATCGTGATGCCGCACGGCGGGGCGGCCGTGGCGGGGCTGCTGCCCAACGACGGCCAGCTGTCGGCCATCAACACGTACTACCTGGTCACCGAACAGAACCGGCGCTTTCCGTTGGTGTCGGCGGCTCAGTTGGAGACGTTCGGGTACGACGCCAGCGTGGTGGCGCCTCTGCCGGCGCAGTTGCTGCACATGATCCCTGAAGGGCCGAGGCTGGATCCGGCGGCGGCGCGGACGCCGGTCAAGATCACGCAGTAGGCGGCCGAAGATGGAGGTCGGCTGTTGGGTGGGTTGTGCGGACTTTTGGCGCCTGGCCGATGAGGGGGGCGATGCTGCCGAGCCGACGTTGCCGGGCTGATGAGGTGGGGGCCCACGCTGCCGGGCCGACGTTGGTGGGTAACGGGCGGGGCGAGGTGCGGTGTGAGTGGGGTTGAGCGGTTGGCGGTGGCGGTGCCGTTGGTGGCGGTGCTGGCAGTGGCGGTGGCGGCGTTGAGGGAGGCGGCGTTGAAGGGGGCGGCGTTGAGGGTGGCGGGGCGCGAGTCGGAGTACTGGGGGAGTTGGCAGTACGGG
>NZ_QNFZ01000721.1 GCF_003313395.1 Nonomuraea lactucae | reverse complement strand
GGCCGGGCTGCCGTCCGGGCCGGCGGTGGGACTGGCCGGGTGCGAGGCGGTGTGGTCCGGGGCGGGGGTGCGGGTCGGGCTCCCGGACAGGGCGGGGTGCGAGGGAACGATGGTGTGCACCTGGCGGGTCACCGGCACGCGCGCCGAGCTCCGCGTGGCCGTGGCGGGCGGCGCGAACCCGTCGCCACCCCCGCCGGGGAGGCTGACCGGCGACAGCCAGGTGCCGGAGAGCCCCGCGCTGCCCAGGATCACCGCCGTGGCCAGCATGAGGCTGCCGGTCAGCACGCCGGCGACCATCAGAACACGTCTGCGTCGCTCGGTGTCGCTCACAGCCGCCGATGATAGTAACTTTCAACTACTGGTTGGTCCTCCAGGATGAATCGTGATCAAGACGATGAGCCCTGACGGCGCCGTGCCGCCCCGGCCTGCCGAGCCGTCGGTCAGCACGTGCACATGAGGCCGCGCAGGGCCGTCTCCAGGCACTGCCCCGTGCGCGCCGGGACCTGCCACGGGAAGCGGATCAGCGACGTGTCCACGCGCACCGTCGCGCCGAACCGGTCGAGCTCCCACAGCCACACCCCGTCCCCGCCCCTGCCGCTCCCCGGCTCGCCGCTCCCGGGGCGGGCGTCCTCGCCGAGCCGCCTGGCCACCCCGTCCGCGAGCTGCGCCCGGTGCGCCTCGTTGACGTGGGCGAGCACCCGTTCGGCGGTCTCGGCCAGCGGGTGGGGGTCCGCGCCGAGGTAGTCGTCGGCGTCGAGCAGGCCGGACTCCTGCCCGGTCAGGTAGGCGACCTGCGCCACGTCCAGCCGCAGCAACCGGGGCGCGTCGCGCTCGCCGTACCTCTCCAGCGCCTCGAACAGGGCCTCGTCGGCGCTGGAGGCCGCGACCGCGACCGCCGCCCGCCTCGCCTCCTCAGCCGGTACGGCCTGCGCCCACCCCTGCACCTCGATCAGCCCGCGCGGATGCTCCACGTCCCCCAGCCGGCGCATCGCGGTCAGGTTGACGGCGACGACGGCGTCGTCGCGCAGCCCGTGCAGCGCATCGCCCGGCCGGACCAGCAGCACCGGCCGGCCGCGGTCGTCCACCCCGCCGCGCGCGGGGGAGGGCGTGCCGTCGACGGACAGCCGGGCGACGCCAGCGGTCGCGGCGAGGGTGCGGATCCGTTCCGGCATCGGCAGCATGGCGGCTCCTTGAGATCACGACGAACAGTAGGTTAGGCTTACCTAAGTAAGTACTACCTAACCACAGGAGGTGAACGTGCGCTATACCGGTCCGAAGGTGCGCCTGTCGCGTCGCGCGGGCGTGCCACTGACCAAGAAGGCCGTGCGCTACTTCGAGCAGCGCCCCTATCCGCCAGGGGAGCACGGCCGCAAGACCAACCGCCGCACCACCGGCGACTACGGGCTGCGCCTGCTCGAGAAGCAGAAGCTGCGCTGGTACTACGACGTGTCGGAGCGGCAGCTGCGCCGCTACTGGGATCTCGCCGTGCGCAAGCCGGGCGCCTCGGGCGCCGAGCTGGTCACGCTGCTGGAGACCCGCCTGGCCTCCCTCGTGCTGCGCGCGGGCCTCGCGCCGTCGATCTACGCGGCCAGGCAGTACGTGACACACGGCCACATCGCCGTGGACGGCCGCAAGGTGGACATCCCGAGCTACCTGGTCAAGCCCGGCCAGGTCGTCACGGTGCGCGAGCGGTCGCGCCGGATGCAGCCGTTCGTCGCCGCCGCCGAGGGCGTGCACGCCGACGACCGGATCGCGCCCTACCTGTCGGTCGACCACGCCGGCCTGAGCTTCACCCTGACGGCCAGGCCCGAGCGCGAGCAGATCTCGGTCCCGGTGGACGAGCAGCTGGTGGTGGAGTTCTACTCGCGGTGAGCCGGGCTGGCGTGCTCCCGGCGCAGCGCGGCCACCTCCAGCCGGAGCGCGGCCAGCTCGTCGAGGATCCGCTCGGTGGCGGCGGCCGAGTCGTGGTCGTGCTCGGCCAGCTCGGCCCGCTCCGCGGCCGACTCCTCGTCCATCGCGCTCACCACGACCGCCATGAAGAGGTTCAGCACGATGAACGTGCAGACCAGGATGAAGATGGTGAAGAAGATCCAGGCCGACGGGTGCCGGCTCATCACCTCGCGCGCGATGTTGCCCCAGTCGTCGCCCGTCATCGTCTGGTAGAGGGTGAACAGCGAGGCCGGCAGGCTGCCGAACCGGTCCGGCGCGCTCTGGCCGTACAGCTTGGTGGCCATGACGGCGGCCACGTACAGCACCAGGGAGAGCAGCACGACGATCGAGCTCATCCCGGGCATGGCGCGCAGCAGGGCCGAGACCACCCGGCGCAGGCTGGGCACCACCGACAGCAGGCGCAGCGCACGCAGGATGCGCAGCGACCGCAACACTGACAGGCCGCCGGTCGCGGGCGCGAGCGCGATGGCCACGATCAGCGTGTCGAAGACGTTCCACGGGTCGCGCGGGAAGCGTGACCGCTCGACGTAGATCTTGGCGACCAGCTCGGCGACGAAGATGTAGAGGGCCGCGTGGTCGATCAGGGTGAGCGTGTCGCCGTAGCGCTCGACGACGGCGGGTACGGTCTCCAGGCCGAGGGTGGCGGCGTTGACCAGGATGACGGCGACGATGAACTGCTGGAAACGCCGGTTCGCGACAAAGACGCGGATGCGTTCACGCACGGGGGGGAGCTCCTAGGGATGTCCTGATTGCCCCACCATGATGGCGTAAGCGATCACCCGGCGATCACTGTACCGGTGTCAGGCGGAAGACCCGCAGCTCCCGTCCGGACTTGTCGGCGTAGCGGTCGTAGAGCGGCCAGTTCGCCGTCAGCCGCGGCCAGGCCTCCACACGCGCCTCGCCGGTCAGCAGCGTCGCCACCACGGGGATCTCCCGCCCGCGGTGGCTGACCCTGGCCTCCGGGTTCTTGATCAGGTTGGCGGACCAGGCCGGGTGGGTCTCGCGGCCGAAGTTGCTGCCCACCACGATGAAGCCGCCGTCCTGCTCGGGCAGGCAGGCGAGCGGCGAGCGCCGCTCCAGCCCGCTCTTGGCGCCCGTGGTGAAGAGCACCAGCGAGGGGACGACTCGGTCACTGCTGATCATGCGGCCCCGGGTGAGCCGGTACAGGACCCTGTCGACCTGCGGGACGAAGCGGGGCCCGACCCTCATGAACCACTCGGTGGACGCGAGCCAGTGGGCGAAAGGCTTGAGAACCGCGATCATGTGGCGAGTGTAGCAAGCGCTCGGTCAACTGCCAGACCCGGTGCCGCTGTGGTATAAAAACCGCCTCAAAAGCCGATGGATCGAGGGGCCGAACCGCACATGTCCTATCCGAACTATGGCCCATCGCCTTACGGGCCGCCACCCCAGACGCATCCCAACGGCACCACGATCCTGATCCTCGGCATCCTGAGCCTGGTCGTCTGCTCGCTGATCGGCCCGTTCGCCTGGTCGATGGGGAACAAGGCGCTGCGCGAGATCGACAACAGCGGCTACGTCTACGAGAACCGCGGCATGGTGCAGGCCGGGCGCATCTGCGGCATCGTCGGCACCTGCCTGATGCTGGCGGTGATCGCCATCTATCTGGTCGTCTTCGTGTTCCTGGGCGGCGCCGCCCTGATGGGCGGCCTCGACGACTGACGGCCGCCCCGCCGCCCCGGAACGGTTCGGCGGGTGCGGCCGGGGCGGTCCGGCGCGCCCGGGCGTCGCCGGTGGCGTCAG
>NZ_QNFZ01000723.1 GCF_003313395.1 Nonomuraea lactucae | reverse complement strand
GGAGGCGGCCGGGCCGCCGGTCCCTGGGGCGGCGGAGGTGCCGGTGCCGCCACACGCCGCCAGAGCCAGCGCGCCCGCGACGGCGATCGCGCCGCCTTTCAGCGCTCGCCGGGTCAGAAGATTACTCAGGCCCACTACGGCCTCCTTACGGATCGAACACTGAACACTGTTTCGGGCATCACCGCACCGACCTCCGACGCCATTTATGGACATATCCGTAAATAGCAGGAATGGTGTTGAGTGCCGTGGCCCGGGAGAATTGGCTAAAGCCTAGAAAGCGGGTTTACGCAGGCCAAGGTGATGATCATGCGTGTTGGTAGGGATTTGTTGTGTGATTCGGTGGTCTGTGTGGATTCATTGCGAGCGCCGCCCCGCCAGGCGCGATTTCGTCAGATCGGGACCGCGACGTTCACGTGCGAGCAGCCGTCGCGCGCCGCGAGCGGCCATGGCGCGAATGTTCCGCCGGGCGACCTCACGAATATGCGGTGCCGGTGCGCGACGACGCCGGTCGCGGGGTCTCCCAGCAGGCGGGCCAGCACGTACGCGGCCGCCAGGCTGGTGACGTCGCGGATGGTGCCCAGCGGAAGAAGGGACCGGGTCTCGGCTATCGCCTCGTGCTCGCCGGCCCTGAGCACCACCCTGGTGCCGGGCGAGACTCCTTGAGCGGCGATGGCCACGGCGATGTTGTCGAGATCGTCGGAGCCGACGGCGGCCAGCGCCCTCGCCCTGCCCAGATGCAGGTGGTCGAGGACGGCGCGGTCGCCGCCGTGTCCCACCATGACGGGAATGCCCAGGGTGCGGGCGAGCCGTACGTTCGGCGCGTGCGGATCACGCTCCACCCCGACGACGGGCACGCCGAGGCGCCGCAGCTCACAGCAGAGCCGCAGCCCGACCTGGCCGATGCCGACGACGATCACATGCCCGGAGCGGGGCACCGTGCGGGGCCCGATCAGTCCCACCAGCTTGGGGCCGAGCATCCGGTCGATGACGCCGGCGGTGAACATGGCGCTGAAGACGACCGTGCACAGCATGATCGCACTCGACACGAGCTGGTACGCGGACGAGTGCCGCGGCGCGGTCGCCGGTCCCACGGTCGCGACCACCCGGGCGGCGTCGAACAGGGCCTCCGCGGGGTGGGCGCCCAGGCTGAGCAGCCACGCCCAGTCACCGAGCAGCGCCGCGAGCATGCCCGCCAGCCCAGCGAGCATGATGCGGGTGCCCGCGTCATGCGGGCGCAGCTGTCCCGCGAGCCCGCCCAGCCGGGACCGCCGGCCCATCCGCTCGCGCTGCCACGGCTCCGCGCCCAGCTCCCCGTCGATCATCCGAACCGCCTCGGCACGCTGCCCGCCGCCCCGCAGGGCGGCGATGGCGGTGTCGGCGCAGGGCCCGGCCAGGGTGGGGGCCACCAGGTCGGCCGGAGAGGTGACATGGCACTGGGGCAGCAGGCGGAGCAGTTCGTCGGCCACCGTCCGATCGAAGATCGTCACAATGATCGGGACCTGGCCGGACATGTGCGCGACCGCCAGCGCGTATCGCAGGGCCGCGACATCGTCGTGCAGCAGCACCGCCACCGCCTCGGGCGCGCTCGACATCGCGCAGCGGAGCTCCTCGTCACGGGGCTCCGTGAGGTGCGCGACCGTGTGCGCCGCGTCCAGCAGCGAAGCGCACACCCGGCGCGCGAGGTTGGTCTCTCCGATGACGACGAACGAGCGGGCGCCGTCGGGGTTGAGGACTTCCTTCATGATCTCGGTTCGGTGCCCTGTCCGCCGCAGTCTTCGGACAGGTAGGGGTCGCACGCTACGCAGCGTGGCTCGCCACAGGTGACGCAGCGGGTCGTTTCGTTGCCGCACTGGCACGTCGGATTCATCGCGCGCCCTCCCGCAGTGCCTCGACCACGGCGAGGGCGTCGTCGAGCAGGTCGATCGGACAGCCCCAGTAGTCGTAGACGCCGCCCCTCGCGCGGTTGCTCCCGCAGATGACGAACACACCGGTTCCCAGCCTCGCCTTGAGCACGCCGGCGAGCCAGCCGACGAAACCGCTGTTGTCGAGCTCGGCGGGGAAGTGGAAGGAGAAGATCCCGAAGCGTTCGACGTCCTGGTGCCTCTGGGTGAGCCGGACCAGGCGGCTCCAGCTCTGCTCGTCGCGGACCGCGGCGAGCGTGTCGTCGGTGAGCGCCGGCGGCCAGTCGATGGGGGACTCCTCGAAGCACCAGACGCCGTCGAACGCGACGAGGTCGGCCTGAGCGATCACCCGGCGGAGACGCCTTTCGGTCTGCTCCGGCGTCTCCATACTGACGCTAACCATCGGTGACGTCTCCTCTGTGATCGGTTCGGGATACGATTGATCGCCGCATGGCGGGGGGTGCACGGGGAGGATTCAGACAGCCTAGGAATGTATGTTCATGCAGGCCAAGCGGCTGACATTGCGTCCTCGCGCGGTTTCGTTGCGTGTCCGGCGCAGGCGCTTGCGATCCGTTGTGCGCCTTGTGGCCACGTGATCGCCGTTCGTCGTCGGCTCCCTCGATCGCCGGGCGCAATGGATCCGCGCGGTCCCGGAGATCACGCAATGGATCCTCGCCAACGCGCATGAATACACCCTTGGCCTGCGTAAACCGCGCTTTCTAGGCTTTAGCAGATTCTCGCCCGGAAATAGATGGAGATGGTCGATGTTCCGGAGGGTGTTGACGATCGGCGCCGGCGCGCTGGTTCTCGCGGCGTGTGGCGCCCCGGTCTCGTTCGTGCGGGACGGTGGCGAACCCCGGCTCGTCAAGCCGGGCAAGCTGACGATGTGCACGAACCTCACGTACGAGCCGTTCGAGTTCAAACGGGGCGACAGGATCGTCGGGTTCGACGTGGACATCGTCGACCTGGTGGCAAAGCGGCTCGGCGTGGCCCACGAGATCGTGGACCTCCACTTCTCGATGATCAAGAACGGTGTGGCGATGGCCGAGGGCAAGTGCGACGTCGCCGCCGCCGGCATGACGATCACCGCTGAGCGCAGGCGGAACATCGACTTCTCCGCGCCCTACTTCGACGCCACCCAGGCGTTGCTGGCCAAGAAGAGCCTGGGCGTCACGTCGCTGGATGACGTGCTGGTCAGGGATCTCAACCTCGCGGCCCAGGCGAGCACGACCGGCCTCGACCACGTCAGGAAGGCCGGGCTCGTCCCCACGGAATACTCCGACTCCGCCAAGCAGCTGTTCGCCCTGCGGACCGGTCAGGCGGACGTGATCGTGCAGGACCTGCCCGTCGTCCTCACCTGGCTGAAGAAACCGGAGATCGCCAAGAAGTTCGAGATCGTCGCCAGCCTGGACACCGGCGAGCAGTACGGCATCGGCCTGAAGAAGGGGGCCGACCCTGAGCTGCTCAGGGCCGTCAACGAGACGATCGCCACCGCCAAGCGGGACGGCGCCTACGAGCGTATCTTCACCAGGTGGTTCGGCAGGAGCCCCAGTGAGCTGGGGGGATCGATGATCGGCCAGCCGACGGCGAACGTGCCGACCGGCCCGGCGAGGACCAAGACCTTTCTCCACAACTGACCACCGGGCCGGGTCCGTCGCCGGCCGTGCCGCGAGACGGGGTGCTGTCAGGGGTAGAGGCCGCGCATCTGGTGTGCTTCGGCGACCCGGCCGACGCCGATGATGTGGGCGGCTTGGCGGAGGGTGAGGTTGCGGGTGTCGGCGAGGGTTTTGACCTGGGTG
>NZ_QNFZ01000722.1 GCF_003313395.1 Nonomuraea lactucae | reverse complement strand
GGCGCGCTCGCCGGACGGGAAGGCCACGGGCCCGGGCAGGGCTTGCTCGGCGGGCATCAGGGCGCGGGCGCGGCCTGGTCGTCCGCGGTGCCCGCCGGTGTCGCCGCGGTGCTGGAAGGCCGGCCGGCCGACCCCCGCTCGATCAGATCAGGCCCGCGCACCGGGATCTCGACCGCCAAGGACACGCCATGGAGGTTCTGGATCGACGGTGATCCCACCGTCTCGCCGTACCGGCCTCACGTGCCGCGCCGGCGCAGCACCTCGGCCACCTCGGTGGGGGAGACTCCCAGGTCGTGAGCGCTGAAGATGTGCAGGTCGTCGCCGGTGTCGATCTCCAGCATCTCGCTCCGCCGGCCGTACCTCCTGCGCACGTCCACCTTGATGTCCTCGATCCGGTCCCACGGCACGTGGCGCCTGCCCACGAAGCCGCGCACCACGGTGATGCCGCTCTCGTCGGCCGCCAGCCGTACCGGGACGAGGAGATCACGCAGCCCCATGGCGCCGACCAGCACCGCCGCCGGGACTGCCAGAATCACCCCGCGCACGTCGCCGGCGGCGTACCAGTAGGCGGCGAGACCGGCACACGCCAGAGCCCCTAAAATCTTGAAAACGGCCAGCTCGCGACGGACCCTCCACATGGGAGCCGACACTATCCAAGTGGCGGTCACTCGGCGCGATCAGGCACGCTGTAAAGACTCGACAAACTACTCGAAAGCCGGCACCGTGACCGACATCATCGATGAGCTCGAATGGCGCGACGTGCTCGCGCAGACCACCGACATCGACGCCCTGCGCAGGGCGCTGTCGGAGGGCCCGATCACGGTCTACGCGGGCTTCGACCCGACGGCTCCGTCACTGCACGTGGGCAACCTCGCCACGCTGCTGATCCTGACCCGCTTCCAGCGGGCCGGCCACCGGCCGATCGGGCTGGTCGGCGGCGCCACCGGCCTCATCGGCGACCCCAGCGGCCGCAGCACCGAGCGGGCCCTCAACACCTCGCAGGTCGTGGCCGAGTGGGTGGCGAGGATCCGCGTGCAGGTGGAGAGGTTCCTGTCCTTCGACGAGGGCCCCACCTCGGCGACGCTGGTCAGCAACCTCGACTGGACCGCCGGGCTGACCGCCATCGACTTCCTGCGCGACGTCGGCAAGCACTTCCCGGTCAACCGCATGCTGGCCCGCGAATCGGTGGCGGCCCGGCTGGGCGGCGACGGGCTCAGCTACACCGAGTTCAGCTACCAGATCCTGCAGGCCAACGACTACCTCGAGCTCTACCGCCGCCATGACTGCACCCTGCAGCTCGGCGGCAGCGACCAGTGGGGCAACATCACCGCCGGCGTCGACCTGATCCGCCGCGTGGAGGGCGCCCACGTGCACGCGCTCACCGGCAAGCTGATCACCAAGGCCGACGGCACCAAGTTCGGCAAGACGGCGGGCGGCGCGATCTGGCTCGACCCCGAGCTGACCTCGCCGTACGCGTTCTACCAATACTGGCTGAACGCCGACGACCGCGACGTGGTCCGCTTCCTGAAGGTGTTCACGTTCCGCTCGCGCGAGGAGATCGACATCCTGGACAAGGCCGTCGCCGAGCGGCCGTTCGCCCGCGAGGCGCAGCGCGCGCTGGCCGAGGACATGACCAGGCTGGTGCACGGCGACGCCGAGCTGGCGGCGGTGGTGGCGGCGTCCAGGGCGCTGTTCGGGCAGGGCTCGCTGGAGGAACTTCCCGCCGCCACGCTGGAGGCGGCGCTGGCCGAGGTGCCCAAGGCCACGGTCTCCGAGCTCGGGGCGTCGTTCGTGGACCTGCTGGCCGAGAGCGGCCTGGTCGAGTCGAAGTCGGCGGCCCGCCGCGCGGTCAAGGAGGGCGGCGCCTACCTCAACAACGTCAAGATCACGGATGAGGCGTACACGCCTTCCACCGAGGACCTGCTCCACGGGCGGTTCATGGTGCTGCGGCGCGGCAAGAAATCGATCGGCGGCGTCGAGGTCGGCTGACGACCGGGCGGCCGCGCCGGGTGGCACCGGCGGCGGGCGTTGGGCGTCCTCGCACCGGCGCCCCCTCCCACACGGCCGTTCCCGCCGCGCCGCAACGGTTACCCCAGCGGGCCTGCCGGGCGAGCCTCCTTTCCGCGGACCGCCCGAGGGCTCGTCGCGGCGGCAAGTGGCGGCCGTGCCGCGCCCACTACGCGGCTGGCTGCACTGCCGATCGCACGGCGTCTCAGGCACGCCCCCCGCCTGCCGGGCCGCCCGCACTTTGCTGCTGCCACTGCGGGCGGCCACTGCGGGCGGCCACTGCGGGCGGCCGTTGTAGGCGGGCCAGTATCGATCGGGGGCCCTTTCGGGCGACGGCCCAGCCGTCGCGACCGTGCTGCGGGCGCGGCGCGGAGGTGGGCGGCACTTCGGACCAGGCGGCCCGATCCGTTCCCTCTCCGTGCCGGCGTGCGGCGGCCGGGCGGCCCGGTCCGTTCCCTCTCCGTGCCGGCGTGCGGCGGCCGGGCGGGCGCGGAGGGCGGTCGGTGGTTGGCGAGTCATACGCGCCGGGAGAAGACTCCCCATAGGCTCGTGAACATGCATGACGTGATCGTTTTCGACCTGTACGGTGTGATCGCGCGTACCCAGACGGACGAGGCCAAGAGACAGCTCGTCGGCTTGGCCGGGGTGCCGGAGGAAGGCTTCTGGGAGGCGTACTGGGCCTGCCGCCCCGCCTACGACGCGGGGCAGGACTCCGTCGCCTACTGGGCCGCGGTCGCCGCCCGCCTGGGAGCCCGCTTCACCGACGTCCCCGCGCTCGTCGAGACCGATCTCGACAGCTGGAGCCAGGTGGACGACGAGATGGTGGCCCTGGTGTGCGAGCTGGCCGACCAGGGCCACACGCTCGGGCTGCTCTCCAACATCATCGAGGAACTGGTGCCCGTCTGGGAGACCCGTCACGGGGAGTGGCTGGGGCGGTTCAAGGCGCTGACGTACTCGTGCCGGATCGGGGTGGCCAAGCCGGACCGTCGCGCGTACGAGATCTGCGCGGCGCGGATGGGCGTGCCGCCGTCGCAGGTGCTGTTCTTCGACGACAGCGAGGTGAACGTGGTGGCGGCGCGGGAGGCCGGTATGGCGGCGGAGCTCTTCACGTCACCCGCACAGGTGCGCGCCTTCGTGACGGGCCCCGGCCGGGAGCGGTGAGGCGAGCCTCCTCATCCCATGCCCACCGGCATCCTCGTCGTTCTCGCCGCGGGCGGGCAACGACCACCGGTCCGAGATGCGCCTTCGTGCAGGCTTGGGCGGCATCCGACAGGGGGACTGGCGCGGGAAGCGCGGTGCCGGCGGGCCGGGCGATTTGACGAGGGGCGGATCGCGATCTAATCTTCACTTCGCCCGGGAGTGAGCCGGACGCCGGACAGGCGGACGGGCCCCAGGGCCAAGCCCCTTGAGAACGGACCAACTCGGCCGAGGCGCTTCGCCGCGCTCAGGTTCGGGTCGTCATGGGCGCCTCCAGATCACCGGAAAATCGGTTGATTGGACAAGCGCTTGATGCCACGGTAAGTTGCGAGGGTTGCCCCGGAGACGGGGCGCCAAGATCAACGGCCCTGAGGTTGACGGGGGTCGGTCGGTCTGATAAAGTTAGCCTGTGAAGTCTGCGCCTCCTGCAGTTGGGGAGTTCGCGTCCGTTTCTTGAGAACTCAACAGTGTGTTAAAAGCCAGTGCATTTATGC
>NZ_QNFZ01000720.1 GCF_003313395.1 Nonomuraea lactucae | reverse complement strand
GCTGCCCGGCGCCGGGCCGGTTCTGCCGCGGGCGCGCCGTCTCGGCGGGGCGGGGGAGGGGGCGAGGCCGGCGGTCATCAGCACCCCGACCAAGCCGCGGCCCAGAACGCCGCCTCCCGCCGCTCGCGCGCCTCGTCCTCCTCGCTGACGTCGAGCAGCACCCCGGTGCGCTCGGCGCCGAGCAGGTGCACCGCGGCTCCGACCACGGTGTCGGCGAATTCCCGCTGCCGTTCCTCGGCGACCTCCGCCGGGCATTCGACCTTGATGGTGACCATGGTTTCCTCCTGCGGGAAGTCGGTCAGGGTGTCAGGACGCGTGCTCGAGCACCTGGTCGATCACGCTGATGGCCTGGTCGGACACCAGCCGGATGTGGTGCAGCCGGTGCACGGTGCGCTCGGCGGCCGTGGTCCTGGCACTGGCGTGGCCGGAACTGGGGGCGGGGGTGGGCCCGGCGAGGTCGTCGGCGTAGCGGTCGTCGGCGAAGGGGGCAGGGGTGTAGCGGTCGTCGTCGGCATAGTGGTCGTCGGCGGCGGGGGGAGGCGGCGCCGGCCTCTCGCCGCGCACGGTCACCTCGTACGGGTGCGGGTACGGCCTGCGGACATCGTCGGCGATCATGACCACTCCTAGCTGTTGACGGCCCTATGTGCGGACAGGTCACGCGCACCGAAGCGGGCGAGCTCGCTCTCGGCCTCATCGCGTACCTGGACGAAGCTGGTGCGGAGCTCGGCGAGGAGCCGCCGCAGCATGATGAGCTCCTCCTCCGCCTCACGCCTGGACATGCGTGCGGCCCGGCGGCGCGGACGGCCGGCGACCCGCATCAGCGCCACGGTGCCGAGCACCATGGCCAGGATCAGACAGCCCACCAGCACCGAGGCGAATCCCGGCAGCGGGCCTTCGAGCACCGGCTGGTCGACCAGCGCCGAGGCGCCGGCCACGCCGATCGCCCCGCCGAGCATGCGGGCGGTGTTGATGGCGCCGACCGCGGAGGCGTACTGGGTGGGGTGGGCGGCCATCGTGCCGACCGTGAACGTCCCGGTGGACAGGGCGCCGAACCCGCCGCCCAGCAGCAGCGCGGCCAGCAGGGTCCACCAGGTCGGATAGGGATGGGCGAGCATGAGGGCGCAGCCGCCGCCGAGCGCGAGCGCCCCGGCGTAGATGACGCCGTTCAGGCCGATGCGCCGGCCGGCCAGCATGGCCAGCGGGCTCGACACGATCATGGCGATGGACACCGGCGTCAGCCAGAGCCCGATGGTGACCGGGTCGAAGCCGGAGGTCTTCAGGTACAGCGGCCCCATGGCGAGCACCACGAACGACGCGGCCCCGTACAGCAGGGAGGCTCCTCCCGCCCACAGGAAGCCGGGGCGCCGCCACAGGCGCATGTCGATCGCTCCGGCCGCGTGCCGCCACGACGTCGCGACGGCGCCCGCCAGCAGCAGCCCGGCCGCCGCCGCGCAGGCCAGGGTCCGCGTGGAGGACCATCCCCACACGCCGCCCATCGACACGGCCAGCACGGCCGCCGCGATCGCGCCGACCAGCAGCACGGCGCCGAACACGTCGGGCACGCGGCGCACCATGTCGCGGGAGCGGGGGAGCATGGGCGTCAGCATCAGCAGACCGGCCGCCAGCCCGGCGCTGGGCAGGAACAGTCCGCGCCAGCCGTACTCGGCCACCAGCAGGCCGCCGCCCGCCTGCAAGGTCAGCGCGCCGATGCCCGACGACGCGCTCCACAGCGCCACGGCGCCGGCCCGTCGGTTCGCCGGCAGCTCACCCAGCAGCAGGCCGAGCGAGGCGGGGAACATCAGCGCGGCGCCGACGCCCTGCGCCAGCCGGCCGCCGAGCAGCAGCGGCCAGGACGTGGTCGCGATGACCGCCGCGGCGCCGAGGCCGTACAGGGCCAGCCCGAACGCGAGCACGGTGCGCCTGCCCAGCAGGTCGGCGAAGCGCCCCGCGGTGGCCAGCAGCGCGGCCACCGCGGCGAAGTTGACCGTGCTGACCCAGGTGACCTCGGCCATCGGCAGGGCCGCGGCAATGGGGTCACGGCTCAGCACGGGGATCGCCAGCATCGTCGCCGTGCTGTCCGCCATGATCGCGATCACCACTCCGCAGGCGATCAGGCGCAGTACGGCGAAGCGTCCCCGGACCCCGGTCCGTGGCCGCGCCACGGGCCCCATGAACGGACCGGCGACATGCTCGCGAAAGGGCGTCAGCGTCATCGCGGGGTCTCCGCGAGGTCCCTGCGGGCGACGGTGACGGGGTCAGGGCGGGGGATCTCGGGGCGGTTGGGCACGCTGGCCGCGACCATCCGCTCCGACAGCCCGGCGCAGCGGCCCGGTACGCGGGCCCAGGGCTGCGTCCTGCCGCCGACCAGCGACATGACGACCTGGGAGGCCAGCGTGAGGTGCTCCGCGCAGCGGCGGCTCACCTTGGCCTCCAGCCCGGCCACCTGCGCCAGCCTGAGGCGCAGCGGCTCCAGCGACGCGGTGCGCTCCAGGCCGTCGAGCTCGGCGAGCCGGTCGGGCCAGCGCAGCTCGCGGCCGAGCCGGGCGCGGACCTCGGTGGCGATCTGGTCGTCCGGGCACCTCTCCTGGCGCAGCCTCGTGCCGATCGCGAAGGCCGTACGAGCCGTGCGGCCGTAGTCGGCCAGCCGCCCGGTCAGCGCGGCGTCGAGGATCCGTACGCGGTGGACCAGGCAGTCGGCGCTCCAGCCGAGCACCATGAGGCGCTCGGCGCTGACCTCGGTGTGCCACCCGGCCAGCCGCAGCTCGCGGGCCATCCGGTGGTAGTGCACCCAGCGGTCGCCGTTGCCGTCGACCCAGACCTCCACGCCGCCGAGCGGCAGGTTGGCGACGTGGACGCGCTTGGTGTCGGGTACCACCCGGGCGCAGATGCGCTGGATCACCCGGTCCGGGGCCAGTGCGGCCCTCGGCCGCCTGGCGAACCAGGAACCGTTCTGGGGATCGGTCACCTCCGGCCACCTCCTCGCCGGCGACTCTCCAGAACCGTCCGGCTGTCAAGTCTCACTTTCCATGTGTCGGTCCGATGGTGCCGTTGGGCCGGGGGAGGTGTCAACTGGTACTTTTCATTTAGGCATGAATGCCGGCGGGCGACGGCCCGCCGGGCCGGGCGTGCCGCAGGGCACGCGCGGCTCCCCTACGCTGGGGGCCTCACGGGCGCGGCTGGGAGGTGCGGGGTGGCGAACTTCGCCGAACGACTGGACCTGGCGCTGAAGAAGCGCGGCTTCAGCGGCGCCCAGGTGGCCGCCGAGCTGACCAGGGCGGGCATCCCCATCACCCGGGCCTACGTCAGCCAGCTCCGCACGGGCAAGCAGGCCAACCCCACGCTCCAGGTGCTGCGCGCGCTCGCCTCCTGCCTCCAGGTCAGCGTGGGCTGGCTGGTCGGCGAGGAACGCCTGGAGTCGGGCGCGGTCGATGACCTCCAGTTGCGGGCCGCCGCGATCGGCGCCTCGGCCTCCGGGCTGTCCGAGAGGTCGCTGGACGTGCTGCGCGGCGTGATCGACCTCGCCCGCAAGGCGGAGGGCCTGCCCGAGCAGGAGCCGTCCCCTTCCGAGGTGCCCGAGGCGGCAGCCCCCCTCGCCGGGCCGCAGCGCGCGGCCCTCGGCGAGCGGCTGCGCGGCCTGCGCCTCGTGGCGGGCATGTCGCCCGAGCGGGCCG
>NZ_QNFZ01000719.1 GCF_003313395.1 Nonomuraea lactucae | reverse complement strand
GGCTGGCCGAGCTGGGCCTGGGCGCGAGGGAGCTGGCGGCGGCCGTACGGGCCGGGAGCCTGCTGAGCGTGGCCGGCGGCGTCGTGCTGCTGCCGGGTGCGGACGCGCGGGCGGCGGAGCTGCTGAGACGCCTGCCGCAGCCGTTCACGGTGAGCCAGGCGAGGCAGGCCCTCGGCACCAGCAGGAGGGTCGCCGTGCCGCTGCTCGAACACCTCGACCGGAGCGGGCTGACCGAACGGGTCGACGAAATCCACCGGCGCTGTCGTTGACCCCTGTTTGGCCACAAGATCCAGGTATATGTTGGGAGGTTGGGATAAAACCATCGTCATCGGGGGGTAGCGATGGTTGGAGACCTGCCGCGGCGACTCGTCGCGGAAGCCATCGGGACCATGCTGCTGGTCCTCTTCGGGGCGGGCTCGGTGGTCGCGGCGCTGCTCATGGGCAGCGGTCAGCTGGATTACGCCGGACTCGGCTTCATCTCCCTGTCGTTCGCCGTGATCGTCGCGCTCGTCATCTACGCCTTCGGCACCACCTCGGGCGCGCACATCAACCCGGCGGTCACCCTCGCCCTGGCGGCGGGCCGCCGCTTCCCGTGGGCGGAGGTGCCGTTCTACATCGTGGCCCAGCTCGTCGGCGCTTTCGCCGGCGGGCTTCTCATCGTGGCCGGCTTCGGCCGCCGGGCCGCGGACCTGGGGGTGGGGCTGACCGCGCTCGGGGAGGGCGTGACCTACTGGCAGGGCATCCTGATGGAGACGATCGGGACGTTCCTGCTGCTGCTCACCATCATGGCGTTGGCCGTGGACCGCCGGGCGCCGACCGGCTGGGCGGGGTGGATGATCGGCATGGCTGTGGCTTGCGAGATCTTCGTGCTCGGGCCGCTGACGGGCGGCTCCGTCAACCCGGCGCGCTCGTTCGGCCCGTACCTGACGACCACCCTGTTCGGCGGTGACGCGCCATGGACGCAGTTCGGCGTCTACCTCGCCGGCCCGCTCATCGGCGCGGTGCTCGCCGTCCTCGTGTACGACCTGGTGGCCCGCCCGGCCCGCGAGGTGCCCGAGACCGTCGAGCAGGGTGCGGCCGGAGAGGTCGTCGGCGCCCGTGATCCACGGGCCGAGACGGCCGAGGACGCGGCGCAGGGCACCACAGGGGAGATCCCGGCCGCCCGGCGCCCGCAGGACGACCAGATCCGCGACCAGGTAGGGCACGGCGGGCGCCGCCGCTGGCGCCTCGGGCATGGGAGGTGATCCGCGACCAGCCTGAGCAACCGAACATCCGCACTTCTCGCGCAAGGAGGGATCGCCATGCCTGGCAACAGGGGCGTCGCATACGACGGTCCAGGCAGGGTCGAGGTACGCGAAACCGACTATCCAGAGTTCGAGCTCAAGGACGGCCCGGGCGTGAACCCGGCCAACGTGGGACGCAAACTACCGCACGCCGCGATCCTCAAGACCGTGGTGTCGAACATCTGCGGCAGCGACCAGCACATGGTACGCGGCCGCACCACGGCCCCGCCGGGCCTCATCCTCGGCCACGAGATCACCGGTGAGGTGGTCGAGACCGGTCCCGACGTGGAGTACATCAAGGTCGGCGACCTCGTGTCCGTACCGTTCAACATCGCCTGCGGCCGATGCCGCAACTGCAAGGAGGGCAAGACCGGCGTCTGCGAGAACGTCAACCCGGACCGGCCGGGCTCGGCGTACGGCTACGTCGACATGGGCGGCTGGGTCGGCGGCCAGGCCGAGTACGTGCTGGTGCCGTACGCCGACTGGAACCTGCTGAAGTTCCCGGACAAGGAACGGGCGATGGAGAAGATCCTCGACCTGGCCATGCTCTCGGACATCTTCCCGACGGGGTTCCACGGGTGCGTCAGCGCAGGGGTGAAGCCGGGATCGACCGTCTACATCGCCGGCGCGGGCCCGGTCGGGCTCGCCGCGGCCACCTCGGCGTTCCTGCTCGGCGCTTCCGTGGTCATCGTCGCCGACCTGAACAAGGAGCGCCTGGACCAGGCGCACAGCTTCGGCTGCGAGACCATCAACGTGGCGCTGGGCGAGCCGAAGGACCAGATCGAGCACATCCTCGGCGAGCCGGAGGTGGACTGCGGCGTCGACGCCGTCGGGTTCGAGGCCCGCGGCCACGGGCGCGAGTCGGAGGTGGAGCGTCCCGCCACCGTCCTGAACACGCTGATGGACGTCACCCGCGCGGGCGGCGCGCTCGGCATCCCGGGCCTGTACGTGACCGGCGATCCGGGGGCGTCGGACGAGGCGGCCAAGGAGGGGTCGCTGTCGATCCGCCTCGGCCTGGGCTGGGCGAAGTCGCACAGCTTCGTCACCGGCCAGTGCCCGGTCATGAGGTACAACCGCCAGCTCATGATGGCGATCCTGCACGACCGGGTACGGATCGCGAGGAACGTCAACGCCACGCCGATCTCGCTGGACGACGCCCCGCGGGGCTACCACGAGTTCGACGAGGGCGCCGCGCGCAAGTACGTGCTCGACCCGCACGGCACGCTCGCCAGCCGGTAGGGACACGCACGTCCAGGTGGACGCGCTCTTCGCCGCGAGCGGCGCGACCCGCCGCTCGCGGCGTCGTGCCCAGGTCTGTGCGGCGCTGATCAGGGTACGGTCGTCCGCATGGCATGCCGTATCAGCGAATTGGTGCTCGACTGCCGCGACCCGGAACACCTTGCCCGGTTCTGGTGTGAGGTGCTGGGATTCGTCGTTCTCGACCGCGACGACGGGAGTGTCGAGATCGGCCCGGAGGGGGAGGGGTTCGGCGGCCTCCAGCCGACCATCGTCTTCAGCCCGGCCGACAGTCCGAGGCGGGGCAAGCTGCCGTTGCACATCGACGTCAACCCGACAGACCGCGACCAGGCCGCCGAGCTGGAGCGCCTGCTGGCCGTCGGCGCCAGACCCGTCGACGTCGGGCAGACGGGCGAGGAATCCTGGCACGTGCTGGCCGACCCGGAGGGCAACGAGTTCTGCCTGCTGCGGCGCCGCCTCGACCAGCGCACCGCGGACGTCGAGCCCGGCTAGGCGAGCAGCGTGCGGGCCAGCCCGATCAGCGCGCCCGCCGCGATGTACCAGGCGCTGTTGAGCCTCGTCCGCCAGAGCAGCGCCAGCGTGACGAGGGCGATGGCCGCCGTGAGCGGGTCCACGATCGCGGTGCGGCCGAGCTGGTAGGACACCCCCGCCATCAGGGCGAGCGCGGCGGCGTTCACGCCGTCCAGCAGGGCGGACGTCCAGGCGGACGAGCGCAGCCGGTCGGTGATCCGGGTGAGCAGGCCGACGAACACGAACGACGGCAGGAAGATCGCCACGGTGGCCAGGAAGGCCCCGGCCGGTCCGGCCACCACGTATCCCACGAAGGTCGCCGTGGTGAATACGGGCCCCGGCGTCACCTGCCCGATCGAGACGGCGTCGATGAGCTGCTGCTCGGTGAGCCAGCCGAGCCGGTCGACGAAGTCGCCCCGCAGGAAGGCCAGGAGCACGTACCCGCTGCCGTAGAGCACCGAACCGATCTTCAGCATGGTCAGGAAGAGCTGCGCGAGCTGCCCGCCGGTGGGGTCGGCGAACACCGGCGACCCGCCGGCGGTGAGCAGCGGAGCGGCGAGCAGGCCGTGCGGGCCGTGCGGGCCGTGCGGGCCGCCGCTCA
>NZ_QNFZ01000716.1 GCF_003313395.1 Nonomuraea lactucae | reverse complement strand
GCCCGCGCGCACGGTGGCGCGGCTCGCGTCGGCGACTCCGCGCCCGACGCGCCGCGAGATCTCGCGCGCCCTCTCCCAGCCACCTTCCACGCCTACAAGTCTTACCCGATCGGCACTCGGTGACGGCGCGAGGCCGCCCCTCGTGTCGCCACCCGCCGGGCGGGGACAGGCGCGGACGGGCACGGACGGGCACGGACGGGCACGGCCGGGCTCAGTGGACGGGCACGGACGGGCTCAGTGGCGGGGTCCGGCGGTTCCGGATCCGGCTGATCGGGCACTCTGGGCACCTTCAGGTCCGGTCATGGGTGAGAATGAAGTGTGAGCGAACAGCACCTTTCGGCGGAGGCGGCCCGATGAGCCCGACCAGGACCCGCGTCTCCGCCCCCGACCAGGCCTGTGTCGCCGCGGTCGATCTGGCGCGCGCCGCCGCCGAGGAGCTGGCGCGGCCGGGCGAGCCCGGCGAGCATCTGGGCTTCGAGGCCGAGGGCGACCGGATCGTCACCCACTTCTTCGCCTGCCTCGAGCGGGCCTACCGCGGCTGGCGCTGGGCCGTCACCGTCACCCGCGCCTCCCGCGCGAAGAACGTCACGGTCAGCGAGGCCGTCCTGCTGCCCGGCCCGGGTGCCCTGCTGGCCCCCGACTGGCTGCCGTGGAGCGAGCGACTGCGCCCGGGCGACCTGGGCGTCGGCGACCTGCTGCCGACGCCTGAGGACGACGACCGCCTCGCGCCCGGGTTCACCGAGATCGACGACGACGCGGACCACCAGATGATTTTCGAGTACGGCCTGGGCCGGGCACGTGTGCTCTCGGCCGTCGGCAGAGACCGGGCTGCCAGGCGCTGGCACTCGGGCGAGCACGGGCCGCACACTCCGATCGCACACGCCGCTCCCGCGCAGTGCTCCACCTGCGGCTTCTACTGGCTGCTGTCGGGTGAGCTCCGGCTGACGTTCGGGGTCTGCACGAATGAGTACGCGCCGGACGACGGCAAGGTGGTCGCCGCCGACCACGGCTGCGGTGGGCACTCCGAGGCCACGGTCGCGCCGCCGGCCGTCGAGCAGGCCACCCCGATCCTGGACGACCTGGGGTTCGACCTGATCGAGGAGGAGACGGGGTCGGTGGACGAGCTGGCCAGCGAGGAGCTCGGCCACTCCTGACCCGCTTTCGCGAACGGGCCGGGAGTGTCGGCGTGGGCCGCTAGCCTACGGTGGCCCCCTACCCTCAACCAGGATCGTGATCGATGACCGACACCTTTGGCGCCGACCGGATGCGGGCTGCCGTGCTCGCCGCCTGGACGGCCTCGCCCGCCCGTTTCCGCGAGGACGCCAACGCCGAGGAGGACTTCGCGCTCGGCGGCTACCGTGACCGGCTGATCGTGGAGCTCGCGCAGAACGCCGCCGACGCGGCCCTGCGCGCGGGCGTGCCCGGGGTGCTGCGGCTGAGCCTGCGCGGCGACGTGCTGACGGCGGCCAACACGGGCGCGCCGCTCGACGCGACAGGGGTGGAGAGCCTCTCGACCCTGCGGGTCTCCGGCAAGCGCGGCGAGGCGGGCGCGGTGGGCCGGTTCGGCGTCGGGTTCGCCGCGGTCGTCTCGGTCTGCGACGCGCCGTCCATCGGCTCGCGCGGCGCCGACGCGGTCCGCTGGTCGCGCGAGGAGACGGTCGCTCTGGTGTCCTCGGTGCCGGCGCTCGCCGGCGAGCTGGCCTCCCGGTCCGGCCACGTGCCGCTGCTCCGCCTGCCGTTCGCGGCCGGGCCGCTGGAGGTGCCTGACGGGTTCGACACGCTCGTACGGCTCCCGCTCCGCGACGAGGCGTCGGCCGTGGCGGTGCGGCGCATGCTGGAGGAGGCGAGCCCGGCCCTGCTGCTGGGCATGCCCGCGTTGACGGCCATCGAGATCGACCTCGACGGCGAGGTCCGCACGGTCGTGGCCGACGGCTGGCACGTGGTGTCGGAGTCGGGCGAGTTCACCCCCGGGGAGGTGTCGGCGCTCTTCGCCGACCGCCCGACGGAGGAGCGCTCCCGGCCTCACTGGTCAGTCCGCTGGGCCGTCCCCCTCCGGAGCGCGGGGGGCGGCGGCGCCGGTCCGGAGGATGCCGGGCGGGCTCCGGGGGAGCCGGGGGCGTTGCCCGGCACGGTGCCGCCGGTGGTGCACGCGCCGACGCCCAGTGACGAGCCGCTCGACCTTCCGGCCCTGCTCATCGCGTCGTTCCCGATGGCCACCGACCGGCGCCACGTGGCCAAGGGGCCGCTGACCGACTTCCTGGTCGACAGGGCCGCCGACGCCTACGTCAGGCTGCTGCGGGAGCTGCCGCGCACCCCGAGACTCCTCGACCTGGTCCCGGCCCTCATGGGCAAGGGCGAGCTCGACGCCCGCATCCGACGGGCCATCCTGAGGCTGCTGCCCGGCACGCCGCTGCTGCCCGCCCTCTCGGCTCCCGCTCCGGCCGTCCAGACACCGTCGTTCGCCGACGCGGAGGTGTACGAGCCCGACGCCGAGTGGCGGGTCGAGCACCCCGCCAGGGAGCCGCACGGCGACGGCTGGGTGGTCACCGGCCGGGAGGCCGCCGTGATCGCCGGGTCCGGCGACCTGCTGGCCGCCGTCGCCGACTTCGTCCCGGGCCTGCTGCCCGCCGGCTGGCCCGCCCGGCACCCGGCCATGGCCTCGCTCGGCGTGCGCCGGGTCGAGCTGGCCGAGGTGGTCGACCTGCTGTCCGGCGAGGCGGTCGAGGGGCGCGAGCCGTCGTGGTGGCGCTCCCTCTACGAGGTGCTTCCCGCCGACGACCCCGAGTCGCTCGGCGCGCTCCCCGTGCCGCTGGCCGACGGCCGCCTGGTCCGCGGCCCGCGCGGCACGCTAATCCTCCGGCTCGACGGGCACGGCGGGCTGGATCTCGGGCCGCTGGGGCTGCGGATCGTGCATCCCGAGGCCGCCCATCCGGCCCTGCTGAGGCTCGGGGCCGCCGAGGCCACGCCGCGCACCATCCTCGACGACCCGCTCACCAAGGCGGCCGTCTCCCAGTCGCTCGACAGCCCCGATCCGGAGCTCGTGGCGCGGGCCGTGCTGTCGCTGGTGGAGGCCGCCGGCCTGGCCCCCGGCGAGGCGCCGTGGCTGGCCGAGCTGGCGTTGCGCGGCGCCGACGGCGAGCTCTACCCGGCGGGCGAGCTCATGCTGTCCGGGGGCGCGCTGGCCCGGCTCGTCGAGCCTGACACCCACCTCGGCGTGGTGGCGCCCGAGCTGGAGGAGGCCCACGGCTCGCGGGTGCTGGCGGCCGCGGGCGTGCTCGACGGGTTCGCGGTGGCGCACGACTCCGACGTGCTGCTCGACCACGACGACTGCGACCACGACCTCGACGGCGAGGACGAGTGGCTCGACCACGTGCTCGACCTGCTGCCCGACCTGGACGTGCCGCCCGTGGTGCCGGAGTTCGTGGCGGTGCGCGACCTGGAGCTGGTCGCCGACTGGCCGGCCGCGCTTGAGCTGCTCACCAGGCCGCCGCTGCGCGCCGCCCTCCACCCGCTGCGGATCGCGGGCGTCGAGGTGCCGTCCTACACCGCGTGGTGGCTGGCCGGGCACCCCGTGCTCGGCGGGCGCCGGCCGCGCGAGCTGCGCCTG
>NZ_QNFZ01000718.1 GCF_003313395.1 Nonomuraea lactucae | reverse complement strand
GCCGGTGGCCGGACCACCAACGCCTACGTCACGCGGCTCAGCCAGAAGATCATCAGCGACGAGCAGGCCGACATCACGGTGATGTCGGGCTGGCTGCGCTCCTGGAACGTGTCCCTCCCCCCGGAGGACGGCGCCGTGCACGACATGCCCGGCATGCTGGGCCCCGCGCAGTTCGCGGAGCTGAAGCGGCGCTCTGGTGCGGCGTTCGACCGCCTGTGGCTGACCGTGCTGGCCAAGCACCTCGACAGCGGCGTGCAGATGGCCGAGACGGTACGCGAGAAGGGCATCCACGCGCCCACCGCCGAGCTGGCCAAGAAGATGATCACCAACCAGCGCGCGCTGATCGGCGAGATCGTGAAGCAGGTGGCCTGAGACCTCGCGCGCTCACCGGTCCTCGGCGCGACGAGGTGGCCCGAGGCGGCGGGTGTTCACCGGCGGTCCGCGGGCGGGACGCGGCGCAGCAGGTAGGTGTCCATGATCCAGCCCTTGCGCGCCCGAGCCTCCGCGCGCAGCTCGCGGATGCGGCCGGCGACCTCGGCCACCGGTCCGGCCACGAGGAGCTCGTCGGGCGTGCCCAGGTAGGCGCCCCAGTAGATGTGGAAGTCGTCGCTCACCCCGGCGAAGGCGCAGTGGGCGTCCAGCATGACCACGATGTCGTCGGCGGTTGCCCCCTCCTGGGCGAGACGGCGTCCGGTCGTGATGTGCACGGGCCGCGCGACCCGGGTCAGGCTGGTGCGGTGGCGCGCCGTCAGTGCCGACACGCTGCTGATGCCGGGGATCACCTCGTGGTCGAAGGCGACGTGCCCCCGCTCCAGGACCTCCTCCAGGATGGCCAGCGTGCTGTCGTAGACGCCCGGGTCGCCCCACACCAGGAACGCGCCGGTCTGGCCGTCCTCCAGCTCGTCACGGATGAACGCCTCGTACACCTGCGCGCGTCGAGAGCGCCAGTCGTCGACGGCCGCGGCGTAGGCGGGCGCCGTCCGGTCGCGCTCGGGGTCGCGGGCCTCGACGATCCGGTACGGCCGGCGGCCGTGGCCCTCGATCAGGTCCTGCCGGAGCCGTACCAGCTCCTCCTTGGCCTCGCCCTTGTCCACGATGAAGAACACGTCGGCCGCGGCGATGGCCTTGGCCCCTTGGAGGGTGAGATGGTCGGGGTCGCCGGCGCCGATGCCGATGATGAGGAGCCGCTTCACCGAGCACCTACAGGCTGAAGGCTGCGTCCTTCAAGGCGGAGAGGAAAGCCGGATCGGTCGGGCACGTCGGTCTCCTGGTTTGTCGGTGTTGATCGGTAGGTTGATCGGCATGTCCCGCTACCGGCTCTGCCCCACGTGGAACCTCGCCGTTGAGCAGCACGCGCATTGGCGGCCGGGGCGTAGGAGCGGGCCGGGGTTCGCCGAGCAGTGCCGTCAGTTGACGCAGGCGCGGGCGGAGTTCGCGTGAATGCGCGGCGGGTCGATCGTCGTCCAGCAGCAGGCGTTGAAGGACTTCGCCCAGGCGATCACGAACTTCTTCGCCAAGACCCACCGCAAACCGACGTGGCGCAAGCGCGGGCAGGGCGAGGGGTTTCGGATCGTCGCGGTCAAGGCGGGCGAGGTGCGCCGCCTCTCCCGCCACGTGGGCGACGTGAAGGTCCCGAAGGTGGGATGGGTGCGGTTCCGCTGGAGCCGTCCCGTTCCGGAGGGCGTGAAGCTGAAGGCGCGCGAGGCCGACCGGCGCAAGGACTGGGTGGAGAAGACCAGCACCGATCTGGCCCGCCGTTTCGATGTGATCGCCGTCGAAGATCTGAAGGTCGGCGACATGACCCGGTCGGCGAAGGGCACCCTCGAGGCGCCCGGCCGCACTGTCCGGCATAAGGCGGGTCTGAACCGGGGCATCCCGGCCGCCGGGTGGGGGCTGCTGGAGCACAAGGCTCGCGGCCGCGTCCGGAAGATCGACCCGCGTGGTACGTCGCAGACCTGCAACGCCTGCAAGCACACAGCCAGGGAGGGTCGCGAGAGCCAAGCCCTCAGAGACAACATCAAAGACACCGCCGTGGGGCACACGGTGGCTGCGCGGGGAGGCACGCCATCGGGCGGGCCTGCGAACCGCGAACCTCAACGCGACCTCCTCCTTGTGGGGTAGTTACCGTTGGAATCCTCCGGCCTTCACTTCAGGCGGGGGAGGATGTCGACCGCAAGAGTCTGCCAGAGCGCTCGCTATACGATGTTTCCCGGTACATCCCCGAGGAGACTTGTGAACCTGGTTGAGCGCGGTGACGGTTTTGTCGAGTTCTGGCGGGAGCGGCATCTGTGCACGCTCGCCACGACCCGCCCGGACGGCACGCCCCACGTGGTGCCGGTCGGTGTGACGCTGGACCCGGCCACGGGGACCGCCCGCGTGATCACCTCGGGCGCCTCGCAGAAGGCGCGGCTCGTGGCGGCGGCGGGGCCGGAGGGCGCGAAGGTGGCGGTCTGTCAGGTCGACGGCCGCCGCTGGTCGACGCTGGAGGGCACGGCCGTGCTGCGCACCGAGGCCGAGCAGGTCGCCGACGCCGAGCGCCGCTACGCCGAGCGCTACAAGCAGCCGCGCCCGAACCCCTCCCGGGTGGTGGTCGAGATCCAGGTCAGCCGCGTGCTGGGGAACGCGTGACCGCAGCGGGCATGGGGCGCGTGGTGACGGTCGTCGGGGTGGGGGCCGACGGGTGGGCGGGGCTGGCCGCCGCCTCCCGCCGGGCGGTGGAGGCGGCCGAGGTGCTCATGGGCGGCCCCAGGCAGCTCGATCTCGTGCCCCCGTCCGCCGCCGAGCGCGTCACCTGGCCGTCACCGCTGCTGCCGGCGCTGCCCGCGCTGATGGAGGCGTACGCGGACCGCGAGGTGTGCGTGCTGGCCAGCGGCGACCCGATGTTCTACGGGATCGGCTCCACGCTGGTGCGGCTCCTGGGCGCGGGCCGGGTCCGGGTGCTGCCGCACCTGTCGTCGCTGTCGCTGGCGTGCGCGCGCCTCGGCTGGCCGGTCGAGGAGGCCGAAGTGGTCAGCCTGGTCGGCCGGTCACCGGCCGCGCTGAACGCCGCCGTCCTGCCCGGCCGCCGGGTCCTCGTCCTGGGCACCGGCCGCGACTCACCGTCCGTGGTGGCCGGGCTGCTCGTCGAGCGCGGGTACGGCCCGAGCCGCCTGACTGTGCTGTCCGACCTGGGCTCCCCCGCCGAGTCCGTACAGCACGGGACCACCGCGGGACAGCACGGGACCGCCGCGGGATGGACCGCTCCCGCGCCCTCCGCGCTGAACGTCATCGCCGTCGAGTGCGTCGCGCGGCCGGGGGCGGAGCCGCTGCCGCTGGTGCCGGGCCTGCCCGACACGGCGTACGAGCACGACGGCCAGCTCACCAAGCGGGAGGTCCGCGCGGTGAGCCTGTCACGGCTCGCCCCGCTGCCCGGAGAGCTGCTGTGGGACGTGGGCGCGGGCGCGGGCAGCATCGCGATCGAATGGATGCGCTGCCACCCCTCGTGCCGGGCCGTCGCGGTGGAGAGCAGGGCCGACCGGGCCGCCGCGAGCCGCCGCAACGCCGACACGCTCGGCGTGCCGTCCCTGCGGGTCGTCGAGGGCAGGGCGCCCGCCGCGCTGGACG
>NZ_QNFZ01000717.1 GCF_003313395.1 Nonomuraea lactucae | reverse complement strand
CGCGCACGGCCCCGCCGCTGGAGGCCCGCGCCTGGGAGCCGCCGGGATCGCCAGGTGCGTCGCCGCGGCAGGCACAGCCGGGGGAGTCGCCGCGGCCGGTGGTGGCGGTGGCCGGTGGGGCGGCGTTCACGTTCGGGTACGCCGAGCACGTCGAGCTGCTCCGCGCGGCCGGGGCCGAGATCGCGGTGTTCGACCCGCTCCGCGACGAGAAGCTGCCCGCCGGGACGGGCGCCGTCGTCATCGGCGGCGGGTTCCCCGAGGTCTACGCCGCCGAGCTGGCCGCCAACGAGCCCCTCCGCGAGCAGGTGGCCGCCTTCGACGGGCCCATCGCGGCCGAGTGCGCCGGGCTGCTCTACCTGTGCCGCGAGCTGGACGGGCAGCGCATGTGCGGGCGGCTGCCGGGCGTCGCGCGGATGACGGACCGGCTCGCGCTCGGCTACCGGGAGGCGACCGCGGGCCGGGCGTCGCTGCTGACCAGGCCGGGGGAGCGCTTCAGGGGCCACGAGTTCCACCGGACCGCCGTCGAGCACGGCCACGAGCCGCTGTTCCGCTGGGAGGGCGGCGCCGACGGGTTCGGCGACGCCCTGCTCACCGCGTCCTACCTGCACCTGCACTGGGCGGGCAGCCCGGCGCTGGCTCAGCGGCTGGTGTCGTCCTCCAGGTCCCCCTCGGTCTTGAGGTAGACCTCTTGCAGGCCGCGCAGCAGTTCCGGGTCCGGGTGCTCCCACATGCCGCGCTCCGCCGCCTCCAGGAGCCGTTCGGCGATGCCGTGCAGCGCCCACGGGTTGGACTTGGCCATGAACGCCTGGTTCTCGGGGTCGAGCACGTACGTCTCGGTCAGCTTGTCGTACATCCAGTCGGCCATCACGCCCGTCGTGGCGTCGTAGCCGAACAGGTAGTCCACGGTGGCCGCCAGCTCGAACGCGCCCTTGTAGCCGTGCCGCCGCATCGCGGCCAGCCAGTTGGGGTTGACCACCCGGGCGCGGAAGACCCGGGCGGTCTCCTCCGACAGCGTCCGGGTGCGCACCGCGTCCGGGCGGGTGCTGTCGCCGACGTAGGCGGCCGGGGCCTTGCCGGTGAGCGCGCGGACCGTGGCGACCATGCCGCCGTGATACTGGAAGTAGTCGTCGGAGTCGGCGATGTCGTGCTCGCGGGTGTCGACGTTCTTGGCGGCCACGGCGATCCTGCGGTAGGCGCTCTCCATGTCCTGCCGGGCCGGTACGCCGTCGAGGTCCCGGCCGTAGGCGAAGCCGCCCCACACCGCGTACACCTCCGCCAGGTCGGCGTCGTCGCGCCAGTTGCGGCTGTCGATGAGCGGCAGCAGCCCGGCGCCGTACGCGCCGGGCGCGGAGCCGAAGATCCGCATCGTGGCCCGGCGGGCGTCGCCGTGCGACCGGGTGTCGGCGGCGACGTGGGCGCGCACGTAGTTGGCGGTGTCCGGCTCGTCCAGCCCGGCGACCAGCCGGACGGCGTCGTCCAGCATGCCCACCACGTGCGGGAACGCGTCGCGGAAGAAGCCGCTGATGCGGACCGTCACGTCGATGCGGGGACGGCCCAGCTCGTCGAGCGGCACGGGCTCCAGGCCGGTCACCCTGCGCGAGGCCTCGTCCCACGCGGGGCGGACGCCGAGCAGGGCCAGCACCTCGGCCACGTCGTCGCCCGCCGTGCGCATCGCGCTGGTGCCCCAGACGGACAGGCCGACCGAGCGCGGCCACTCCCCGGTGTCGGCCCGGTAGCGCTCCAGGAGCGAGTCGGCCATGGCCCGGCCGGTCTCCCAGGCGAGCCTGCTGGGCACCGCGCGCGGGTCGACGGAGTAGAAGTTGCGGCCGGTCGGCAGCACGTTGACGAGCCCGCGCAGCGGCGATCCGCTCGGCCCGGCGGGGACGTACCCGCCGTCGAGCGCGTGCAGCACGTGGTCGAGCTCGTCGGTGGTGCGGGCCAGCCGGGGGACGATCTCGGTGGCGGCGAAGGTCAGGATGCGCGCCACCTGTTCGGAATGCTCATCCAACGCCTGCCGCGCGACCTCAGGGGCGGCGCCGGGGGACCAGCCGCGGTCCTCCATGGCCTGCACCAGGGCGCGGGCGGTCGCCTCGGCGCGGTCCACGCTGTCCAGGCCGGCGGTGCCGTCCTCGGCCAGGCCGAGGGCCTCGCGCAGGCCGGGCAGCGTCTCGCGGCCCGACCACATCTGCCTGGCCCGCAGCATCGCGAGCACCAGGTTCACCCGCTCCGTGCCGGTCGGGGCGTGGCCGAGCACGTGCAGGCCGTCGCGGATCTGCGCGTCCTTCACCTCGCACAGCCAGCCGTCCACGTGCAGCAGGAAGTCGTCGAACTCGGTGTCGTGCGGCCGATCCGTCAGGCCGAGGTCGTGGTCGAGCCTGGCCGCCTGGATCAGCGTCCAGATCTGCGCCCTGATCGCGGGCAGCTTGGCCGGGTCCATGGCGGCGATCGAGGCGTGCTCGTCCAGGAGCTGCTCCAGCCGGGCGATGTCGCCGTAGGTCTCGGCCCGGGCCATGGGCGGGACCATGTGGTCCACGAGGACGGCGTGCGCCCGCCGCTTGGCCTGCGTGCCCTCGCCCGGGTCGTTCACCAGGAACGGGTAGACCAGCGGCAGGTCGCCGATGGCCGCGTCGGTGCCGCACGAGGCCGACATGCCGGCCGACTTGCCCGGCAGCCACTCCAGGTTGCCGTGCTTGCCCACGTGCACCATGGCGTGCGCGCCGAACTCGGCCGACAGCCAGCGGTAGGCGGCCAGGTAGTGGTGGCTGGGCGGCAGGTCGGGGTCGTGGTAGACGGCGATCGGGTTCTCGCCGAAGCCGCGCGGCGGCTGGACCATCACCACGACGTTCCCGGCGCGCAGCGCGGCCAGCACGATGTCCCCGTCGTGCACGAACAGCTCACCCGGCGGCGGTCCCCAGTGCCGCTCCATCCCCGCGCGCAGGTCCTCGGGCAGCGTGCCGTACCACTGCTCGTACGAGCGCGCGGAGATGCGCACGGGGTTGCCGGCGAGGTGCTCCTCGGTGAGCCAGTCCGGGTCCTGGCCGCCCGCGGCGATCAGCGCGTGGACGAGCGCGTCGCCGTCCTGCTCCGCCACGCCGGGGAAGCCGTCGCCCAGGTCGTAGCCCGCCTCGGCGAGCCTGGCCAGCAGCCTGACCGTGCTCGCGGGGGTGTCCAGGCCGACCGCGTTGCCGACCCGGGAGTGCTTGGTCGGGTACGCCGACAGCATCACCACGAGGCGGCGCTCTCCGGCCGGGGTGTGCCTCAGCAGGCCGTGCCGTACGGCGATGCCGGCCACGCGGGCCGCCCGCTCGGCGTCGGCGACGTAGACGGTCAGCCCGTCCTCGTCGATCTCCTTGAACGAGAACGGCACCGTGATGATCCGGCCGTCGAACTCCGGGATCGCCACCTGGGAGGCGGCGTCCAGCGGGGAGAGGCCGTCGTCGTTCTCCTCCCACGCCTGCCTGCTGCTGGTCAGGCAGAGGCCCTGCAGGATCGGCACGTCCAGCTCGGCGAGCGCGCCGACGTCCCACGCCTCGTCGTCGCCGCCCGCGCCCGCGGTGGCCGGCCGGGTGCCGCCCGCCGCCAGCACCGTGACGACCAG
>NZ_QNFZ01000714.1 GCF_003313395.1 Nonomuraea lactucae | reverse complement strand
GGGTCGCCCGGCTCGGCGATCACCACGTCCAGCCCCTGGCGCAGCGCCTGCGCGATCCGCTCGGCGCCCTCGACCGGCCGCCTGGCGACGCGCAGGCCGGGCAGGTCGGGCACCGTGCCGCCCGCCTCGAAGAGCAGCTTGACCCCTGTCTGGAGGCGGTCGCGCCGTGCTGCGCGCCGGTCGTCGCGCCACCCGCAGATGACGATGTCCGCCGAGCCGGCCATGCCGGAGGTGCCGATCCGCAGCATACGGCGTCATTACCCTGCGAAGTCTCCGGTCACACTCCGTAGTGTCAAGCAGGCGCGCCGGGGGTGCCCCTCCCAGGTCGGGATGCGGGGGGCGCACGCGCGGTCGCGGTGCGTGTGTGAAGGCCCGCTCCCCGGGTAGCGCGGTTGCGTTGAAGCCCTCGAAGGAGGAGACCGTGGACAACAACATAGGCCAAGGCCTGATGGATGTCTGGCGGCAGACCATCGGGTTCGTACCGAGGCTGGCCGCCTTCATCGTCATTCTCTTCATCGGTTGGCTGATCGCCAAGCTGCTGGCCAAGGCCGTCGACAAGATCCTGGAGAGGGTCGGCTTCGACCGTGCGGTGCAGCGCAGCGGCATGGGGCGCATGCTGGAGCGCAGCCGCTACGACGCCAGCGGCCTGATCGCCAAGCTGATCTACTATGCGATCTTGCTGGTCACCCTCCAGATCGCTTTCAGCGTGTTCGGGCCGAACCCGATCTCCGCGCTGCTGACCGCCGTGGTCGCCTGGCTGCCCAGGGCCATCGTGGCCATCATCATCGTGGTGGTGGCCGGTGCGATCGCCGCGGCCGTCCGGGACATCCTGTCCAGCGCTCTGGGCGGGCTCTCGTACGGCCGGTGGATCGCCACGGCCGCCGCGGTGTTCATCTGGGCGCTCGGCATCATCGCCGCGCTCAACCAGATCGGCGTGGCCACGACCGTCACCATGCCGGTGCTGATCACGGTGCTCGCCACCATCGGCGCGATCCTCGCGATCGGTCTCGGCGGCGGGATGGTGCGGCCGATGCAGCAGCGGTGGGAGCGCTGGCTCGGCACCATCGAGACGGAGGCTCCGCAGGCCAGAGCGCAGGCCGAGGCGTACCAGCGGGGACGCAGGGACGCCCAGCAGATGGCGCCCGCCCAGACGCCGCAGACCACGCCCGCGGCGAACGAGCCCACCACGCCGATCCGCGCCGACGCGCCCGGCGCCGCCAGGCCGGAACGCCCGGAAATGCCTGGCGCGACCAGGCCGGACCGTCCCGACGCGCCCGGCGCCACGAGGACCGACCGTCCCGACGTGCCCGGCGGTCCCGGCACGGCCAGGCCGGACCGGCCCGAGTTCTGACCCGGGCGAAGGCGGAGCAGCGGCCGGGGTCCACCGACCCCGGCCGCTCAACGAGCGCTGAAGGAGAGCTCAGAGAGCGCTGGAGGACTCAGGGAGCGCTGAGGAGGACTCAGGGAGCGCTGAGGAGGACTCAGGGAGCGCTGAGGAGGACTCAGGGAGCGCTGAGGAGGACGCAGGGAGCGCTGAGGAGGACGCAGGGAGCGTAGAGAGTGGGCTGAGGAGGGCTCAGAGAGAGCTGAGGAGGGCTCAGGGAGCGCTGAGGGGGCGCTGAGGAGGGCTGAGAAAGCGCTGAGGGCTCGTCAGGCGGGGGACTCGTCGGCCAGCAGGCCGAGCTCGCGCGCCAGCCAGCAGATCGCCGTCAGCCGCACCGCCGCGGGCTCGTGCCCGCCGCTGAAGCTCCAGCCCCGGTGCCGCAGCTCGTCGGCGAAGCCCAGCAGGTAGTCGCCGAGGGTCTCGCGGTCGAGTGTGATGGTCTCGCGCAGCTCGGCGGCGTGCTGGTCGACCGCGGCCACCAGCCCGGGCTCGGCGGCCATCCGCTCGAGCTGGGCGTGGCCGAGCGTGTCCATCAACCAGCGCAGCGGCGAGGCCGCCCACCCCTTCTCAAACAACACCCGAACTACCTTAATGGGGAAGTCAACCCGACCGGCACCCGGCGGCGGGCGAGCGTCATGTCCCTCGCCGTGCCACCGGCCTCGGGCGCTCACGCTATGTCGTCATGCCACCCGCCCCTGGTACGCCCTCACATTCCCCCGTCGCCCGACTTCACGGTTGAATGCGGAGTGTGATAGTCAAGTGACGGTCAGTATTCACTAGCCTTTTGGAGATCCTCATGGTGGCGTACGCGCTTGCGGTCGCGGCGGCGGTGAGCGTGGTGGCGCTCACCGCGCTCGTCTTCAAGATCGCGAGCAAGGGCAGCCCGGACGGCCGGGCCGACGGGCCGTCGGCCGGGCACGCGGGCTCGATGCTCTCGGCCCTGTTCCTGCTGGTCTTCGCGATCGCGATCATCGTGCCGTGGACCACGGCCGACGCCGCCCGGCAGAACACCCATGCCGAGAGCCGCGCCGCGGTCGACGCCTACTGGTCGGCGTCCGGCCTGCCCGGCACCGGGGCCGAGCTCACACGCGCCGGGCTGCGCGACTACGTCACGTTCGTGGTCGACGACGAGTGGCAGGCCATGCGGCAGGGGCGGCTCCATCCGGTCGGCACCGAACGGCTCGACGCGCTCCGCACCAGGGTCGTCTCGATGGAGGCGACGTCCACCCAGGCACTGGAGGCCAGGACCGAGGTGCTCGGACACCTCGCCACCCTGTCGGGCGCCCGCGCCCAGCGCGCCGCCGACGCCGCCTCCACCCCGCCGCCCGGGGTGCTCATCCTGACCCTCGTCACCGGCGTGCTGGTCATCGTCTTCCCGTTCCTGGCCGGCGCCCGCCCCCGCGGCGCGGCCCTGCTCCCGCTGCTGGCGATGGCCGCCCTGCTTGGCTTCGGCACCTACCTGACCTGGGACATCTCGCACGTCTTCGACGGGCCGCTGGCGGTCGAGCCCGACGCCTTCCGCGGCGCGCTGGAGGAGTTCACCCGCATCGCCGGAGGCGTGTGACCGTGACCGGTGCAACAGGCTCCCAGGAGCCGAGGCGCGCTGCGCCGCCAGAGGCACGTCCGGAGGCGCCGGGGCGGACCGCCCCGAGCGGTGGTGACACCGGCCCGGGAGTTCCGAGCGGTGGTGACACCGGCCCGGGAGTTCCGAGCGGTGGTGACACCGGCCTGGGGGGCAGGAGCACGCGGGTGCTCCTCGCGGGCGCGCTGCTGGTGCTGTGGGGGAGCGGTCCCGCCGCTGCCGAGCCCGGACGGGAGCCCGAACGGGCGGAGCCGTCGCGGGCGGGGGTGTCCGTCTGTGTCACCCTTCCCGGCATCCGGCTGCACATCGGGTCGTGCGGTTCCCGGCCGGTGTCGGTCTGTGTCGACGCTCCCGTGCTGACGGTGCACGTCGGAGCGTGCGGTCCGGCGCCCGTGGTGGTCCCCCCGGTCCCGCGGCCGACGCGCAGCCCCAAGCCGGAGCCGGTGCCCACCCGAAAGCCCACGCCGAGGCCGACCCCCAGGCTCCACACCCCTGGGCCCGCGCCGAGCGCGATGCGGGCCGAGGCGCCGGAGCCGGTGCGCACCACCCGCGAGCCGAAGCCCTCCGCGAAGCCCGCGCCCACGCGGGTCGCCCGCCCG
>NZ_QNFZ01000713.1 GCF_003313395.1 Nonomuraea lactucae | reverse complement strand
GGCACGGCCGGGGGCACCCGCGAGCGCACCCCGCGGAGCAGCCGCAGCAGGCGCACCGGCTGCTTGCGGGGGGCCAGCCGGCCGACGGCGACGATGTGCACCTCGTCGCGGAGGCCCGCCGTGGAAGGGTCCTCGTCGCGGAGGCCCGTCGCCGAAGGGTCCTCGTCGCGGAGCGCGGTGGCGGGGGACGGGCGCCAACTCGACAGGTCGAGGCCGTTGGAGACCACGTGCACCGGCACCCCGGCGCCCGCCACCGAGCGGATCGGCGCCGCCGCCGCGTTGCTCACCGTGGTGGCGACCAGCCCCCAGCGCCGCCAGCCGTACGCCAGGCCCAGCAGCCGGTAGGCGGCCCGCGTCAGCGGGTCCCACATGCTGTGCACGGTCACCACGCACGGCAGCCCGGCGCGTACGGCGGCGCGCACGCCCATCCAGGCGAACGGCGAGACCGCCCCCGCGTGCACGTGCACCACGTCCGGCCGCGAGGACGTCATGCGCCGAGTGAGATGCCCCACTCCGAACGGGTGCACCGGCAGGTCGAACGGGAGCGCGGCGACGATCCGGTGGACGCCGGGCGACGCCTCTCCCCTGGTGGCCGTGGCCACCTCGACCTCGTGGCCGGCCTGCCTCTGCATCGTCACGAGGTCGGCGACCTGGACCTCGATCCCCCCGAGCCGCGGCAGGTAACAGTCACTCACGTGGAAGATCCGCACCCCTCCCAGACTAATCTGGGCGTGTGCCTCCACGTACCGCTGTGTTCTTTCACGCGCACCCCGACGACGAGGCCCTGCTGACGGCGGGCACGATGGCGATGCTCGCGGCCGAGGGGCACCGCGTGGTGCTCGTGGTGGCGACCGCCGGCGAGCGCGGGCTGGCCGAGATGGAGCCGGGCGAGGAGCTGGGCCACACCCGGCTCAAGGAGCTGTACGAGTCCGCCGCCCTGCTCGGGTGCGCCCGCGTCGAGTGCCTGGACTACGGCGACTCGGGGCTGAGCCCCAAGGGCGGCATCGCCGAGGATCGGCCCGACAACGCGTTCATCGACGCCGACAGCGAGGAGGCGGCGGGCAGGCTGGCCGCGATCCTGCGGGAGGAGGAGGCCGACCTGCTGTCGATCTACGACCCCGCCGGCGGCTACGGACACCCCGACCACGTGCAGGTGCACCGGGTGGGCCGGCGCGCGGCGGAGATCGCCGGCACGGAGATCGTGCTGGAGGCGACGGTCAACCGCGATCCGCTGCTGCGGCTGCTGCGGCTGGCGGGCAAGGTCTACCGGTTCCCGCCGGAGTTCGACGTGCGCACGTTCGAGAGCGCCTACTCCTCGGGCGAGACCATCACCCACCGGGTCAACGTCCGGAAGTACACCAGGCAGAAACGGGCGGCCATGGCCGCCCACGCGTCGCAGGCGAGCGGCGGCGACAGCGACCGCACGCTGGCCGTGCTGCTGAAGGTGCCCGGCCCGCTCTACCGCCTGGTCTTCGGCACCGAGTGGTTCGTCCGGCGCGACCTGCCGCCGGGCACCCGCCTCCGTCATCCTCTGGACCGATGGCCGAAATGAAACCCCGGATTGATCCGGAGCGGCCCCGCGCCCGGCAGACTGGGCCCCGATGAAGAACAAGTGGCTCCAGATCACGCTGTCGGCGCTCTCCCTGGCGCTGGCGGTGGCGCTCGTCGTCTACCTGCCGCAGATCGTCCAGGCGCTCACCGGCAAGCCGGTCTCCTGGCGCGAGATCGGCGCGGTGTTCCGCATGCTCGACGCCCGTGTGATCGTGCTGATGGCGGTCCTCTGGCTGCTGAGCCTGCTGGCCTACACGTTCGTGCTGACCGGGTCCCTGCCGGGGCTCAGCCACCTGCAGGCACTGACGCTCAACGCGGCGGGCAGCGCGGTGAGCAACCTGCTGCCGTTCGGCGGCGCGGCGGGGGTGGCGCTGACCTTCGCGATGACCAGGGGCTGGGGCTTCGCCAACCGTCCGATCGTGGTGATGACGCTGGTCAGCGGCATCTGGAACACGTTGTTCAGGTTCATGCTGCCGGCCGCCGGCATCCTGGCGCTGCTGGTGGCCGGCCAGGTGCCCAACCCGGCCGTGGCCAAGGCCGGCTGGGTGGGCGCGGTGTCCATCCTTGCGCTGTGCGCCGTCGTGGCGGCCGCGCTCTACTGGGACCGCGCCGCCGCCGTCGTGGGCAGGGGGCTCGACGCCGTGGCCCGGCTGCTCCGACTCAAGGTCCGCGCCTCCGAGGCGCTCGGCAGGCTCCGCGCCGACACCGCCGGCATCGTCCACACGCGGTGGGCCCGCCTGTCGCTGGGCATGGTGTGCTTCCTCGGCTTCCAGTGGGCGATCATGGTGGTCTGCATGGTGGCCACCGGCGCCTATCCCGGCCTGGCCGAGTCGATCGCCGTCTTCGCCCTGTCGCGCTTGCTGACCAGCGCACTGATCACGCCGAGCGGCGCGGGGATCATGGAGGGCGGGGTGGTGCTCCTGCTGACCGCGTTCGGGGTGCACACCGCTCCGGCGACGGCGACCGCACTGCTCTTCGGCTTCTGGACTTACACTATCGAGATCCCGTTCGGCGGCCTGGCGCTCGGCGCGTGGGCGCTCCTGCGCAGGCGCAACGGCCGCGGCGCCGCCGCGGAGCCCCCGTCCGCGATCTCTAAGGCCTCCCAGTGACGATCGGAAACAGAACAAAGACCTTGTGCGCGATTCGGAAGCCCGCATAGCGTGGCGGCTGACATGGTGGCGTTCCGGGTTCTGGGGCCAGTCGAGGCGTACGACAACGACGAACTCGACCTCGGCGGGTTGCGGCAGCGGGCCGTCCTCGCCCGGCTTCTCGTGGCCAGAGGGCAGGTCGTGCCGGTCGACATGCTGCTCTACGACCTGTGGGACGACGACACGGCCAAGGGCGCCCAGTCGGGTCTGCAGGTCTACATCTCGCGGCTGCGCCGGGTGCTGGAGCCCGGCCGCCCGCGCGGCGGCCCCAACCGGCTGCTGGTGACGGTCGCCTCCGGCTACGCCCTGCGGGTGGCGCCCGACCAGGTCGACGCGCTCATGTTCGAGCAGCTCGTACGGGCCGCGGGCGAGCATCTGGAGGAGGGCGACCCGCAGTCGGCGCGCGGCCGCCTGGAGAAGGCCCTCGGCCTGTGGCGGGGCACCCCCTACTCCGACTTCGCCGACCAGCCCTGGGCGGAGGCCGAGGTCAACCGGCTGGCCGAGCTGCGGCTGGTGGCCCGCGAGCGCCACGCCGACACCGGGCTGCGGCTCGGGATGCACGCCGAGACCGTGCCCGACCTGGAGGCGCTCACGACCGAGCACCCGCTGCGCGAGGAGGGCTGGCGGCTGCTCGCCCTGGGCCTCTACCGCTGCGGCAGGCAGGGCGACGCGCTGGCCGCGCTGCGCAGGGCCAGGGGCATCCTGGCCGACGAGCTCGGCATCGACCCGGGGCCCGCGCTGCGCAAGCTGGAATCCGACATCCTCTCCCAGGCCCCCGAGCTGGAGCTGGTGTCGGCCCCGCGCCCGCCGCGCCCCGTGCCGGTCGGCGACACCTGGCCGCCCCGGCCCACCGCCG
>NZ_QNFZ01000715.1 GCF_003313395.1 Nonomuraea lactucae | reverse complement strand
GCCGCCCGGGGCGGGCCGCGTCACGGGCCGTCTGCCCGGGGCGGGCCGTTACGCGGGCTGTCTCCCTGGGGCGGGCCGCGTCAACGGGCGTCTCCGGGCGCTACTGGGCCGCGGTCGCGGGCCAGGGCTGGTCGGCCGGGATGTCGGAATCGGCGGTCCCCCACGTCTCGCTCGGCTTCCAGCCCAGCCCGACGCGGAGGACGCCTCCGCGCTGGATCAGCGAGCCGTCCACCCACGACTTCGAGTACGCCTTGCCGCGCAGCTCCACGCCGGTCACGTACTTGTTGACCGGCGACGCCTCGGGCGCCTCGATCGTGATCGCCCTGCCGCCGTTCGGGCGGATCTCGGCACGGGTGAACAGCGGGCCGGCCAGCAGCATCTCGGCGCGGCCCGGGGCCTGCGGGTACAGGCCGAGCGCGGCGTAGACGTACCAGGCGGACATCGTGCCGAGGTCGTCGTTGCCGGGCAGACCGGCCGGGCCGTCGCCGTAGACGGTGTCCACGATCTGGCGCACGGTCTCCTGCGTCTTCCACGGCTTGCCCAGCGCGTTGTACAGCCACGGCGCGTGGATTCCGGGCTCGTTGGTCGGGTCGTAGCGCAGCGGGTCGCCGCCGCGCACGGACCAGGAGCCGTCGGGCTTGTGGAAGAAGCCGTCCAGGCGGCGCGCCGCCACCTCGCGCCCGCCCATGGCCTGGGCCAGGCCCTGCACGTCCTGCGGGACCATCCAGGTGTACGTCGCGCTGGTGCCCTGGGCGAACCCGGCGTCGGAGCCCGGGTTGAACGGGGTGAGCCAGGAGCCGTCGAGCCTGCGAGCCTGGATGTAACCCGCGTCGGCGGCGGCCTGCGGGTTGTAGACGTTCCTCCACCACCGGCCGCGCTCGGAGAACGTCGCGTACTCCTTGTCGCGGCCGAGCAGCCGGGCCCAGCTCGCCAGCGCCGCGTCGGCGACCGACGCCTCCAGCGTCTCGGCCGCGCCGCCCCAGCAGTGGCACGCGTCGTGCGCGGAGTACCTGGAGTCGAGGTACTGCCGCAGGTTGGGCCGCTGGCCGACGCACTGGCCGGGGCAGCCCGCGTCGAGCAGGCCGTCCAGGTGCGGCACGGTGGCCTGGCGTACCAGCGAGTCGAAGGCGTCCTGAGCGTCGAAGCCGCGCACGCCCATGGCGTAGAAGGTGGCCAGCGTGGCGGCCGAGGGGTCGCCGGTCATGACGTGGGTGGCGCCGTTGACGTGCACCCACCGGTCCCAGACGCCGCCGTTCTGCTTGGCGTAGTTGAACAGCGACTGGGCGAACTCGCCGGCGACCCTGGGTTCGAGCAGGGCGAGGAGCTGCACGTGGGCGCGGTACTGGTCCCAGCCGGAGAAGTTGCCGTACTGTGCCCTCTGCCCCTTCTCCACCCTGTGCACGGCCCGGTCCATGCCGAGGTAGCCGCCGTCCACGTCGCTGAGGATGTTCGGCTGGAGGAAGGAGTGGTAGAGCGCGGTGTAGAACGCCCTGCGCTGCGGCGTCGTGCCGCCCGCGATCCGCACGGCGCGCAGCTTGCCACGCCACTCGTCCGCGGCGTCCTCCGCCACCTGGTCCACCGTGTCACCGGCCCCGATCTCGGCCTTCAGGTTGCGCTCGGCGCCGTCGAGGCTGACGTACGAGATGCCGACCCGCATCCGCACGGTCGGATCGCCGGAGGTGTCGAAGCCGACCCAGCCGCCCGAGCCGCGGCCCTGGCGGTCGGCTCCGGTGGCGTAGCCCTCGCCGCCGGTCGCGGTCGTGCCGCCGGGCCGGTGCGTGCCGTCCTTCCAGGTGCCGGTGGAGGTGAAGGGGCGGTCGAAGCGGGCGGTGAAGTGCAGGCGGTAGTAGCTCTTGCGGTTGTTGACCCCGCCGTTGGCGCGGCGCCCGCAGAACGCGCCGGTCAGCACCGAGCCGGTGACCTTCCGCCCGGCCGGGTCGATGGCGATCTCGGCGTCCTCGCTGCCGTTCAGCGAGTTGGACACCCGGAACAGCAGGTTGGCCTTCGAGCCACGGGGGAACGTGAACTCCCCCACCCCGGCCCGGGTGGTCACCGCGAGGTCGGTGGTGACCCCGCTGGACAGCGTCACCTTGTAGTGGCCGGGCTCGCTCTGCTCGTGGTTGTGCAGGAAGTCGGCGGCGTAGATCCTGTCGGTGGCGTCGGCCGACGGCGAGCTGCCGACCTCGCCGACGTACGGCATGATCGGCACGTCGCCGGCCGCGCCGGGGTGGCATCCGGCGCCGTTGACGTGGGTGAGCGCGAAGCCGCGTACCCGGGTGACGTCGTACTGGTAGCCGTTGGACCCGCCGGTGCTGGTCTGGTCGCCCTGCGTGCTGGTGGGGCTCCAGGAGATCATGCCGAAGGGCCGCGAGGCGCCCGGCCAGGTGTTGCCGCCGTTCCTGGTCCCGATGAACGGATCGACGTAGGGCACCGGATCGCTCACGGTGGCCGGGGAGCTCCGGGCGGAGGCGGGAGCGAGGCCCACCCCCGCGCCCGATAACGCGACACCGGCGGTCAGCAGCAGCGCCAAGCCGCGACGCCCCACCCGAATGCTTCTCATGGTCATGCGAACCACCCTCTTCCCGCACCGCCCGCCGCGCGGCGGGCCTCGCGGCACTCTAGAGATCAAGATCTACTTCCCTTCGTACACTTCCGGACCACCCCCTGAACACCAGCCGACCTCACCGGTGAATCGTCAGTTGATCACGAAGGCGCGATACTGAGCCGATCAAGCGCCCCTGTCTCCGAAAGGCCGGACCATGTACCCCTCCCCCTTGCCGTCGGCACCTCCGTTACGTCCGATCCGGGGCGTGGCCAACGTCGCACTCGGGGGGCTGGCGCTCTACTGCCTCGTAGGCCTCGCCGTCGTCGTGACCGACCTGTTCCAACTCGCGATCATCAACCGGATGATCAGTGACCCCGGGTCCGTCAGCGAGGCGGAGATCGAGACAAGCGACGCCCTGGTCTCCGCAGTGGACACCGCGGACACCACGGCCTGGGTCGTCGCCGCCACGACGTTCCTGATCTGGCTGTTCCGGGCCCGGGCGAACGCCGAGTCGCTGGCACCCGACCGGCACCGGCACGGCAAGCCCTGGCTGATCCTCAGCTGGATCGTGCCCATCATCGCCTTCTGGTACCCGAAGCAGATCGTCGACGACATCTGGGCGGCCTCCCATCGGATCGTTCCGCCGCGCCGCTCGCCGCTGGTCTTCGCCTGGTGGACGGCATGGTTGATCGGCTACTTGCTGACGAACGTGGTCCGTGGAATGTTCCGGGAGGCGGACGATCCGGAAGGCGCGGCGGTCGCGGCCATGTTCGACATGACCTACATCGCGGTGATGCTCGCCACGGCGGCACTGGTCGCCGCGGTGATCCTGCGCATCACGAGCGCGCAGGAGGCCGGGCAGTCGGCTCCCCCCGGCCTGCCCGTGGCAGCCGGGGAAGGTCCTCGAGTGTGAGAATTACCTGCCGGCCGTGTCCATCCGGCCGGGGCCCGTTCGTGGTGATGGCGTGCGGCGGCCCCGCCGTACACCGACACCGCGAAGGG
>NZ_QNFZ01000712.1 GCF_003313395.1 Nonomuraea lactucae | reverse complement strand
GCTGACGGCGCCGGGAGGCGGCGCCGACGGCGACCGGGCCGCCCGCCCCGGCCGCCCGCCTCAGTCGTTCACCTCAGTCGTTCACCAGAGTCGCTCGCATCGAGCGTTTGCATCGGGCGCCGTGCCCGCCGGCCTCAGCGCGGCAGGTTCGCGAGGGCCTCGTCGATGCGCTCCTGCGGCACGGCGTAGTCCTCCATCGCGCCGGAGAGGTGGCGGTCGTAGGCGGCCAGGTCGAAGTGGCCGTGGCCGCACAGCGCGGTCAGGATGACCTTCGCCTCACCTGTCTCCTTGCAGCGCAGCGCCTCGGCGATGGTCTCGGCCAGCGCGTGAGTCGGCTCGGGGGCGGGCACGATGCCCTCGGTGCGGGCGAAGCGGACGCCCGCCTCGAAGCACTCGCTCTGCGACTTGCTGACCGCCTCGAACATGCCCAGCTCGTACATGTGCGACAGCAGCGGCGACATCCCGTGATAGCGCAGCCCGCCCGCGTGGATCGGGTCGGGCACGAAGTCGTGGCCCAGGGTGTGCATCTTCAGCAGCGGGGTGAACCCGGCGGTGTCGCCGAAGTCGTAGGCGTACACGCCCCTGGTGAACGAGGGGCACGCGGCGGGCTCCACCGCGCGGATCGTCGGGTTGATCTTCCCGGCCAGCTTCTCGCGGAGGAAGGGAAAGACCAGTCCGGCGAAGTTGGAGCCGCCTCCGGTGCAGCCGATGATCACGTCGGGCATCTCCTCGAGTTGCTGGAGCGCCTCCTCGCCGATCACCGTCTGGTGCAGCAGCACGTGGTTGAGCACCGAGCCGAGCCCGTACCTGACATCCTCACCCGCGCCCGCCACCTCGACCGCTTCGCTGATCGCGATGCCCAGGCTGCCCGGGGAGTCGGGATGCTCGGCGAGCACCTTGCTGCCCGCCCCGGTCACCGGTGACGGGCTGGCGTGCACGGTCGCGCCGTAGACCTGCATGAGCGAGCGACGGTACGGCTTCTGGTCGTAGGAGGCCCGCACCATCCAGACCTCGCACTCCAGGCCGAACTGCGAGCAGGCGAAGGCCAGCGCGCTGCCCCACTGCCCGGCACCGGTCTCGGTGGTCAGCCTGCGCACGCCTTCGCGGGCGTTGTAATAGGCCTGCGGCACGGCGGTGTTGGGCTTGTGCGAGCCGGACGGGGAGACGCCCTCGTACTTGTAGTAGATCCGGGCGGGCGTGCCCAGCGCCTTCTCCAGCCGGCGCGCCCGCAACAGCGGCGTCGGCCGCCACAGCCTGTAGACGTCGAGCACCTCCTGCGGGATGGCCACGAACCGCTCGGTGCTCACCTCCTGGCTGATCAGCTCCATCGGAAAGAGGGGCGCCAGACCGGCGGGCCCCACCGGCTCCCCGGTGCCGGGGTGCAGCGGTGGCGGTGGCGGTGCCGGGAGGTCGGAAACGATGTTGTACCAATGAGTGGGAATCTTCATGGATCAAGTCTGCCCTATCTGGAGTCCCAGGCGATTTGGATGGTCGGCCCGCACCACGATGTCGGCGTTCTCCCCTGGCCGCGCCTCCCGCTCGTACCGGGCGTAGGCGGGCAGCCGCCACCGCTCGTCCTCGTGGCTCCCGCGCGCCAGCGCCGCCTCCGACAGCCACAGGTGCACGCTCAGGTCGAACGGCAACCCCCGGCCCAGCAGCAGCGTCCCGTCGAGCAGCAGCACTCCGCCCTCGGGAAGCGACTCGTACGGCAGCCGGTACGCCCGGTCCGTCCGGCTGTCCCACAGCGCCGGCAGCACCCGTCCTGAGCCGCCTGGCCCCAGCGGTTCGAGCACCTCCCGGGCCAGCGCCCCGCTGTCGAGCCAGTCGTCGTAGAAGGCGTCGGGGTCGGTCCGGCCGTACTCGAGCCTGAGCGAGGCGGGCCGCAGGAAGTCGGCCGCGGAGACCCGCACCACGGGACGCCCGCGCAGCCTCAGCGGCGCCACCAGCTCGTCGGCCAGCCGACCGGGACGGGTGGGCGGCGCCCCATCGAAGGCGACCCGCACCCGGCCGCCGCCCGGAAGGCCGGCGATCCGCTCGGCCAGCTCCTCGACCAGCGCCTCGGGGGAGATGGGTCGTGCACGCATCGCCCCGAGCCTACTGCCCTCCTCCCGGCGGGAAATTGCGAACATATGCGTATATATCGTGAGAGAGCTCGGACGGGCGCTCCTCTTCTTGACAACCGTCCTGACTTTGCGCGCGAATAGCGCTCCAAGCGGACATGGACTCCTGACCGCGCGCTTTTCACGCGGTGACGTCATGAGGACGAGGGTAAAGACTCGGATGGGCTTGAAAATGCCGAGATGTTCGTACGCGGGATGGCGCGTGAAGGTGTTCTGGTCTGCGCCCCGATCGTCGCCGCGGTGCTCGGTGGCGCCTCACCGGACGTGTCCGAGCGCACCATCCAGCGGCGCTTCGCGGCGGCGACCGGGCTCACCCGCGGCGCCGTCCGGCAGATCGACCATGCCAGGCAGGCGGCGGTGCTGATCCAGGAGGGCGTGCCAGCGCACGATGTGATCCACCGGCTCGGCTACTTCGACCAACCGCACCTGGCACGGTCGCTGTCCCGCTACGTCGGGCGGACCGCCACGCAGTTGATCGATCAGGATCCACCGGAGCCGCTGTCGCTTCCGCACAAGACCTGAGCGCTGGTTCCCGGCTAACCTGCCAGTCGCCGACAACCAGGGAGCAGGGCAATGGCTGAGATCATCTCGAACTTCTTCATCTCCGTGGACGGCGTGATCGAGTCGCCGGACCAGTGGCACTTCCCGTACTGGAACGACGAGATGGGTGCCGTGGTGGAGGCGGGCATGCAGAGCGCGGCGGCGTTCCTGATGGGCCGCAAGCTGTACGAGGAGTGGTCCGCGTACTGGCCGACGGCGGACGCCGACCAGGACGTCGCGGTGTTCTTCAACAACGCCCGCAAGTATGTCGTCACGAACACCCTGGAGAAGGCGGACTGGAACAACACCACCGTCATCTCCGGTGACGTCGCTGCCAGGCTCCGCGAACTCAAGAAGCAGACCGACGGCGACATCCAGATGTCCGGTTCCGCGACGACCGTGCGGTGGCTTCTCGCCAACGGGCTGCTCGACAAGCTGAACCTGCTCGTCCACCCGATCGTCGTCGGCCGTGGCCGACGGCTGTTCGAGGACACCCCGACCCACCCGCTGAAGCTGGTCAGGTCCGAGACCTTCCAGACCGGCGTGCTCAACCTGACCTACGTTCCGGCCGCCGGCTGACCGGCGCGCCCGGACGTGTCTCACGGGATGCCGGCGTTGGCCAGCCGGCGGCTCGGTGACGACGCGGCCCTGCACGTGGTCGACCTGCGTGATCCGCTGCCGTTCGCCGACGGTGCGAGATGCGGCGCGTGCTCAGGCCCGGCGGCCGGCTGATCGCGTCGGTGAACCACCCTTTCGTGGAGCTTCGATGACCTTTCGACCAAACTCAGAGGCCGCGGGCTCGGACGACTAGCGATCTTCGGTCGCTGGTTTCTGTAGGTTTGTGTCAAGTTTCACGACGCCCGAGGAAGTCGAGCTTGGGCGGC
>NZ_QNFZ01000711.1 GCF_003313395.1 Nonomuraea lactucae | reverse complement strand
GGGCGCGGAGCGGGCCGCGACCGACGCCGGTGCGACAGGGCGGGCCGGCACCGGCGGTGGTGCGACAGGGCGGGCCGCAGCCGACGGTGGTGTGACGGGGCGCGCGGGACCGTCCACGGCCGGCGCGGGAACGGTGGTGCGGTCGGGGTCTAGGCCACGATGCTCATCGGTCACTCCCGCCCCACATCCCGGTGGCTCACCTGGACCTCCATCCCGCGGTCGCGCAGCCGGGCGGCGACCTGCTCGGCCATGGCCACGCTGCGGTGCTTGCCGCCCGTGCAGCCCACCGCGAGCGTCGCGTAGCTCTTGCCCTCGCGCGCGTAGCCGGTGGCCACCACCCGCAGGACCTCTTCGTACGCGTCGAGGAACTCCTTGGCCCCGGGCTGGCCGAGCACGTAGTCGCGGACGGGCGTGTCGAGCCCGTTCATCGGCCGCAGCTCGGGCACCCAGTGGGGGTTGGGCAGGAACCGGCAGTCGACGACGAGGTCGGCGTCGACGGGCAGGCCGTACTTGAATCCGAAGGAGACCACGTTGACCCGGAGCCCGGGACGGTCCTCGCCGCCGAAGTAGGCGACGATCTTGTTGCGCAGCTCGTGCACGTTGTGCGAGGAGGTGTCGATGACGAGGTCGGCGTTGGCCCGGACCTCGCGCAGGATGCCGCGCTCGCGGGCGATGCCGTCGACCAGCCTGCCCTCGCCCTGCAGCGGGTGGGGGCGGCGGACGTTCTCGAACCGGCGCACCAGCTCCTCGTCGCTGGCCTCCAGGAACACCACGCGCACGCCGACGCCCCGGGCCTCGAGCTCCTCGATGGCGGCGTTGAGGTCGGTGGTGAAGGCGAGGCTGCGCACGTCGACGACGGCGGCCACCTTGTCGGCGGCGAGCTTGACCTTGCCCGCCTCCTCGGCCATGGCGAACAGCAGGCCGGGCGGCAGGTTGTCGATGACGAACCAGCCGAGGTCCTCCAGGGCCTTTGCGGCGGTGCTGCGCCCCGCCCCGGACATGCCGGTGACGATGACGAACGAACGAGCCGCGCTCATGTCGCAGCTCCTGACGCTCGTGGCACTCCGGACGATCCGCCCGTTGCGATCCGCGTGTCTCTCCGTACGGGCATCGGCGCTCCTTCCCGCGTCTTCACTGTGACTCCCCCTTCAGCGTCGATGCGATCACTTCGGCGGTCGACGGGCCGATGCCGGGGACCTCGCAGATCTCGGCGACGGTGGCCTCGCGCAGTTTCTTCACGGAGCCGAAGTGCTTGAGGAGCGCTTGCCGCCGCGCCGGGCCGAGACCCGGCACGCCGTCGAGTGCGCTTTCCTTCACGGTCTTGGCCCTCTTGGACCGATGGTAGGTGATGGCGAACCTGTGTGCCTCATCTCTCACGCGTTGCAGCAGGTAGAGGCCCTCGCTCGCGCGTGGCATGATGACCGGCTGGTCGTCGCCGGGCAGCCACACCTCCTCCAGCCGCTTGGCCAGGCCGCACACGGAGACGTCGTCGATGCCGAGCTCGTCGAGCGCCCGCTGCGCCGCGGCGGCCTGCGGGCCGGCGCCGTCCACCACGACCAGGTTGGGCGGGTAGGCGAACTTGCGCGGCTTTCCCGTCTCGGGATCGATGGGCCCGTGCGCGTCGTCGTCGGCGGCCAGCTCGCCGGTGGCCGAGCGTTCCTCCAGGTAGCGGCGGAAGCGCCGCATGATCACCTCGTGGATGGAGGCGACGTCGCCCTCCTTTGTCCTGACGGCGAAGCGGCGGTATTCGCTCTTGCGGGCCAGGCCGTCCTCGAACACCACCATCGACGCGACGACGTTCTCGCCCTGCAGGTGGGAGACGTCGTAGCACTCGATGCGCAGCGGGGCCTGGTCGAGGTCGAGCGCGTCGGCGATCTCCTGGAGCGCCTTGCCGCGGGTCGTCAGGTCGCCGGCGCGGCGGATCTTGTGCTGGGCGAGGGACTCCTTGGCGTTGCGCTCGACGGTCTCCATGAGGGACTTCTTGTCGCCGCGCTGCGGCACCCGAACGTCGACCCGGGCCCGGCGCTGCTCGGACAGCAGCTCGGTGACGGCCTCGGCGTCGGGCGGCAGGGCGGGCACGAGCACCTCGCGGGGGATCGCGTCGGCGCCGGCCTCGCCGTACATCTGCAGCAGGAACTGCTCGACCAGCTCGCCCGGGGTGGTCTCCTCGACCTTGTCGACCACCCAGCCGCGCTGGCCGCGGATGCGGCCGCCGCGCACGTAGAAGACCTGGACGGCGGCCTCGAGCGGGTCCTCGGCGAGCGCGATGACGTCGGCGTCGGTGCCCTCGCCGAGGACGACGGCCTGCTTCTCCAGGGCTCGCTGCAGGGCCTGGATGTCGTCGCGCAGCCGCGCGGCGCGCTCGTACTCCTGCTCGGTGGCCGCCTCGCGCATCTCCCTCTCCAGCCGCTTGATGAAGCGGCTGGTGTTGCCGGCCATGAAGTCGCAGAAGTCTTCGGCCAGCTCGCGGTGCTGCTCGGGGGTGACCCGGCCGACGCAGGGGGCCGAGCACTTGTCGATGTAGCCGAGCAGGCAGGGCCTGCCGATCTGGCCGGCCCGCTTGAAGACGCCGGCGCTGCAGGTGCGCACCGGGAAGACGCGCAGCAGCAGGTCCACGGTCTCGCGGATGGCCCAGGCGTGGGAGTAGGGCCCGAAGTAGCGGGTGCCCTTGCGCTTGGCCCCGCGCAACACCTGGACGCGCGGGAAGTCCTCGCTCATCGTGACCGCGAGGTAGGGATAGGACTTGTCGTCGCGGTATTTGACGTTGAAGCGCGGGTCGAACTCCTTGATCCAGGAGTATTCGAGCTGCAGCGCCTCGACCTCGGTGCCGACGACCGTCCAGTCGACGTCGGCCGCGGTGGTCAGCATCGACTGGGTGCGCGGGTGGAACGCCGAGAAGTCGGCGAAGTAGGAGTTGAGCCGCTGCCTGAGGCTCTTGGCCTTGCCCACGTAGATCACCCGGCCGTGGGCGTCCCTGAACCGGTAGACGCCCGGGGACTCAGGGATGGAGCCCGGCCTGGGCCGGAAGCTGGAGGGGCCGCCCGCTGATCTCGCCACGTTCAAAGCCTAACGGCCCCCACCGACAAGACGGCCGCCGAACCTTTCGCCGCCGTACGCCGGTGATTCGCCGCCGTACGCCGGTGACAGGTACGGCGGCGAGAGCGCCTCACGCCAGCGTGATCCGGTCGCCGTCCACCGTGATCCCCACCTCGCGGAGCGACTCCTTGGCGGGGCCCTCGGTGACGGACCCATCCTCGATCTTGAACTTGCTGTTGTGGCACACACAGTCGATCAGTCCGTCGGCCACGCCGGTGACCGCGCAGCCCTGGTGTGGGCAGAGCGCGCTGAACGCCTTGAAGTCGCCCGCCGTGGGCTGCGTCACCACGACCTTTCGCTTCTTGAAGACCTTCCCGCCGCCAACGGGGATGTCGGAGGTCTTGGCCAGCGCGCCGCCTCCGGACGAGCCGCTGGCCGGGGCGCCGCTCGGGGCGCCGCTCTGGACGGCGCCCGAGTCGGCGGCGCCGGTCGTGGACTGCGTGGTGG
>NZ_QNFZ01000710.1 GCF_003313395.1 Nonomuraea lactucae | reverse complement strand
CGGCCTCGCCGCCGACCTGGTGGGGTGGCCCGCCAGGCGGCGGCTGGAGCGTGAGCGCGGCGAGCGCGTCGCCGAGGTGCTGGAGCTGTGCGGGCTGACGGAGCTGCGCGACGCCTACGCGGCCTCGCTCCCCGTGGGCGGGCGTCGGCTGGTCGAGCTGGCCCGTGCCCTCGCCGACCGCCCTCGGCTGCTGCTGCTGGACGAGCCCACCTCCGGTCTCGACGCGGAGCAGACCGTACGGCTGCGCGAGGTCATCGCGGCGCTGGACACCACGGTGCTGCTGGTCGAGCACGACATGGGGTTCGTCATGGACGCCTGCGACCGGCTGGTCGTGCTCGACCTGGGCCGGGTCATCGCCTCCGGAGGCCCGGCCGACGTGCGCGACGACCCGGTGGTGCGGGCCGCCTATCTTGGGTGACCGTGCCCCGCCACACGCCTGTTCAGGAAACCAAGCGTGCGCTAGCTTGGTAACGTGGATCTCGACTACACCAGGGCCGAGCAGGACTTCCGCGCCGAGGTTCGCGACTGGCTGGCCGGCCATGTGCCCGGACCGCTGCCGTCCATGGACACTCCCGAGGGCTTCGAGGCGCACCGCGCGTGGGAGGCGCTGCTGGCCTCCGCGCGGCTCTCCGCTGTCTCCTGGCCCAGTGAGTACGGCGGGCGGGGCGCCTCCCTCATCGAATGGCTGATCTTCGAGGAGGAGTACTGGGCGGCGGGCGCGCCCGCCAGGGTCACCCAGAACGGCGTCTTCCTGCTCGCCCCGACGCTCATGGCCTTCGGCGCCGACGAGCAGCGGCACGCGTGGTTGCCCCGGATGGCGCGCGCCGACGACGTGTGGGCGCAGGCCTGGTCGGAGCCGGAGGCGGGCAGCGACCTGGCCGCGCTGACCTCCCGCGCCGTGCGGGCCGACGGCGGCTGGCGGCTGTACGGGCACAAGACGTGGAGCTCGCGCGCCGCGTACGCCTCGCACGGGTTCGGGCTGTTCCGCACGTCCGGCGCCAGGCACAAGGGGCTGACGTACTTCCTGTTCCCCCTGGACGAGGTGACCGTCCGGCCGATCGCGCAGCTCGACGGGCTGCCGGGGTTCGCCGAGCTGTTCCTCGACGGGGCGTTCGTGCCCGATTCGATGGTCGTCGGCGAGGAGGGCGACGGCTGGCGCATCGCCATGGCCACCACCTCCTCCGAACGCGGCCTGACCCTGCGCAGCCCTGGCCGCTTCCTGGCGACCGCCGACCGGCTCGTCACGCTGGCCAGGCACGCCGACCCGGTGCTCGCCGACCAGGCCGCCAGGTGCTGGACCGACGCCGAGGCCTACCGCCTGCACACGTTCCAGACCGCCCGCCGCCTCATGGCCGGGGAGCAGATCGGGCCGGCCGCCAGCATGGGCAAGGTCTTCTGGTCCGAGCTGGACCTGCGCATGCACACCCTGGCCATGGAACTGCTCGGGGAGCGGGCAGGGGAGACGCCCTGGCTCGACGGCTTCCTCTTCTCACTGGCCGGGCCGATCTACGCGGGCACCAACGAGATCCAGCGCACCATCATCGCCGAGCGAATCCTGGGGCTGCCCCGATGACCCACGAGCCTGCCGCCGCCCTCCGGCCCGTCCGGAAGGCGTGCCGATGAACTTCGCCTTCACCCCCGACCAGCTCGCCCTGGCCGCGACCGTGCGCGACGTGCTGGCCGAGGACTGCCCGCCGCGGGCGCTGCGCACCGAACGCCTCCCCGCCTGGGAACGGCTCGCCGGCCTCGGGTTCTTCGGGCTGCTCGTCCCGCCCGAGGCCGACGGGCTCGGCCTCGGGCTGGTGGACGCGGTGCCCGCCCTGGAGGAGACCGGGCGGGCCTGCCTGCCGGGGCCCGTCGTGGAGACCGCCATCGCGGCGCCGTACCTGCTGCCGGGCGTCCCCAAGCTCGCCTCCGGCGCGGTCCGCGTGAGCGTCGTGCCTCCCGGTGGCGCGTGCGCGCCGGACGCGGACCTCGCCGACCTGCTCGTGGTCGCGCGGCCGGACGGGCCGCGCCTGGTGTCCAAGGACGCGGTACGGCTCACACCCCGCCCCGGCGCCGACCCGTGCCGCCCGCTGTTCGAGGTGGCGTACGCCGACTCGGCGCCCCTGGAGCGGCCCCTGGCGCCGGCCCTGCTGCGGGCCACCGTGGCGACCGCCGCGCAGCTCATCGGCGTCGCCCGGCACCTGCTGGACGAGTCAGTGGCCTACGCGCGCACCCGCACGCAGTTCGGGGCGCCCATCGGCTCGTTCCAGGCGGTCAAGCACCGGCTCGCCGACGTGGCCATCGCCGTGTCGTTCGCCGCGCCGCTCGTCCACCGGGCTGCCGTCTGCGTGGACGCGGGCGCGGTCACCGCGGACCGCGACGCGAGCGCCGCCAAGGCCGCCGCAGGGGAGGCCGCCTCGCTGGCGGCGCGGGTCGCCCTGCAGACCCACGGCGCCATCGGCTACACCGAGGAACTGGACCTACGGTTCTGGCTGGCCCGCGCGTGGTCGCTGTCGGCCGCCTACGGGAGCGGCTCGGCCCACCGCGCCGTGATCCGGGACGCCGTGCTCGGCGGTGACACGAGGCGGTTCCCATGAAGTACGGGGTGCCGCTCGGGCTCCTGCACCCGGCCGCGTGGAAGGACGTCGCGGTGGCGGCCGACGAGCTGGGCTTCGAGTCGGTGTGGCTGCCCGAGCACCTGGTCTTCGCCACCGACCTGTCGACGGCCGCCTACCCGGGGACGTCCGAGCCCGGCATCAAGCCCGGGACGCCGCTGTTCGACGCGCCCGCCTACCTGTGCTGGCTGGCCGCCTGCACCTCCCGGGTGCGGCTCGGCACGGCCGTGCACCTGCTCGCCCTGCGCCACCCGTTCATCTCCGCCCGCGCCTTCGCCACGCTCGACGTGGTGTCCTCCGGGCGGGCCGTCTGCGGGGTCGGGGCGGGCTGGTACCGGGGGGAGTGGGACGCCGTGGGGCTCGGCTTCGCCGACCGGGGCGCGCGGCTGGACGAGGTCATCGAGGTGACCAGGCGGCTGTGGAGCGAGCCCGCCGTGGCGCACTCGGGGCGGTTCTACAGCTTCGCCGAGGTCGCCTTCGAGCCCAAGCCCGTGCAGCACCGGCTGCCGATCCTGTGCGGGGGAGAGTCGGACGCCGCGCTGCGGCGGGCGGCGCGGCTGTGCGACGGGTGGATCAGCATGCCGCACACCCTGGAGTCGATCCGGCCGCAGCTCGACCGGCTGGCCGCGCTGGGCGGGACCGGGTCGGTGACGGCGCACGCGTACGAGCTGGGGGCGCCGGAGGAGGTGGCGTCTTGGGCGGCGCTCGGCGTGGACCGGCTCATCGTCCGGCCGTGGAGCCGCGGCAGGGACGCCGTGGCGCGGCTCGAGTCCTTCGCGGACGCCTACGGCCTGGAGCGCCCGGCGCGGCTGTGAGAGCCGCTCTCATGGGGCTTCTGGGGTGTCAGGCGCGGTGGCGGCCCCCGCGTGGGCCGGTGCGGGACTCCCTGGCGGGGGCCGCGGTGGCGAGGGCGCCTGCCG
>NZ_QNFZ01000708.1 GCF_003313395.1 Nonomuraea lactucae | reverse complement strand
GGCCGGGCCGAGCGGGTCTTCGCCGACGCGGCGGCGGGTCTCGGGGGTGCCGTGGGCGCGGTGACGGCGAACGCCCGCGCGCTCGGCCGGGGCATCGCCGCTCTGGTGAACGCGCACGATCCGGAGGTCGTGACGCTGTCCGGCTTCGGCGTGGACCTGCACGCGCGCGCCCTGCCCACGCTCATGGAGGAGTTCGGGAGCGGCCTCATGACGATCCGGCGCGAGCGGCCGCCCCGCCTCGCCGCCTCCGCGCTCGGCTGGCGGGGTGCGCTGATCGGCGCCATGGAGTCGGTCTTCGACGCCTTCCTCACCGTCCAGGGGGTCGAGGCCTGGCGCCGAGCTCAGCTCTGAAGGGTGCGGGAGGGCAGGAAGATCGCAAACAGCCTTCCTGGTACGCGACACGCCCGGACCGCGAAATGTGACGCATACCACCCGCCAGGGCTGAAACCGCCCTCGCGGCGCACGGAGGGGGGAGGTGGCATACCGCTCCTGGCGGATTACGGTGAAGGGGAGCGCGTGGTCGGCGGCGTAGGGGTCAGCGGAGGACGCTCGCGCGGGACATGTCGCGCGCCGAGGCGGCGGCCTCGGTGCGGCACACGCGTCGAGCGGTCGCTTTCCGCACCAAGAACCGCTGGTATCCGCCATGATTAGCCACTGCACTACGGGTAACAGAATCCCGAACGTTAACTCCCCGAGGAGAGACAGATGGCACTTCCCACTCTCACCCCCGAGCAGCGCAAGGCGGCTCTGGAGAAGGCGGCCGAGGCCCGCGCCGCTCGCACCGCCCTGCTGGCCAAGGTCAAGGCGGGCGAGCTGTCCTTCGCCCAGCTGCTCGAGCGCGATGACGACATCGCCAAGAAGATCAAGGTTTCGCAGGCCCTGCGCGCCGTCAAGGGCGTCGGCCCGGCCAAGGCCAACGCGCTGATGGAGGAGGCGGGCGTCGACGAGAAGCGCCGTCTCGGCGGCCTGGGCGCCCAGCAGCGCAAGAAGCTGGTCGACGCGCTCGGCTGACCCTGAGCGGCCGGGTCCGCGCGGGCTGACCGCGCGGACCGGCCGGCCGTCCCTCCCCTTGGGCCCACAGGGTCAGGAGCGCAGGTAGGCGAGCACGGCGAGCACCCGGCGGTGCTGGTCGCCGTCGTCCGCGTACAGTCCGAGCTTGCTGAAGATGCTCCTGATGTGCTTCTCCACGGCCCCGTCGCTGATCACCAGTTGCCTGCCGATGGCCGGGTTGGACCTGCCCTCCGCCATCAGCCCCAGCACCTCCCGCTCGCGCGGGGTCAGCTGGGCCAGCGGGTCGTCCTTGCGCCTGCGCACCATCAACTGCGACACCACCTGAGGATCGAACACGGTCCCGCCCGCGGCGACGCGCCGCAGGCCCTCCAGGAACTCCTCGACGTCCACGACCCGGTCCTTCAGCAGGTAGCCGACCGCTCCCCTGGCGTCGGCGAGCAGGTCGTCGGCGTAGGAGACCTCGACGTACTGGGAGAGGATCAGCACGGGCGCCCCGGGGACCCGGCGCCGCGCCTCGACTGCCGCCCGCAGCCCCTCGTCGGTGAAGGACGGCGGCATCCGCACGTCCACGACCGACACGTCGGGCCGGTGCTCGGCCACGGCCGAGACGAGGGCGTCGCCGTCGCCGACGGTCGCGACCACCTCGCAGCCGAACTCCTCCAGCAGCCTGACCAGGCCCTCCCTGATCAGGACCGCGTCATCGGCCACGACTACGCGCACGGCACCTCCGCCACGATCACCGTCGGCCCGCCGTCCGGCGACCGCACCGTGAGCTCCCCGTCGACCGCGCGGAGCCGGTCGGCCAGCCCGGCGAGACCGTGTCCCTTGGCGACGTGCGCGCCGCCGACCCCATCATCCCCGATCGTGAGCATCAGCGTGTCTCCCGTGCGGCTGAGCTGGACCGTGCAGACGGTGGCGCGGCTGTGCTTCGCGACGTTCGTGAGCGTCTCGGCGACGACGAAGTAGACGGCGTTCTCCACGCTCGCCTGGTAACGCTCGGCGACCTGCACGTCGAGCTCGACGGGCACCGTACAGCGTCCGGCCAGGGCGGCGAGCGCCGGGGCGAGGCCGCGGTCCGACAGGACGGGCGGCGCGATGCCGCGCGACAGGGCGCGCAGCTCGTCGAGCGTCTCGCGGGTGGCGGCGATCGCCGAGCTGATCGTCTGCTGGGCGGCCCCGGGGTCCTTGCCGAGCTGGCGCTGCGCCCTGGACAGCTCCATGGCGAGCGAGACGAGGCGCTGCTGCGGGCCGTCGTGGATGTCGCGCTCCAGCTTGCGCAGCGCGTTCGCCTCCGCGGACACGGCGGCGGCCCGGCCCTCGGCCAGGTCGTTGATGCGTTCCTTCAGCTCGGCGACGCCGGTCAGCAGCGCCCTGCCGAGCCCGGAGCGGAGCAGCGCGGACCCGCGCACCACGAACGGCATGAGCAGCAGGAAGACCAGGCCGAGGGACACGTAGAACGTCGAGTTGACCAGGTAGCCGTCGCCGAGGCCGAGCAGCTCGGGCAGCTCCTTGTTGTCCGGGATGCGGGAGGTGACGATGCCGTAGAGCGGATAGGTGAGCCCGAGGACAGGCACGGCCCAGGACACCACGGTGAGCACGAACGACAAGAGCGCCAGGGGGAAGTTCAGGATGCCGTGGAGCAGGTCGAGCCAGGACTGGCCGCTGGTCAGCGGGTTGACCAGCCTGCGGAACCGGCCCGCCCCCGCGGGGGCCGGCTTGTAGCGGGGGCGTACGGGCGGGCGCCGCAGCACGTCGGACAGCCAGCCGCGCTCGGCGTCGGCGAATCCCCGCGCCATCAGGAGCGTGGCCGCCAGGATCGGCACCCCCACCCAGACGACCACGGTGCCCACGCCGGCGGAGAGCCCGGCGACCAGGAGCGCGAAGCCGATGACGGTCGCGGGGAAGCCCACGAGCGTGTAGCGCGTGTCGAGCAGGACACGCCTTGTCAGGGAGCGCATGGCGTCAACGGTATGGCCAGGAGGCTCCCGGTTCGATCTGGTACGCACGCGTCCGATGGTAGGGACTGCCCTACCTGCCGCGGTGGGGCGATCTTGACCGGAAGACGGCGGCTCGCGGCAGTGTGCCGGGAGGGCGCCGGCGGGAGCCTTGGTTCATCCCGTTCCCGATGAATCGAGGCCCCCATGGCCGCCCTGCTCGAACGTCCGGCCACCCTGCCCGGCCGGCCGGCCCCGCCGCGGTTGCCGGGTTCCGCCGGGCGCGCGACGGCGGCGGGCAGGGATCCGTTCATCGACGCGCTGCGGGTGTTCGGCATGGCGCTGGTGGTGGCGCAGCACTGGACGATCCCGGTGCTGGCCTTCGACGGGACCACGCTGACCACGGGCAACGCCCTGGCGACGCCGGGGCTGTGGGCGGTCACGTGGCTCAGCCAGGTGATGCCGCTGGTGTTCTTCGCGGGCGGCGCCGCCAACGCGATCGGCCTGCGCCGGGCGCGGCACGACGCGCCGCGGTGGCTGTTCGCCCGGCTGCGCCGCCTGGC
>NZ_QNFZ01000709.1 GCF_003313395.1 Nonomuraea lactucae | reverse complement strand
CGACGAGGGCGCCGTCGGCGCCGCGCGCGCCGGTCAGCGCGCCGGTCAGCGCCACCGCGCCGGTCAGCGTGCCGTCGGCCAGGCGGGGCAGCAGCTCGTGCCGCTTGGAGGCGAGGATCACCGCGCCGGCGAGCACGGTCGGCACGTACGGCCCCGGCGCCATCCGCTCGGCCAGCGCCTCGACGGCGACCGCGGCCTCGATCAGCCCGTAGCCGGATCCGCCGGCCTCCTCGGGCAGGTGGAGGCCGAGCAGCCCCTGCTCGGCGAGGCCGGCCCAGAAGGGCGGAGCCTCGTCAGTGGCGGAGCGCAGCAGGTCGGCGGGGATGTGCCGCTCGGCCCAGCCGCCTACTGACTCGCGGAGCGCCTCGTGCTCCTCGTTCAACCCGATCGCCATCGCTCACCCTCCGGCCGCGGTCCCAGTATGCCCAGAACCATATTCTAGAGGATGCTTCTGGCCTAGATGGGCCGGATCTGCGCGGCAAGTGTGTTGAGGTCGCGCCAGCGCTTCTTGCCGCTCTGCGGGATCGTCGCGAACAGCATCGCGGGCTTGGCCTTGCCCACCTCGATCACGCAGACCAGCGCCTGCGACACCCGCGTCTCGCCCGCCACGGTGTAGGTGACCTTGTAACCGAGCGTCCACCCCGTTGCCAGGGCCGGCTTCTGGGAGGCGGTCCAGGAGAGCGTGGCGCCGGCGGGAAACTGCCTGCCCAGGGTCCATCTGGCCGCGCGGGCGGCGAGCTTGCGGTATTCGGAGTCCTTCGACGGCTTGGCCTTCGGCGCCGCGCCGGGGACCATGGCCGAGCCGATCAGGGAGGTCGGGGCCGTCGCCTTGCCGATGCGCTGCGCGAACGTGAACGGCTTGTGCGACTTGGTCGCCCACGGGGCGGCGAGCCTGGGGTAGCTGATGCCGTTCGTGGTGTCGTACACGATGCCGATGACCACCGAGGCGGTGCCCGGCAGGCCGGCCAGCGCCTTCTTCGCGGGCACCGGCGGCAGCGCGACCGCGCTCGGCGTCTGCTTGGCCCCGTCAGGGGCGGACGCCAGCCCGGCCACCTGCCGCGAGGCCGGCTCCTCGCCGCCCCCGTCGCCGGAGAAAATCAGGAACGTCAGCACGAGGGCCGCCACGGTCGTGATCGAGACGCCGACCAGGTAGACGACCTTGAGCGGCACCCTGCCGAACAGCCCGCGCTTCGGCGGCGTGGCGGGCAGGAAGGGACCGCGGGAGACCGGCCGGCGGATCAGCGCCGTCTCGTCCTCGGCGGGCACGACGACTCTCTGGAACGGGGTGGTGGGAGCATCGAAGGGGGCTCGCTGGTCGCCGATGTCCGCCATGGCTTCGAGATTACGTCACCCGGCCCCGGGATATTCCCTCAGCAGAATGTAATTCTGTATGGTCGCGGACATGAGTGGCTTCTACGACATCTCGGTCCACGACCCGGAACGTCCCGCGCTGCTCGGCCCGGACGGCCTGACGTACGGCGAGCTGGTCTCCCGCGTCAACCGCGCCTCGCACGGCCTGGTCGCGCGCGGCACCGGGCCGGGCGACGCGGTGGTGACCGTGCTGAAGAACGGGCTCGACGCCCTGACCATGATGCTCGCCACCTACCAGATCGGGGCCTACCTGGTGCCGGTCAACTGGCACTTCACCGCCGAGGAGATCGCCTACATCGTGTCCGACTGCGGCGCGAAGGCGGTGGTCGTGCAGCCTGGGACCGCCGGTGAACCCGGTGCGGAGCGGCCGGAGACCCTCACTGCGGGAGCCGTGGCGGAGACGCTCACCGTCGCCGATCTTGTGGCCGGGCAGCCGGACGGCGCGCCCCCGCACCGGCGGGCCGGGTCCATGATGCTCTACACCTCCGGCACCACCGGCCGCCCCAAGGGCGTGCGCAGGCCGCTGCTCGACCTCACGCCGGAGGACGCCTACCCGATCATGATGCGCAAGAGCTGGAGGCACTTCGGGCTCCCGCCCAGGGGCGTGCACCTGGTGTCCTCCCAGCTCTACCACTCGGCCCCGTACGGCCAGGCCATGATGGCGCTGCACCTGGGGCACTCCGTCGTGGCCCCCGAGCGGTTCGACGCGGCCGAGACGTTGCGGCTGATCGAGCGGCACCGGGTGACGAACGCGTTCATGGTGCCCACCATGTTCCACCGGATGCTGGCCGTACCGGATCGGGAGAGGCACGACCTTTCGTCGCTCACCCACCTCTACCACGGCGCGGCCCCCTGCCCGCCCGCCACCAAGCGGGCGATGATCGACTGGCTCGGCCCCGTGCTCTGGGAGTACTACGGCTCCACCGAGGCGGCCGTGGCCACCATGGTCTCCTCCGCGGAGTGGCTGGCCCGTCCGGGCACGGTAGGCAGGGCGCTCGACGGGATGGCGTTCACGATCGTCGGCGACGACGGCCGCGAGCAGCCGCCGGGCGAGCCCGGCCTGGTCTACATCCGCGGGGTCAACCGGTTCGAGTACCACGGCGACCCCGGCAAGACGGCGGCGGCCATGCGCGGGCGGGACTACACGCCCGGCGACATCGGCTACCTGGACCAGGACGGCTACCTGTTCCTGCTCGACCGGAGGACCGACCTGATCATCTCCGGCGGGGTCAACATCTATCCGGCGGAGATCGAGGCGGTGCTGCTGGAGCACCCGTCCGTCGCCGACGTGGTGGTGATCGGCGTGCCCGACCCCGAGTGGGGGCAGCGCGTGGTGGCGCTCGTCCAGCCCCTGGCGGGCGTGGCGGGCACCGGCGCGCTCACCGACGAGCTGCTCCGCCACTGCGAGCCGAGGCTGGCCAGGCTCAAGCACCCGCGGGTCATCGAGTACCGCGACGCGCTCCCCCGCACGCCCACGGGCAAACTCAGCAGGCGAGACATGCGAGAGGCGTATACCGTGACGCTGGGCCGGCTGCCGGGTGACTGAACGGGCCCCGCGTCCGTTCACTGCCTGACGTTTCACTGCTTGACGTCGAAGACGATCTCCACCCGGCGGTTCTTCTCGCGGTTCTTCTCGATGGGCCTGCCCTCGACCATGTTGGGGAACTTGGGGCGGCTCTCGCCGTACCCGCCGGCCTGGAGGGTCACGCCCGCGCCGGAGAGCACTCCCCGTACGGCCCGCTCCACGGCCTGGGCCGGGCGACGGGAGAGCGTGAGGTTGCAGGCGTCGGAGCCCTGGTCGTCGGTGTGCCCCTCGATCTTGACCACGCCGCCGGCGGTCTCGGCCCTGACCTTCCCGGCCACCTGCCGGAGCCGCTGCCGGGCCGTGGGAGTGAGCGCCCACTTGTCCAGCGGGAACAGGACGTCGCTGGTGAGGGCGACCGTGACCTGGGTGCCCCGTTCGGACTCGCTCTCCGTGCCGTCGAGGAACTCCACCTCGCCGACGACGTCCTCGATGGGCAGGACGAGGTCCTCGACGACGCCGGTCGCGTCGGCCGGCGGGGTGGGCGTCGCCGCCCGCGGTGCCGCCGAGGCCGGCGCGACCGTCAGGGCGGCGGCCAGG
>NZ_QNFZ01000707.1 GCF_003313395.1 Nonomuraea lactucae | reverse complement strand
GGGCCCGCGCCCGCGCGGGTGCCGGAGGCCGAGGCGGTGCTGGCACGAGGCGGGACGTTCGCCGAATGCGCCGAGGCCGCCGCGGCGGCCATCGACCCGCCGGCCGACGGCCACGGCAGCGCCGAATACCGCAGGGCCCTCACCAGGACCCTGCTCGTCCGGGCATGTGAGGAGGCGATGACGCGATGAGCTGGGTCGGAAAGTCGGCTGCCCGTCGCGAGGACCCGCGGTTGCTGACCGGGAACGGGAGGTTCGTCGACGACATCCACCTGCCCCGCATGCTGCACGCGCAGTTCGTCCGGAGCACGATCGCCAACGGGAGCGTGGCCGGCGTCGACCTGTCCGCGACCCTGGCCGTGCCGGGTGTCGTCGCCGCGTTCACCGCCGCCGACCTGGAGCTGGGTGACATCACGGCCGTCCTCGACCGGCCGCCGTCGGAGTTCGTGCCCACCGCGATGCCCGTCCTGGCCCGCGACCGGGTCCGCTACGTCGGCGAACCGATCGCCATCGTGCTCGCCGAGGACCCGTACTCCGTGGAGGACGGCCTGGAGGCCGCCAGGGTGACCTACGAGGCCGGCCCGCCGGTGCTCTCCGACGAGCAGGCGCTCGCTCCTGGAGCGCCGCTCGTGCACGCCGCGGCGGCGGCGAACACGCTGGTGGACGTGTCGATGTTCGCCACCGAGGGCATCGACGACATCTTCGCCGCGGCTCACCGCGTGGTGCGCGTGCGGTCGCGGACGGGCCGGCAGAACGCGCTGCCCCTGGAGACCAGGGGCAGCGTCGTCACCTGGGACGCGCGCGAGGAACAGCTCCTCGTGCGCACCTGCACCCAGGTCCCCCACCTGGTCCGCACGGCCACGGCCGAGTGCCTGGGCCTGCCCGAGCGCGCGGTCCGCGTGGTGGTGCCCGACATGGGCGGCGGCTTCGGGCAGAAGTGCGTCGTCGGCCGCGAGGAGATCGCCGCCGCCGCGGCGGCGCTGCGGCTGCGCCGCCCGGTGAAGTGGATCGAGGACCGCCGGGACGCCCTCACCGCCTCGTTCCTGGCCCGCGAGCAGCGCTACGACGTGCGCGCCGCGTTCGACGAGAGCGGCAGGATCCTGGCCCTCGACGCCGACGTGGTGTGCGACATGGGCGCCTACTCCTGCTACCCGTTCACCGCCGGCATCGAGCCGCTGATGGCGTCGGCGGAGATGCCGGGCGTCTACCGGGTCCCCGCCTACCGGGTGCGCGGCCGGGCCGTCACCACCAACAAGGCGCCGTCGGCGCCCTACCGGGGCGTGAGCAGGCCGCAGATCGTCATGGTCATGGAGCGGCTCTTCGAACGGGCGGCCCGCGAGCTGGACCTGGACCCGGTCGAGATCCGGCGGCGCAACCTGATCGTCGAGTTCCCGTACACCGGGGTCAACGACGTCACCTACGACCCCGGCTCCTATCTGGAGTCCCTGAACCTCTGCGAGCGGATGCTCACGGACGAGGGCTGGTACGAGCTCAGGGAACAGGCCGCGGCCGAGGGCCGCTTCGTCGGCATCGGCTACTCCTGCTTCAGCGAGCGCACCGGCTACGGCTCCGGCGCGTTCGCCAAGCGCAAGATGGCCGTGGTGCCCGGCTTCGACCTCGCCGAGGTCAAGATGGACCTCACCGGCGCGGTCACCGTGACGACCGGGACCATGAGCCACGGGCAGAGCCACGAGACCACGCTCGCCCAGATCGTCGCCGACCGGCTCGGCCTCGACCTCGGCCAGGTCAAGATCCACCAGGGCGACACCGACCGGATCACCTACGGGTTCGGGACGTTCGCCAGCCGGTCGGCCACCATCGGCGGCAGCGCGGTCGCGCGGGCCGCCACCAGGCTTGCGGACCGGCTCCTGCTCCTGGGCGCGCACCTCCTGGAGACCACGAGCGACAACGTCGAGCCGCACGGCGGGGGCGTGCGCAGGCGCGACGACCACGGGCGCGCGCTGACGTACCGGGAGCTGGCCGGCGTCGCCTACCTGAGGGCCGACCTGCTCCCCAAGGACGCCGAACCCGGCCTGTCCGCGAGCGCGTCGTTCGACGTGCACGGCGACGGGACGTTCTCCAACGCAGCCCACGGCGCGGTCGTGGAGCTGCATCCCGGCACGGGGCGGGTGGAGTTCCTGCGCTACGTCTGCGTGGAGGACTGCGGGGTCGCCATCAACCCGCGGGTGGTCGAGGGGCAGTGCCGCGGCGGCATCGCCCAGGGCATCGCCGGCGCCCTGTTCGAGCAGGTGACCTACGACGCGCAGGGCGAACCGTCGTGCGCGTCGTTCATCGACTACAAGGTGCCGACCGCGAACGAGATCCCCGACATCGAGATCCGCCATCTGGAGACGCCGTGCGCGTTCACCGAGAGCGGGGCGAAGGGCGCCGGGGAGGGCGGCACGATCGGCGCTCCCGCCGCGGTGCTGAACGCCGTGAACGACGCGCTGCGCCCCACCGGGGTGGAGCTCGACGACACCCCCATCCGGCCGGAGACGGTGCAGCGGGCGATCGGAGCGACTTCATGACCGAGAAACTGCTGATCAGCCTCACCGTGAACGGGGAGCGGCACGACGACCTGGTGGTCGAGTCGCGGCACACCCTGGTGGACGTGCTCCGGCACCACATCGGCCTGACCGGCACCCACGTCGGATGCGAACACGGCGTCTGCGGCGCCTGCACCGTCCTGCTCGACGGCGCTCCGGCCCGCGCGTGCCTGGTCTTCGCGGCCCAGGCCGAGGGGCACGACATCCGCACGGTCGAGTCCCTGGCCGTCGACGGCGACCTGAACGACCTCCAGCGGGCGTTCTCCGCCCACCACGGCCTGCAGTGCGGGTTCTGCACGCCCGGCTTCCTGATGCTCGCCGAGGGCTTCCTCGCCGAACGTCCCGACGCGACGAGAGAGGAGATCCGCGAAGTCGTGTCCGCCAACCTGTGCCGGTGCACCGGCTACCAGACCATCATCGACGCGATCGAGGACTGCGCCCGGGGGCGGCGCCGCGAAACGGGGGACTCCCGATGATCCTGGACAACGAGATCACCGTTGCCGCCTCGCCGGACGCGGTCTTCGCGCTGGTCAGCGATGCCGAGCGAGTGGTGACGTGCCTGCCCGGCGCGGCCCTGGAGGGCCGCGACGGTGACGCCTACCGGGGCGGGGTCAAGGTGAAGGTCGGCCCGATCACCGCCGCGTACGCCGGGACCGTGCGCTTCCTGGAGGTCGATCCCGGCCTGCGCCGGCTGCGGCTGCAGGGCCGGGGCGCCGACACCCACGGCGGCGGCGACGCCGAGGCCGAGATCGTCCTCACCGTGGTGGAGGCGCCCTCCGGGGCGGTGATCCGGGTGAGGACCGACCTGCTGATCAGGGGGAAGATCGTCCAGTTCGGCAAGGGCGCGATCGCCGCCGTGTCGGTCAGGCTGCTTCAGCAGTTCGCCGGAAACCTCGCCGCCCTGATCGAGGCCGACCGCTCAGGCGCGCCGGTCGCGACCG
>NZ_QNFZ01000706.1 GCF_003313395.1 Nonomuraea lactucae | reverse complement strand
GGCGTGCCGCGCGCTCGCCGAGCGGCTGCCCCGGACGCTGGACGGCGCGGGGCGGGGCACGTCCACGCCCGAGTCGCCGTACGTCGCCGTCTGGGGTGAGGCTGAGATCGGGCTGCGCTGCGGCGTGCCCCGGCCCGCCCGGATGGCGCCCACCGACCGGTTGCAGGAGATCGGCGGCGTGGGCTGGTTCGCCGATCCGGACAAGCCGGCCCTCTTCACCGCGATCGCCGCGCCCGCCTACGTGGAGGTCACGATCGCGGGCACGCACGCGCCAGGCGGCGTGCTCGCCGAGCTCTCCGGCCCGATCGGCCAGGTGTCAGCGCAGCCCCGCTGACCGGTGCAGCGCGAGCTGGATGAGCCGGTCGACCAGCTCCGGATAGGTCAGGCCCGAGGCGGCCCACAGCTGCGGCGCCACCGACAGGGAGGTGAACCCGGGCATCGTGTTGATCTCGTTGAAGATCAGCTCACCGTCGGACGTGTAGAAGAAGTCGATCCGCGCCAGCCCCTCGCACTCCAGCGCCTCGTACGCCCGCACGGCCATCGCCCGGAGCTGCTCGGCCACCTCGGCGGGGATGTCGGCGGGCACGGTGAGCGACATCTGGTCGGGATAGTACTTGGCCTCGAAGTCGAAGAACTCCTGCCCGCCCTCGACCTTCACCTCGCCGGGCACCGAAGCGCCGGGCGGCTCGTCGCCGAGAGACTGGAGCACCGCGCACTCGATCTCGCGCCCCACGATCGCGGCCTCGATGAGCACCTTGGGGTCGTGCCGCCGGGCGAACTCGATCGCCTCCTCCAGCTCGGCCTGGTCGTGGGCCTTGGAGATGCCCTGCGAGGACCCGGCGCGGGCGGGCTTGACGAACACCGGCCAGCCGAGCGCCTCGGCCTCCTTGAGCACCCGCTCCCGGTAGAGCCGCCAGTCGCGGTCGCGCACCACCACGTGCCGCCCGACCGGCAGCCCGGCCGCCGCGATCACGGTCTTCATGTACGCCTTGTCCATGCCCACCGCGCTGGCCAGCACGCCCGAGCCCACGTAGCGCACCCCGGCCATCTCCAGCAGCCCCTGGATGGTGCCGTCCTCGGCGAACGGCCCGTGCATCACGGGGAAGACCACGTCTACCGCTCCGAGCTCGACGGGGATGCCGCCCGGCTCGTAGGCCACCAGCGAGCCCTCGCCGGAAGGCAGCGCGAGCGCCGCGCCCGAGGTGTCGACCTCGGGCAGCTCGCCCGCCTCGATGGCGAACCGCTGGTCGGACGCGGCCAGCACCCACCTGCCGTCCTGGGCGATCCCGATGAGGATCACCTCGTACCTGCTCTTGTCGATCGCCTCCAGCACGCTGCCCGCGCCCATGAGGGACACGGCGTGCTCGGAATTGCGACCCCCGAATACGACAGCGACGCGCGGCTTGCTCATGACGTCCGAATCTACCGGTGTGTCCCTCCTACAGCGAGTCAAGCCCTGGGGTGGTGTCCGCAATGGTCGGGTCACACCCCGTATCGCTCAGGTTTCGGCGAACGCGACATCAGCAGCATCCCGGCCTCGGTCGGCGACATGCCGTCGTGCACGACGCCCACGACGACCTCCGTGATCGGCATCTCGACGTCGTGCTTCCTGGCCAGCTCCAGCACCGACTCGCAGGACTTGACCCCTTCGGCGGTCTGCCTGGTGGTGGCGATCACCTCGGCCAGCGTCATGCCGCGGCCGAGCCGCTCGCCGAACGTGCGGTTGCGCGACAGCGGCGAGGTGCAGGTGGCAACCAGGTCGCCCATGCCGGCCAGCCCGGCGAACGTGTGCGGGTCGGCCCCGAGCGCCGCGCCCAGCCGGGAGATCTCCGCCAGACCCCTGGTCATCAGCATGGCCGAGACGTTGTCGCCCATGCCCATGCCCACCGACACTCCGACCGCCAGCGCGATGACGTTCTTGACCGCCCCGCCGAGCTCGACGCCGACCACGTCGTGGTTGGTGTAGGGGCGGAACCACGGCGGCAGGTGGCAGGCCTCCTGCAGCCGCTCCGCCACGCTCTCGTCGGCGCAGGCCACGACCGTGGCGGCGGGCTGGCGCTGGGCGATCTCCTTGGCCAGGTTGGGCCCGGAGACGACGGCGACGCGATCCTCGGCCACCCCCGCCACCTCGCGGATGACCTCGCTCATCCGCTTGGTCGTGCCGAGCTCGACCCCCTTCATCAGGCTGACCAGGACGGCGTCGCGGGGGATGTGCTCGCGCCAGGCGGCCAGGTTGGGCCGCAGCGACTGGGAGGGCACGGCGAGCACCACGAAGTCGGCCCCGTCCAGCGCCTCGGCCGGATCGGTCGTGGCGCGCAGCGAGCCGGGCAGCGCCACGCCCGGGAGGTAGTCGAGGTTGGTGTGGGTGCGGTCGATCGCCTCCACCAGCTCCGGCCTGCGCCCCCACAGCGTGGTCCGGTTGCCGGCCTCGGCCAGGATCATCGCATAGGTGGTGCCCCACGAGCCGGTGCCGAACACGGCGGCCTTCGTCATCGGATCACTGCCTCGCCGGGTCGTAGGGGGTCTCGGGGGCCTTCTCGCCGCGCAGCTCCGCCAGCTGCGCGGTGACCGCCGCCATGATGTCGGCGGTCGCTTCGCGCAGCACGTCCGCGTGCGGCGGGCGGTCGGCGTACCTGGACAGGTCGACGGGCGGGCCCACCGACAGGTGGAAGGTCTTGCGCGGGAACAGCCTCGGCCTCTTCTCCCCGTACGGCAGCAACTCGTGCGCCCCCCAGTGGGCCACCGGGATCACCTGGGCGCCGCTCTGCAGCGCGAGCCTGGCGACGCCGGTCTTGCCCACCATCGGCCACAGGTCGGGGTCTCGGGTGCAGGTGCCCTCCGGGTAGAACAGGATCGCCCCTCCCTCCTTGAGCCGCTGCGCCGACTCGTGCAGCGACCTGGCCGCCTCGCTGCTGCCCCGCTCGACGGGGACGGCGCACAGCGCGCGCACCGCGCGGCCCAGCAGTGGCACCTTGAACAGCGCCGACTTGGCCAGGATGACCGGCCAGCGCCCGTGGTCGTACAGGAAGTGCGCCAGCAGGACGGGATCGGTCCAAGACAGGTGGTTGGTCGCGATGATCACCCCGCCCTGGCGGGGGACGCGCTCCCCGTGGCGCCAGTCGCGCCCGACCAGCAGCAGTGACAACGGCTTCACGATCACCACGGCCAGGATCTCCCAGAAACGCGATGGTCGCGTGAGGCGCCTCATGCTCTCCTCCAAGCCGAACGGTTTGCGCCCCAAGTCTCCCGGTTCGCCGCGGGAGATGTCGAGGCGCGATGCTTAAGCCTATGAGCAACCGCTGGTCACTGGTCATCCCGGTCAAGACGCTGGTCGCGGCGAAGACCAGGCTGGCCGCCGCGACGGGGCCGCACCGCGCGCGGCTGGCCGTCGCCGTCGCGTGCGACACCGTCTCGGCGGCGCTCTCCTGCCCCGCGGTGGAGCGGGTAATCGTGGTGACCGCCGACCCGGCCGCCGCCGGGC
>NZ_QNFZ01000705.1 GCF_003313395.1 Nonomuraea lactucae | reverse complement strand
GCTGTGGCTGGTGCTGCCCGACGGGCAGCGGCAGACGCTCGGCGAGGCGCGCGGCGCGGTGGACGCGGCGGCGCGCACCGGTGGCTGGGGGCTGCTCTACCTGGGGCTCGGCGCGCTCTGGTGGCCGGGGCTCCTCGCGGGCGCGGTGCTGCTGGCGGTGTCCTGGCGGGACGCCCGGGCTCGCGTCGATGCCTACGCGACGCTGGTCGAGGCGGCCGTCGACGTCAACCAGACGCTCATCGCCGAGGCGCTGGGCGTGACGCTGGCACACGGCGTGATCACGGCCGACGAGGCGAGCCAGATCAACGTACGGCTGGCCAAGCGGGCGGTCCGCCCGCCGGACGAGCAGGCGCAGCCGTCCGAACAGGAGAAGCCGTCCGAGCAAGGCGAGCCGGATGGGCAGGAGAAGCCGTCCGGGCACCGGAGGCCGGACATGGAGGAAGAGCCGTCCGGGCACCGGAGGCCGGACATGGAGGAAGAGCCGTCCGGGCAGCGGAGGCCGGACGTGGAGGGAGAGCCGTCCGAGCAGGGTGAGCAGGACGGGCAGGCGGAAACGGCCGTGAGGTGAGGCGGCCGGTCAGTCGGCCTCGGTGAAGCCGATGGAGAAGGCCGCGTCGAGGTCGTGCTTGGAGTAGGTGCGGAACGCGACGTGGGTCTCGGTGTGCAGGACGCCGGACACCTTGTTGAGGCGGCCTGGGATGACCTCGGCGATCTCCTCGTAGGCGGCGACCCGGACCATGGCCAGCAGGTCGTACTCGCCGGTTATGGAGTAGACCTCGCTGACCCCGTCGATCTCGGCGATCGTCTGGGCGATCTCCGGAATCCGGTCCACCTCGGCGTTGATGTGAACGATAGCCGTGACCATGGGCCAACTCTAGCGGGTCGCCACCGGGGCCGCCCATCGCGGGAGGAGCGGCTGCGCGGTGCTCAGCGCAGGGGGCGGCCCTCGCGTGAGGCGGGGGCCTTGAGTGGGCGGTAGGCGAGGTCGATGCGGGCCTTGTGGCGGGCCGCGCCGTGGGCGGGCAGGCTCCACTCGCCCTCGACCTCCACCAGCCGCACCCCCGGCGACTCCAGCCAGCGCAGGATGCACTCGGTCTCCTCGGCGCTCGCCGCGTGGACCGGGCCGGGGCCGGGGATGACGGTCTCGGCGGCGGCGACCAGCGACTCGACGAACGGCGTGGGGTGGGCGCCCCGGGGCATGACGCCCGCCGCCGCGAGCCGGCCGTAGCGGACGACGTGGATGTCCCAACCGCCGTCGAACGCGGGACTGGCGGCGACCAGCTGGGGGATCCGGGTGATGGCGGTGAGGCGCTGCATGCGGGCGGCGGTGCGGACGAACGCGGCCAGGCGGTCGCGGTCGACGGAGGCCTCCTCGTAGCGCTGCTCGACCGAGAGGCGCTCCATGCGGGCCGACACGGCGGCGTAGACGAGCGAGGCGTCGAGGGTCATGGCGCGGCGGGCGCTCTCGACGTGGACCGAGTAGTCGGCCGGGGTCTCACCGCCCTCGCAGGGGGCGCCGCAGCGGCCCATCTCGTGCAGCACGCAGGCGGCGCGGCGGGTGCGCAGGCTGATGGGCTGGGTGCACTGGCGCAGCGGCACCGCCTCGTGCAGCGCGATGCGGGCGTCGTCGGCGGAGCGGCTGCTGCCGAACGGGCCGAGGTAGGCGGCGCCGTCGTCCTTGAGCTCGCGCACGATCGACAGGCGGGGGAACGGCTCCTGGGTGAGCTTGAGCCAGACCACCCTCTCGGGGAAGCGGGACCTGCGGTTGTAGCGGGGTTTGGCGCCGCCGATCAGGCGCAGCTCGCGCACCTCGGCCTCCAGGGCCGTCGAGCAGACGATGTGCCGGACCCGCTCGGCGATGCCGATCATCTCGCGGATGCGCGGCCTGGTCTCGCCGGCCGTGAAGTAGGAGCGGACGCGGTTGCGGAGGTTGGTGGACTTGCCGATGTAGAGCACCTCGCCGCGCTCGTCCTCGAAGAGGTAGACGCCGGGGGAGTGGGGCACCGTCTCGGCCAGGTGGCGCTTGCGCTGCTGCTCGGGCGTGGGGGCGCGGACGAACGACTTGAGCTCCTCCAGCGTGTGGACCTGGAACGAGCCGGCCCGCTCGATCAGCCCGTGGAGCACGTCGACGGTGGCCCGGGCGTCCTGGAGGGCGCGGTGGCACGGCTCGGTCGGGCTGCGGAAGAACCTGGCCAGGGTGGCCAGCTTGCTGTTGGGCGTCTCGTCGCGGGTGAGCACGCGGCGGGCGAGGTCGACGGTGTCGACGACGGGGTTGGCCGGCGGGGGATAGCCGTGGGCGGCGCAGGCGGCCTTGACGAAGCGGGTGTCGAAGCCCGCGTTGTGGGCGACCAGCGTGGTGCCGTGGATGAACTCCAGGAAGCTCGGCAGCACGGACTCGATGCGCGGGGCGGCCATGACCATGGCGTCGGTGATGCCGGTGAGCACGGAGATGAACGGCGGGATCGGCCCGCCGGGATCGACCAGCGTGGAGAACTCGCCCAGCACCTCTCCCGCCCGCACCTTCACCGCGCCGATCTCGGTGATCGCGTGCTCGGCCGGCGAGCCCCCGGTCGTCTCGAGGTCGAACACGACGAACGTGACGTCACTCAGCGGGGTGCCGAGCTCGTCGAGAGTGCCCTGAAGCGCGTCCACGACCAAGACCATAGAGACGGCGACCGACAGTTGGGCGGCGCGGGACGATATCCGTTCTCTTGAGGATTTCGTTACGCTTCCCTGTATGTCCGGGGGACGACTCGCCAACCGCTACCTGCTGTCGCGGCCGCTCGGCAGCGGCGGCATGGGCAGGGTCTGGCTGGCCAGGGACGAGATGCTCGACCGCGAGGTCGCGGTCAAGGAGCTCACCCTGCCCGACGGCCTGCCGCCCGCGGAGCGGGCCGAGCTCGTCACCAGGGCGGTGCGCGAGGCCCAGGCCACCGCCAGGCTGCGCCACCCCGGCATCGTGGCGCTGCACGACGTCATCGTCGAACACGACCGGCCCTGGCTGGTCATGGAGCTGCTGCGCGGCGGCACCCTGGGCGATGTCGTCAAGCGGCACGGGCCGATGCCGCAGGAGCACGCCGCCCGCATCGGCGCCGACCTGCTGGAGGCGCTCTCCGCGGCCCACGCGCAGGGGCTGCAGCACCGCGACGTGAAGCCCGGCAACGTCTTCCTCACGGACAGCGGGCGGGTGGTGCTCACCGACTTCGGCATCGCCAGGCAGGAGGGCCAGGCCGCGCTGACCGAGCAGGGCGTCATGATCGGCTCGCCCGGGTTCATCGCGCCGGAGCGGCTGGAGGGCGACCCCGGCGGCCCGGCCAGCGACGTGTGGTCGGTGGGGGCCACGCTGTTCGTCGCGGTGGAGGGCAGGCCGATGTACGAGGGCGCGCCGGGCGAGCGGATCACCGCGACGCTCACGGTGCCGCCGCCGCCCGCCCGCGGCCCGATCGGCGTGGTCGTCGCCGCGATGACGGCCCGCCACCCG
>NZ_QNFZ01000703.1 GCF_003313395.1 Nonomuraea lactucae | reverse complement strand
CAGCAGGTGCGCCGCCTCGCCGGCGGGCATCCGCGCGGCCGGGTCGCGGCGGAGCAACCCCATGATCACCGGGGCGAGAGCCCCCGCCCTGGCGGGCGGCTCCGGCTCGTCGCGCAGCACCGCGGCCACCGTCGCCGCCCACGAGTCACGCTTGTACGGCGGCGCGCCCTCGACCGCCGCGTACAGCGTCGCGCCCAGCGCCCACAGGTCGGACTCGGGTCTGGCCGGATCGCCGTGCAGCCGCTCGGGCGGCATGTACGCGGGCGTGCCCACGAGGCCGCCCGTGGCGGTCAGGCCGGCCTCGGCCTCCAGCGAGGCGATGCCGAAGTCGGTGAGCACCACCCGGCCGTCGTCGGCCAGCAGCACGTTCTCAGGCTTGACGTCGCGGTGCAGCACGCCGGTCGCGTGGGCGGCGAGCAGCGCGTCGAGCACCCGCCCGCCGATCACCGCGGCCTGCTCGACCGGCAGCGGCCCGCGCTCGCGGATCACCTCGGCCAGCGAGCGCGACCTGACCAGCTGCATGACGATCCACGGGCGGCCCTCCTCCTCGACCACGTCGTGGATCACGATCACCGAGGGGTGGTCCAGGCGGCCGGCCGCCCGCGCCTCCCTGATGGTCCTGCGGTTGAGGTTGGCCCGCTGGGCCTCGCCGACGCCGGTGTAGCGGACCTCCTTGATCGCCACGGTGCGGTCGAGCAACTGGTCGTACGCGCGCCAGACCACGCCCATCCCGCCCTCGCCGAGCGGTTCGATGAGGCGGTAGCGGTTGCCGACCTGCCTTTCCACGCCGGGAAGCCTACTTCGCCGGCTTGAAGGTGGCGCAGAAGCCCTCGAAGAAGCTGTAGTCGTCCTTCCAGTGGCTGTTCAGGGTATGCCAGTAGATGGCGTAGGCGCGCCCGTTCTCGGTGATGAAACCGCGGTTGCGAACCCTGGTCTTGCCCGTGTTGGTGTTCCAGGTGAAGTCCCAGTCGGCCGCGGCCTTCATGTAGTCGACCCGCTTGATGTCGAGCTTCTTGTAGCCGCCGAAGTTGTTCTTGAGGACCGGCTCCTGCTTCTTCCAGTCCTTGTACGGGTCGGACCCGGGGTCCTCGGCCTCCTCGATCATGAGGTAGGCGTTGGACGCGGCGCCCGGCCCCTTGAACTTGACCTGCCTGCCGCCGCGGTCCCACACGTCCCAGCCCTTGGGCAGCCCGATGGAGAAGCCCATCTTCTTGTCCTTGTACATCTTCCAGCCCTTGGGCAGCGGGTCGGCCTGCGGCGGGGGCGTGCTCGGAGCGGTGCTGGGGCCCTGCGAGTCACTGGGCGAGTCACTGGGCGAGTCACTGGGTGGGGCACTGGGCGAGCCGGACGCGGGGGCGCTGGACGGAGGCGGGCCGGACGGGGAGGCGGCGGGCGGGGTCACGGACGCGGTGCGCGACTTGTCGGGGGACTTGTCCGGGGCGGAGTTGAGGCCGAGATAGCCGCCCACCGCCGCGACGAGCACGACCGCGCCGGCCGCGGCGACGACCGGCCAGGGGCGCCGGTTGTCCGGCCGGCCGGACCGCGCGGTCGTGGGGAAGTCCAGCGGAGGGAAGGCGCCACCGGGGTCCGCGCTCTCCTTGGCCGCCGGTCCCCCGGCAGCCGGCTCTCTGGTGACCGGCTCCCTCGACGCCGGATTCCTGGTGGCCGGCTCCCTGCCGGCCGGGTCGAGCCTCGCCCCGGTCTCGGGGAAGGCCATCGCCGCCGGCGGCATGACCGGCGTGGGGGCCGGGCGGGAGAGGGGCGCCAGGTTGGGGTCGGTCGGGGTGTCGTCCTCGACGGGAGCGGGCTCCGCGGGCCGCTGGGCCGGAAGTAACGCCGTGGCCCGCGGCGACTGCCGGTTGACCGGCCGCGGGGTCGAGGCGGCGATCGCCTCGCGCAGCAGCCTCTCGGTCTCCTCGTACGTGGGGCGCTGCACCGGCTCCTTGGCCAGCAGCAGGTCGATCACCTCGGCCAGCGGCCCGGCGTGCGGCGCCGGGTCGGGTGGATCGGTCAGCACCGCGTGCATGGTGGCCAGCGCCATGCCCCGCTCGTGCGGCGAGCGGCCCTCCACCGCCGTGTAGAGCGTCGCGCCGAGCGACCACAGGTCGGACTCGCGCCGCGCGGGCAGCCCCTTGAGCCGCTCGGGCGCGATGAACGCCGGGGTGCCCGCCAGGCCGGTCACCGTGAGCTGCGTCTCGGTCTCCAGCGTGGCGATGCCGAAGTCGGTCAGCACCACCCGGCCGTCGTCGGCCAGCAGCACGTTCTCCGGTTTGACGTCGCGGTGGAGCACACCCGACTCGTGCGCGCGGTGCAGCGCGTCGAGCACGGCCAGGCCGATCTCCGCCACCCGCCTGGGCTTCAGCGGCCCGTCCTGCTTGATGACCGCGCCCAGCGAGCGCGACGGGACGAGCTGCATGACGATCCAGGGCCGGTCGTCCTCCTCGATCACGTCGTGCACGACGATCACGTTGGGGTGCTCGAACCTGGCCGCCGCCCTCGCCTCGCGCATCGTGCGGCGGTTGAGCAGCTGCACCTCGTCGCCCAGGGCCGCGGCGTACCTGACCTCCTTGACCGCCACCGTGCGATCGAGGAGCTCGTCATGGGCGCGCCAGACGATGCCCATCCCACCCTTGCCAATGGGTTCCTGCAGCTGGTAGCGGCCGGCGATGCGGCGTCCGTCCTGCTTGCGATCCGACATCAACGGCCTCAAACCCTCCCTCTAGGCCAAGAAATACTCCCATAGCGACGGATCAACGGCGACTCGCCGGAAGGACAGTCCGCCATATGAGAAGGACAGTCCAGCAGTTGGAGCGCCGGTGTAAGGTTCTGTCATGACTTGTCGCTACGGATTTACCCAGCCGGCTCCGGGAGGGCCGGTCGTCACCTAGCGGCCACCTGGAGTCGGCAAAGGCAGAGACGCGGTCTCTGCCTTTTTGGTTTTCCGCGAGTCTGGATTTCCGCCGGCTCCCGCGAGCCGGCCCCGAGTGAGGAGCGAGATGTCATCGACCTTGGAACGCCGCGTGGTCACGCTGGGCGGGGTGCGCGTGGGCGCCGGACCGGCCGTGGTGATCGGCGGCAGGGTGAGCCTGCGGGAGCGGCCGGCGCACGTGGACGCCGCCGAGATCCTGCGCGAGCGCGTGACGCTGGTGGAGCCGTCCTCCGCCGCCGACCTGCCCGCCATCGCCGCCCGCGCGGACGGTGTGGTGGTCGGCGCGGCCTGGACGCGCGACATCCCGCTGGTGCGCGCCGTGGCGGGGCTCGGGCTGCCCGTGGTGGTGGAGCGCCGCCCCTCGGCGTCGCTGGAGGAGTGGCTGGGGCTGGCCGGTTACTGCGCGGCGGAGGGCAACGACCAGGTGATCCTGTGCGAGGGAGGGCGGCTGGACCTCGGGCTGATGCGCGCGGCGCGGGCGGCGTCCGGGCGTCCGGTGCTGGCCGACGTCACGGCGGACGCGGGGCT
>NZ_QNFZ01000704.1 GCF_003313395.1 Nonomuraea lactucae | reverse complement strand
CGAAACCCCAACCATGATCACCAGGTCGGGGTTCGCTGCCGTCTGCCCAGCTCAGGAAGGGATTTTCGGGGCAGATTTCAACTCGTGGCGGGCGCGTAGCGGCTCAGGAACATGGCGACGGCCTCCTCCACCACCACGCCGGTCGGCGGCAGCCGCATCGCGTCCGGCCCGATCGCCATCACCCGCGGCCAGATGACGAACTCCTGGATCAGGCCGAGGAACTGGTGCGCCGCCAGCTCAGGATCGGGGCAGCGCAGGGCGCCGGTCTCGGTCATGTGCCGCAGGCAGGCGGTGAACGTCTCCACCAGGGGCGCCTTGCCCAGGTCGTAGAACTCGGTGGCGATCCACGGCAGCCTGCGCGACTCGGCGACCACCAGCCGGATGAAGGCGATCTGGTCCGTCTCCGTGACGAAGGTGAGGATCGTGTCGGAGAAGCGGCGCAGGAAGGCGGCGGGGTCGGCCTCGGCGCGCGCGAGGTCGCGGTTGAGGCCGGCGGCGACCTCCTGGAGCTCGAACGCGGCCCAATGGTGGCGCATCGTGGCCCGGAAGACGGCCTCCTTGCTGCCGAACAGGTTGTAGACCGTCTGCCTGGCCACTCCGGCGTGCGCGGCGATCCGGTCGAGGTTGACGCCGTCGTAGCCGTGGTCCAGGAACAGGACCTTGGAGGCGTCGAGGATCTTCAGCGCGGTGCCGCTGAGTGGCCGGTCCTCCGGTGGCGCGGTGCTGGGGGATGGGCATGCGTGCTCTGCCGGCATCTGCGAACTCCTTTGGGCTGCACTGTCCAGTCTAGTCGGCCTCTTGCCGCTGACCAGGATGGACTGTACTGTCCAATCCAATCCAGCGCGAGATGCGCATGTTTTGCCTGGGAGGCGCACAAATGCCCCAGTCTCTGCCCCCGCATGGCGGCCTCTCGGTCGCCGCCCGACTCAACCGGCTCCCGGTCACGGGAGCCCACAAACGTCTTGTCTTCGTCGTCGCCCTGGGCAACTTCTTCGAGGTCTACGAATGGTTCGTCTCGGCCGTCCTGGCGACCAAGCTGGTGGCGACCTTCAACCTCGGCGTGTTCGAACTCTCGCTCCTGCTGTCCTCGGTCTTCGTGGGGGCGTTCGTCGGAGCCGCGGTGATCGGCCGGCTGTCCGACCGCATCGGCCGCCGCAAGGCCTACATGCTCACGCTGGGCTTCTACTCCCTGGGCACCCTGGGCTGCGCCTTCGCGCCCGACCTGTGGACCCTGCTGCTGTTCCGGTTCATCGCCGGCGTCGGCCTGGGCGGCGAGCTGCCCGTGACGGACGCCTACCTCGGCGACGTCCTGCCGCCGCGCAAGCGGGGCTACTACGCGGCGTGGGCCTACACCGCCGCCTACCTCGCCGTCCCCTTCGTCGGCTTCCTCGGCATGCTGATCGCCGACGGCACCCTCGCCGGCGTGAGCGGCTGGCGGTGGATGTTCGCCATCGGCGCGCTGGGCGCCGTCATCACCTTCTTCGTCAGGCGGGGGCTGCCCGAATCGCCCCGCTGGCTGGCGTCCGTGGGCCGTGCGGCCGAAGCCGACGAGGTCACCCGCATCTTCGAGCGGGCAGCCGTGGCCAATGGGTGGACGCCACCGGAAGGCCCGGCCGAGCCGGAGGCCGCCGAGACCAAGGCGCTGCCCGTCCGCACGATCTTCCGCGCGCCGTACACCCGCCGCACCGTGCTCATGGGCATGCTGTGGATCCTTGCGCCGGTCGGCTACTACGGCTTCAGCAACGTGGCCACCCTGGCCCTGGCCCAGAAGGGGCACACGGTCACCGACTCGCTGATGTACCTGACGCTGTCGTTCGTCGGCTACCCGCTGGGCTCCTACCTCTCCATGGTGATCATGGAGAGGCTGGAGCGGAAGTGGTTCGTCGCGGCCTCCCTGGCGGGCATGGCCGTGTTCGGCATCGGCTACGGCAGCGCCGGCTCGGCCGTGACGATCGTGGCGTGCGGCTTCTTCTTCACGCTCACGGCCAACCTCATGTCGAACTCCGGCCGGGTCTACCAGCTTGAGCAGTTCCCGACCAGCCTGCGCACGACGTCCACCGGCATCCTGTACTCCCTGAGCCGCCTGTCGGCCGTGGCGGCGCCCTTCTACCTGATCCCGATCCTCTACTCCCACGGCCCGGTCGCGGTCTTCGGCCTGGTGGCCATGGCTCTGCTGGTGCCGGCGCTGTCGCTGGCCGTGTGGGGGGTGCGCACGACCGGCCTGCCGGTGGAGGCGATCGCCGGCACCTCGCCCGCGCCGAGCCCGGTCCCCGCGCAGACGGGGTCGGCGGGCCTCGGACCGAACACGTAGGCCGAAATCGTCCAGGCCGCGGGGGGCGGTGGGTCCTGTCGAGTGTTCTTCCGGCTGCGGCGCCCCCCGCTCCCCTGGCGTGCTTCTACCTACGCCCGGGACGCTTAACGCAAAGATATTGCTTCCAGCTCAGACGACAGGTAGCCTCCACTAAAGCAACTCCTTAGCTTTTATCCGGAAGTGGGCATCACCATGGCAGAGATCCTCTGGAACCGCATGACGTACCTGGAGCTTCGCGAGCGCGCCGCCGCCGATGCGGTCGTGCTCCTGCCGGTGGGCTCCACGGAGCAGCACGGGCCGCACCTCCCGACCGGGGTCGACGACTTCCTCGCCGGCGAGGTGTGCCGCCGCGCCGCCCTGCTCGCGCTCGGCACCCGGCCCGTGGTGGTCGCCCCGTCGATCTGGTGCGGCCTCGCCGAGCACCACATGGGGTTCGGCGGGACGTTCACGCTGACACTGCCCACCCTGCACGCGCTCCTGCACGACGTGTGCCGCTCGATCATCAGAGCCGGCTTCTCGAAGATCCTGATCGTGAACGGGCACGGCGGCAACGTCACGGCGCTCAACGCCCTGGTCACCGAGCTGTCCGCGCAGCTGTCGGCCCACTCACCCGACCACTCGTCCACAGACTCGCCCGCCACCTCGACCGGCGACTCCACCGGCAACTCGTCCGCACGGATCGCGGTCACCAGCTACTTCACGGCCGGCCGGGACGCGATCCGCGACGCGCTCGACACGCAGGACTGGCTCATGCACGCCTGCGAAGGCGAAACGTCGATGATCATGGAGCTGGGCCGCGAGCTCGTGCGGCGCGGGGAGCTCGCGGACGCGGTCGGGCCCCGGATCATGCTGCAGTCGGAGGACACCAGCCCGGCCTACGTCTCCGTGCCGTTCGACGCCGTCAGCGAGTCCGGCGTGGCGGGGGACGCCCGGACGGCGAGCGCGGCCAAGGGGCGTTCCATCCTCGACGGCTGCGCCCGGGCCATCGCCGACCTGGTCGCCGGCGACGCCCTGTGGCGGCGGCCGGAGCACCGCGGCCCCGCTTCCCGCTAGGCGTCCGGGTTCCCCCCAGGCGGCCGGCCGGACAGGCTCACGGGGTCAGCCGCGGCGGGCCTCGAAGATGAGATCCCAGGCCCGGCTCC
>NZ_QNFZ01000702.1 GCF_003313395.1 Nonomuraea lactucae | reverse complement strand
TCACCCACCCCGACGCACCGTCGTCCGCCGGGGTTGGCTGCCGTCTGCATGCTTGCTCTCCGATTTTCGGATTAGGTAGTGTCCGGGCAGGGCGTGCGCCACAAATTCGCTGGATGTCTGTCGTCGCGGTGCTCGCCTCTCGCGATTGTGATGGGTTGCACAGGCGACTCCGAGAAGCCCATTTGGCGCGTATCGCCTGGGTGGAGGCCCACGAGGTGTGCATCGTATGGCCCAGCCCGGGGGAGCGGGGCATGTCCCGCGCGCTCGACGTGGACTCCGGTCAGGAGACCGTGGCGGATCCGCACGAGCGGTTGGCGGCGCTGAAGTCCACTTACCGGCCGGACGACGAGCGGTTGGCGGCAACCCGCGACCATCTGTCGATGCTGCTCGGCCGCCCCGTCTAGGGCATGTATTGAGTCGTGATCAATGTGTGGTTCGGGTGAGGTCCTTGATCCAGATCATTGAGGCGCGTAGGTAGAGGCCGACGAGGTAGAGGTAGCTGTCCGGGGTCTTGTCGTACCGGGTGGCGATGCCTCGCCAGGTTTTCAGCTTGTTGATCAGCCGCTCGACGGTGTTCCGCTCCTTGTCGAGGTCCGCGTCGTGGCTGACGGGCCGGCCGCCTCTGGAGCCCTTCTTCTTCCGGTTGACGGCCTGGTCCTTCTTTTCCGGGATGACCGCCTTGATGCCGCGTTCCCGCGGGTGGGCGCGGTTGCCGCGAGACGAGTAGGCGCGTCCGGCCGGGTGCGAGGGCGGCCGACAGGCCCGCGGACCCGTACCCGGCCCAGCACGGGGACGAACTGTGGGCTGTCCGCGGCCTGGCCCGCGCTCAGGACGAACGCCAGCGGGCGGCACTTCCGGTCGGCGGCCAGGTGGATCTTGCGGGTCTGCCCGCTCCTGGAGCGTCCGATGAGGGCGACCTTCAGCCGGAGTTTCCGCCGGCGCAGGGGCATGCCGTGTCAGCGGTAGATCGACTGGTACTGCAGGTAGCTGTTTAGGCCCTCGGGGCCGAGTTCTCGGCCCAGGCCGCTGGCCTTGACTCCGCCGAAGGGGGCGGCGGGGTCGGGGATGTAGCGGTTGACGCCGATAGTGCCGGTGCGGACCCGGTGGGCGACGGCGGTGCCGCGCTCCGGGTCGGCGGTCCACACGGTGCCGCCCAGGCCAAAGCTCGAGTCGTTGGCGATCCGGACGGCGTGGTCGACGTCGTCGTACGGGATGAGGGACAGGACCGGACCGAAGATCTCTTCCTGGGCGATGATGGCGCTGTTGTCCACGTCGGCGAAGACGGTGGGCTCGACGAACCAGCCCTTGTCCAAACCGTCCGGTCGCCCGCCGCCGGTCGTGAGCAGGGCCCCTTCAGCGCGCCCCTTCGCGATGTACGACTCGACGCGCTCGCGCTGGCGGGCGGTCGCCATCGGGCCGATCTGGGTTCCGGGGTCTCCCGCGTCGCCGACGACGAGGGATGAGGCCAGGGCCGTGAAGGCGTCGACCACCTCGTCGTAGCGACTGCGCGGTGCGAGGACACGGGTGCCGAGGAAGCAAGTCTGGCCGTTGTTGAGCAGGGTCGCCCCGAACAGCCCTTCCCTGATCTTCGCCAGATCCAGTTCCGCGTCGTCCAGCACGATCGCGGCGGACTTGCCGCCGAGCTCCAGCGTGACGGGACGCAGCAGTCGCCCGCAGGTCTCGGCGATGGACCTGCCCGCCTCGGTGGAGCCGGTGAAGGCGACCTTGTCCACCTCCGGGTGGGAGACCAGGTAGGCCCCCACCTCGCGGCCAGCCGGAACGATGTTGATGACCCCGGCCGGGACCTCGGCCTCCTCCACCGCCTCGGCCAGCAGGTAGGCGTCCAGTACGGTCTCCGGCGACGGCTTGATGACGAGGGTGCAGCCGGAAGCCATCGCGGGCGCGATCTTGAACATGGTCAGCGCCTGCGGGAAGTTCCACGGCACGATGGCTGCGACGACCCCGACCGGGACCCTGCGGACCTGGATCGCCCCGCCGAGGAGCCCGGCCCTGGTTTCCTCGAAGACGGCCTCGCGCGCCAGCCCCGCGTAGTAGCGCAGCACAGCGCTCGGATAGCCGCTCTCGAGTTGCCGGGCGACCGCCACCGGCATGCCGTTCTGGGCGCTCACCCGCGCGACGAAACCGTCCGCCCGCCTGTCGAGGGCGTCGGCCAGGCGGTCCATCACCTCCGCACGTCGCTGCGGCTCCCAACTCGCCCAGCCAATGGGCTCGTCGAAGGTCCGACGGGCAGCGGCGACCGCCACGTCGATGTCGGCCTCGGCGCCTTCAGGAACCTGGCCGAGGGGCTGCTCGGTACTGGCGTTGACCGGCGTGATCAGTCGAGCTGTGCTGGGGCGGACCCACGTACCGCCGATGTAGAAGGTGTCGTAACGAAGTTCCATCACAGGGCTTCCTGGGTGTTCCACATGGCTGTGACTTGCAGATCGGGGTAGTGGTTGGCCACCTTCGTGAGGGCGGCATTGACCGAGGGGAGCTCGGTGGCCAGGTCGTCCAGGTGTTCGTCGGCGGCCTTTCCGGTGACGGGGTCAAGAACCCCGCGCATCACATGCGTCTCCGTCATGCCGGAAACGCTAGGAACCAGAAATGCCCACTTCGGATACCAGCTGCTGCTCAGCCGATACCTACTGCTGCTCAGCATCAGCCGCCGGGGTGTTCGGGCTTATCCCTGCCAGTGGACGCAGAGAGTGAAGCGCCCGCAGGTCGCAGGCGAGGAATCAGGGAGTGTCCGGCAGGCTCGGATTACGGCGCGTCCGGCCAACTCGCGGACCACCGCGCCGCCCTGGCCCGCTAGTGCCCGGCCCTCACTTGGTTCGTACTACCTGAGGAGGGCGTGATGCTGCTGTACTCGCCCAACGGCGACGAGATGTCCTGCCGATCGGCGATGACCCCAACGGTGGGCCGGGCGCGGACCTGGCCAAGCTGGACCAGGCCGCCGAGCTGTTCTACCGGCACGGCCACGCTGGCCGCCACGCGCACTTCGTCGGCGGGCAGGTTCAGTACCTGTCAGACCGGACGTGGTTCGTGTGCGTCCGCCAGACCCCGGTCGGGCAGCCGGTGTCGTGGGTGCTGTACGCGGTCGTTGACCGGCCGACCAGCGTGCCGGGCCAGTTCCGGACCGAGCCCATCTCGGCCCTCGAGTTCGCGCAGGCGCTGGCAGCGCAGGGATACACCGCGGCGGTCCACAGGTACGACGACTGGACGATCACTACCACCTAGATGCCGAGTCGGTGCCACTGTGACAAGCGATGCGGCGCGCAAGCCTTGATCGCGTGCTCAACGGCTGTCGAAGCCGGGCGGGCGGATTGTCCCCGCGTGAGGGAAGATTCGTGGGGAGGCCGTGTCCATCCGGCCGGGGCCCGTTCGTGGTGATGGCGTGCGGCGGCCCCGCCGTACACCGACACCGCGAAGGG
>NZ_QNFZ01000700.1 GCF_003313395.1 Nonomuraea lactucae | reverse complement strand
GCCCCGCCCATCCGGTCGCGGGGCCGGGACGAGCGGGGCGAGCCGGCCGCGGCCCGGCCGGGAGAGGTCGAGTGGGTGAGCACCAGGTGGCTGCCCGGCGCGAGCGCGTCGCGGAGTTCGGCCACCGCGGCGTGCGGGCGGTCGGCGTCGGGCACGAAGTGGAGGATCGAGATCAGCAGCACCCCGACCGGCCTGCTCAGGTCGAGGAGGGCCGACGCGCGCTCCAGCACCGCGGCGGGGTCGAGCAGGTCGGCCTGGACGAACGCGGCCCTGCCCGCCTCGCCGAGCAGGACGTCCGCGTGCCGGGCGACCACCGGGTCGCGGTCCACGTACACGACCCGGGCCTCGGGGACGACCTGGTGGACGCTGCCCTGGGTGGGCAGGCCGCTGCCGAGATCGAGGAACTGGCGGACGCCCACGCTCGCCAGGTGGCGCACCGCACGCTGGAGGAACCCTCTGTTGACCCGCGCCAGCGGCACGGCCTGCGGGATCAGCTCCGCGAGCCGGTCGGTCGCCTCGCGGTCGACGGCGTAGTTGGCCACACCGCCGAGCATGTAGTCGTACATGCGTGCGAGGTTGGGAGTGTGCGGCTCGAACTCAACCACAAGCTGATCTTAGGTGGCGATTACGCTATTTACACGACCTTTGTGCGATTGTAGCCATAGTGCCGCATTGGTTTATTCAACCGTGACGCTCTTTGCGAGATTGCGCGGCTTGTCCACATCGCGGCCGAGGGCCACCGCCGCGTGGTAGGCGAACAACTGGAGCGGGATCGTCAGCAGGATCGGGTCCAGCTCGATCTCGTTCTTCGGCACCACGATGGCGTCGTCGGCGAGCTTGGCGTCGGGTTCGCGATGGCCCACCATGAGGACCTGGCCGCCGCGGGCGCGGATCTCGCCGAGCGTGGTGAGGTTCTTGTCGAGCAGCTCGTCGTCGGGCACGATCGCGACCGTCGGCATGTCGGGGCCTATCAGCGCCAGCGGCCCGTGCTTGAGCTCGCTGGCCGGGTAGGCCTCCGCGTGCACGTACGAGATCTCCTTGAGCTTCTGCGCCCCCTCGCGGGCCACCGGGTAGCCGCGCACCCGGCCGACGAACATCATGCTCGGGTAGTCGGCGTACTTCCGCGCCAGCTCGGCGATCTTGTCGCCCTGGGAGAGGATCTCCTCGATCTGGGCGGGCAGCCTGCGCAGGCCCTCGCAGATGCGGCGGCCGTCGGCCGGCGACAGGTCGTGCACCCGGCCGAAGTGCAGCGCGATCAGCGCGAACGCCAGGGACGTGGAGGTGAACGCCTTGGTCGAGGCGACCGAGACCTCGGGCCCGGCGTGCAGGTAGACGCCGCCGTCCACCTCGCGGGCGATCGCGCTGCCGACCGCGTTGACGATGCCGATCACGCGGCCGCCCTTGCGCTTGAGCTCCTGCACCGCGGCCAGCGTGTCGTAGGTCTCGCCCGACTGGCTGATCGCCACGTAGAGCGTGTCGGGGTCGACGACCGGGTTGCGGTAGCGGAACTCGCTGGCCGGCTCGGCGTCGGCCGGGATGCGGGCCAGCTCCTCGATGAGCTGCGCGCCGATCTGGCCGGAGTAGTACGCCGACCCGCATCCGATGATCTTCACCCGCCGGAAGGAGCGGGCCTCGCGGGCGTCCATGTTCAGCCCGCCGAGGTGCGCGATGTGGAAGCGGTCGTCCAGGCGGCCGCGCATGGTGCGCGAGACCGTCTCGGGCTGCTCGGAGATCTCCTTGAGCAGGTAGTGCTCGTAGCCGCCGGTGTCGTAGTGGCCGGCGTCCCAGTCGACGGTCAGCGGCTCCTTGGCGGTCTCGCGGGCGTCGCTGGCGAAGGTGTGGAAGCCGTCGGCCTTGAGCACGGCCAGCTCGCCGTCCTCCAGGTGCACGACCTGGCGGGTGTAGCGGACCAGCGCCGCCACGTCGGAGGCGGCGAACATCTCCTTCTCGCCGATGCCCAGCACGATCGGGCTGCCGTTGCGCGCCACCACGACCTCGCCGACCCGCTCGGCGTCTATGACCGCGATGCCGTACGTGCCGACGACGCTCTTCAGCGCCTTCCTGACGGCCTCCTCCAGGGAGGCGGTCTCCTGGACGGTGCGGGCGATCAGGTGGGCGAGCACCTCGGTGTCGGTCTCGGAGGAGAACACGACGCCGTCGGCGATCAGCTTGGCGCGCAGCTCGTCGGCGTTCTCGATGATGCCGTTGTGCACGACCGCGACGCGCTCGTCCGTGGACAGGTGCGGGTGCGCGTTGACGTCGCTGGGCACGCCGTGGGTGGCCCACCGGGTGTGGCCGATGCCGAGGGCGCCCTTGAACCTGGCCGGCACGGCCTTGGCCAGGTCGGCGACCCTGCCCTTGACCTTGCGCACCTTCAGGCCCTTGTTGGACACCACGACGCCGGCCGAGTCGTAACCGCGGTATTCGAGCCGTTGCAGGCCCTCCAGCAGGATGGGAGCCGCGTCCTTCGGGCCGACATAAGCGACGATTCCGCACATCCGTGGTCTCTCCTCTTTACGTGTGATCGTGTGCCCGCGAAAGACGCGGCTATCCGTAGACGATGCGGCGCAGCTGCCGCACGGACAGGTCGGGCGCCGCCACCCGGCGGAGCCGGAGCTCGGCGGCGATCCTGGGGAAGATGTCGTCGTTCGTGAGGCCGCGAGCCTTCAGCTCGCCGTGGCGCCGCCGCACGAACTCCTCGACCGGCTCGGAGAAGTACGACAGCACGTCGGCCACCACGCGGGCCGCCTCACCCGGACCTAACCCGCTGGTCCTGGTGAGGTGCGTGATGAGCTCCTCATGGGGATGCCGTGCCGTGGACACAGACGAGGACACTACGCATTCGTGGCGAGACACGCCAACATCCTGCCCGGAATCGGGCAGGAATAGCGTCGAGACCGGTAATCCGTGTGTCGCACGGCATCGTACGCCACGGCACGCGCGCTAGATCCTTTCTGACGGCGGTCACGGACAGTAGTCTGCTCGTACCGTTCCGTGGAGGGTTGCCATGCTGCCGTGGGTCGCCGCCGGTCTCGCCGCCAGCACTCTGCTGGGGCCCGTTCAGGAGTCCGGACGGCAGGGCGAGTTCGCGGCGGCGGCCCGGGAGCACGGCGTGCCGGTGAGCGTGCTGCTGGGCGTGGCCTACCTGCAGTCGCGGTGGGACTCCCACGGCGGCAGGCCCAGCACGGACGGCGGCTACGGACCGATGCACCTCGTGGGCCTCGGGCCGGCCCGCCAGGCACGCGAGCCGAGCGACCGCCACGCCTCCGGTGACGCCCGGGGCGACGACGCCAGGCCCGCACCCGGGCGCGACCCGCTCTCCTCCCATGACTCCCGGGCCGGGGTGTCCCCGCCCGGCGGGGCGACGCTGCGGCGGGCGGCGCGGCTGACCGG
>NZ_QNFZ01000699.1 GCF_003313395.1 Nonomuraea lactucae | reverse complement strand
CACGCCTCCGCGATCCGCGCCACCCGCCCGTTCCCGGCCCCGCGCCCTGCCGGCTCGGAACCGGTCCCGGCCCCGTCTCCGGTGCGCCCGGAGCCGGGGCCGGGGCCGGGACCGGCGGTCATGCCCCGGCCAGGACCAGCGTGAAGTCCCCGGCAGGATCGGTGTAGCGGCGACGCACCTGGAAACCCGCGGCGACGAGCTCCTCCCGCAGCCCCTCCGGCCGGAACTTGGCGCTGATCTCGGTACGCATCTCCTCCCCCTGCGCGAAGTCCACGGACAGCCCGAGCGCTCCGATCCGCACCCGCATGTCCCGGCTCGCCCGCAGGCGCATCTCGATCCAGTCGTGGCGCTCGTCGTAGAGCGCGACGTGCGCGAACGCCTCCGGTTCGAAGTCCGCCTCCAGCTCCCGGTTGATCACCCGCAGCACGTTCCTGTTGAAGGCGGCCGTCACCCCGGCCGGGTCGTCGTAGGCCGTGACCAGCCGCCTGGTGTCCTTCACCAGGTCGGCCCCGAGGAGGAAGGTGTCGCCCGGCCGGAGCGTGGCCCGCAGCTCTTTCAGGAACACCGCGCGGGCGGCCGGTTCGAGGTTGCCGATCGTGCCGCCGAGGAAGGCCACCATCCGCCGCCCGGTGCGGGGCAGCAAGGCCAGATGGCGCTCGAAGTCGGCGCACACCGCCCGCACGTCCAACCCCGGGAAACGCCCGGACAGCCGCCGCGCCGCCGCCGCGAGGGTGACCGCGTCCACGTCCACCGGCGTGTAGGCGCGCAGCGTGCCCACCGCGGCGAGCGCCTCCAGCAGCAGCACGGTCTTCGCGCTGGTGCCGGAGCCCAGTTCGACCAGCGTGTCGGCACCGCAGGCCGCCGCCAGTTCGGCGGCGCGCGCCCGCAGGATGGCGAGCTCGCACCGGGTCGGGTAGTACTCGGGCAACCGGGTGATACGGGAGAACAACTCGCTGCCCGCGGCGTCGTAGAACCACTTGGGCGGCAGCCACTTGGGCGACGACGTGAGCCCTGTCGTGACGTCGTGTTCGAGCGCCTGGCGCAGGTAGTCGCGGTCAAGATGGTTGGTCACGTGGTCGGTCGGCTGGCTGACGGGCACGGGGCCTCCTGGGTGAGTTCACAACGGCTGGACGCGTACGTCGTCGTGGGTGGCGGTCAGCAGGCTGCGCTCGGGAACGGCCTGCCAGCCGGGCAGGTCGTCGAGCGGCTCGCTGGCCACGAGCACCCCGTCGTGGTGTCGGTGGTAGAAGAGCGTGTCGCCCCAGACGGTCGCGGCGATCGACGCGCTGTCGCAGGCGAGCAGGTTGAGGCGCGCGACGGGGTCCTTCTCCCCGGCGCGGACCACGACCTCGGTCAGCGCGTCGCCCAGGCCGAGCCCGGCGCGCCCGCGCAGGAACACGGCGGCGGCGACCCAGGCGGAGTCGCACGCGCTCTCCGCCCGGTCGGGCAGATCGTCGGCGAGATCCCGCAGCGCGTCCCTGGTGACGCGCCCGTTGTGGCTGAGCAGCCATCCCCGATCGGCGAACGGCGCCGTGGCGCTCTCCTCGATCGGCATGCCCACGGTGGCGGAGCGCACGGCGGCCAGCAGGCAGGTCGAGCGGGCGACCTGCGCGAGCGCGGGGAGATTGGCGTCGGTCCACATGGGCACGGAACGGCGGTACCGCACCGGCTCGGCGCGCCCGTGGTCGTACCAGCCCATGCCATAGCCGTCGGCGTTGACCAGGCCGTACCGCTGGCGCCGTGGCGCGTAGGACTGCTTGAGCAGGCCGTGCTCGGGCTCGTGGATGAGCCAGGTGAGCGGGCGGGGCGCGCCCAGCCAGGCCGCGTGCCTGCACACCTCAGACCAGCTCCGAACGGGCGCAGCGGAAGCCGGTGAAGATCTGCCGGCGGATCGGGTAGTCCCAGTTTCGGAACGTGGTCCGCACCGCCGCCGGGTCGGCCGCCCAGGAGCCGCCGCGCAGCACCCGGTATTCGCGGCCGAAGAACACCTCGCTGTATTCCTTGTAGGGGAAGCTGCGGAAGCCGGGGTAGGGCTGGAACCAGGAGTCGGTCCACTCCCACACGTCTCCCACCATCTGCTCGGCCCCGTACGCGCTGGCACCCGCCGGGTAGGCGCCCAGCGGCGCGGGGTGGGCGGCGCGGTGGCCGAGGTTGGCCCGGTCGGGGCCGGGGGCCTCCTCACCCCATGGGTATCTGCGCGCCTTCACGGTGCTCGGGTCCCAGCCGCAGGCCTTCTCCCACTCGGCCTCGGTGGGCAGCCGCTTGCCCGCCCAGCGGGCGTAGGCGTCGGCCTCGTACCAGCAGACGTGCTGGACCGGCTCGTCCATCGGGACGGGCTCAGTGCGGCCGAAGCGGGTGCGCCACCAGGCGCCGCCGTCCCTGGTCCAGAACAGGGGGGCGGTGGCGCTGCTCCGCTGCCTCCACTGCCGGCCCTCCGCCGACCACCAGCGCGGGTCGTCGTAGCCGCCGTCCTCGATGAAGGCCGCGTAGGCGCGGTTGCCGACGGGGAGCCGGTCGATCCAGTAGGCGGGCAGTTGCACCTGGTGGGCGCGCCGTTCGTTGTCGTAGGCCCACGGCAGGGTGTCGGTGCCCATCTCGAAGGGGCCCGCGGCCACGAACACCTCCTCGGGGCCGGCGCTCCGGCCCGGGGGCAGGTCGCCGTCGCGCACCAGGCCGGGCTGCCCGGACAGTTGCAGGGTGGCGAGCATGGTCTCGTCGTGCTGATGCTCGTGCTGGATCACCAGGCCGAACACGAAGCCGTCGCGGTGCAGCGGGTCGGGACCGTCCAGGTCGACGGTGTCGAGGACGTCGAGCACCCGCCCGCGCACGCCCTCGATGTAGCGGCGGGCCTCGGCCGGGCCAAGGATGGGCAGGCTCGGGCGATCCTTGCGCGGGGTCTTGAACGCGTCGTAGATGTCGTCGATCTCGGGGCGGAGCGGATCGATGCCCGCGGCCTCGCGCAGCACCCAGAGCTCCTCGTAGTTGCCCACGTGCGCCAGGTCCCACACCAGCGGCGACATCAGCGGCGAATGCTGGTGAACCAGCAGGTCGTCGTCGGCCTCGGTATAGGTCAGCGATCGGTCGCGCACCGCGATGAGCTCGGCCGCGATGCGTTCCTTGAAATCACTCATGCCCGTCCTCGTCGTTCAGCCAGGTCGTGACGCGTCGTGTCGATGTGAGATCCATCAGGTCGGCGGCCGGGGAGCGGCCGGCGGTCACGTGCCGGTCGGCGAACGCGGCCACCTCGCCGACCAGGCCGGGGCTCACGCCCAGGCGAGGCAGCGCCTCCAGCGCGGCACGGAAGCACGCCTCGGCGGCCCGGCCCAGGCGCGG
>NZ_QNFZ01000697.1 GCF_003313395.1 Nonomuraea lactucae | reverse complement strand
CGCCCCGCCTGACTGGCGGGCCCGGTTGGAGGCGGCCCGGTTGGGGCGGGCCCCGGTTGGGGCGGGGCCGGGGCTCGGTGCTGCGGGGACGCGCGCTGCCCGTGCGAACACCCCGCTCTGCCAGCCGACCGTCCGTCGGGCACCCCCGCCAGGGCGGGCCGTTCAGGCGGTGGCCGGGGCGTCCGTGGAGGTGGACGTGGTCGTCGGGGCGGCCGAGGGGGAGCCGCCCGGGGCGTTCTCCGGGAAGTGGCAGGCCACCCGGTGCCCGCTGGCCAGTTCCTCCAGTGGCGGCTCGACCGTCCGGCAGATCTCCTGCGCCTTCCAGCACCGCGTGTGGAAGCGGCAGGCGGGCGGCGGGTTGAGCGGGCTCGGCACGTCGCCGGTGAGGCGGATGCGTTCGCGCCCGGCGCGCGCCCTCGGGTCGGGCACCGGCACCGCCGACAGCAGGGCGTTGGTGTACGGGTGCATGGGCGAGCTGTACAGGGCCTTGCGGTCGGCGATCTCGACGATCTTGCCCAGGTACATGACCGCGACCCGATCGCTGATGTGCCGGACCACCGACAGGTCGTGGGCGATCACCACGTAGGTGAGGTCCAGCTCGTTCTGCAGGTCCTCCAGGAGGTTGACGACCTGGGCCTGGATGGAGACGTCGAGCGCGGACACCGGCTCGTCGGCGATGATCAGCTTGGGCTTGAGCGCGAGGGTGCGGGCGATGCCGATGCGCTGCCGCTGGCCGCCGGAGAACTCGTGGGGGTAGCGGTTGTAGTGCTCGGGGTTGAGGCCGACGAGTTCGAGGATCTCCTGGACGGCCTTCTTGACGCCCTGCTCCGGCCGGACGCCCTGGACGCGGAACGGGGCTCCGACGATGGCGCCCACGGTGTGCCGGGGGTTGAGCGACGAGTAGGGGTCCTGGAAGATCATCTGCATGTCGCGGCGGAGGGGGCGGAGGCTCGCCTGACCGGCGTGGGTGATGTCCCGGCCCTCGAAGACGATCTTGCCTGCGGTGGGCTCCAGGAGCCGGGTGACCAGGCGGCCGGTGGTGGACTTGCCGCAGCCCGACTCCCCCACCAGGCCGAGCGTCTCGCCCTTGAACACCTCGAAGCTGATCCCGTCGACCGCCTTGACGGCGCCGATCTGCCGCTTCATCAGGCCCTTGGTGATGGGGAAGTGCTTCGCCATGTCCTGCACGGACAGTAGCGGCTCGTTGTCGGTCACTGGGTCTCCAGGGCTGGCTTGATCTCGGTCTCCCACAGCCTGCGCCGCTCGGACTTGCTCATGTGGCAGCGCACCAGGTGGCCGCCCTCGGTCTCGGCCAGCGCGGGCACCTCGGTGTCCGCCATGCCGTCCGTCAGTTCAGAGTACGGGCAGCGCGGGTGGAACGCGCAGCCCGGCGGGACGTTGATGAGGGACGGGGGCGTGCCCTTGATCGGCAGGAGCCGCTCGGTGGGCTCCCGGTCGAGACGGGGCATGGAGCCCAGCAGGCCCCAGGTGTAGGGGTGCTCGGGGCGGTAGAAGATGTCGTCGCCGGCGCCGTACTCGATGCACTTGCCCGCGTACATGACGAGGATGTCGTCGGACAGCTCGGCCACCACGCCCAGGTCGTGGGTGATGATGATCAGCGCGGAGTTGAACTCGCGCTGCAGGTCGCGCATGAGGTCGAGGATCTGGGCCTGCACGGTCACGTCGAGCGCGGTGGTCGGCTCGTCGGCGATGAGCAGCTCGGGGTCGCACGAGAGCGCCATCGCGATCATGGCTCGCTGGCGCATGCCGCCGGAGAACTCGTGCGGGTAGGAGTCGACCCGCCGGGCGGGCTCGGGGATGCCGACGCGGCCGAGCATGTCGATCGCGTGCTTGCGGGCCACCGCCCTGGAGACGTCGTGGTGGATCCGGTACGCCTCGATGATCTGGTCGCCCACCGAGTAGTAGGGGTGCATGGCCGACAGCGGATCCTGGAAGATCATCGCCATCTTCTTGCCGCGCAGGCCCCGCACGTGCTCCTGGGAGGCGGAGACGAGCTCCTCGTCGTCGAGCCAGATCTCGCCGGAGATCCGCGCCCGGCCGCCCTTGTGCAGGCCGAGGATGCCGAGGCTGGTCACGCTCTTGCCCGAGCCGGACTCGCCGACGATGCCGAGCGTCTTGCCGCGGTCGAGCGTGAAGGTCAGCCCGTCGACGGACTTGACCAGGCCGTCGTCGGTCGGGAAGTGGATGCGCAGGTCCTTGACGTCGAGGAAGCTCTGCGGGCTCACGTCAGCCTCACTCTCGGGTCGACGACGGCGTAGAGCAGGTCCACGACCAGGTTGGCCAGGATCACGAAGAGCGCGGCCAGGAGGGTGACGCCCATGACCTTGGGCAGGTCCTGGTTGGTGATGGCGTCGATGGCGTACTTGCCCAGGCCGTTGAGCGAGTAGGCGGTCTCGGTCAGCACCGCGCCGCCGATGAGCAGGCCGAAGTCGAGGCCGAAGATCGTGATGATGGGCGTCAGGGCGCCGCGCAGGCCGTGCTTCACGATCACGGTGCCCTCGCCGAGGCCCTTGGCCCTGGCCGTGCGGATGTAGTCCTCGTTCATCGTCTCCAGCATGCCCGCCCGGGTGAGGCGCGCGTACGTGGCGGCGAACAGGAACGCCAGCGTGATCCACGGCAGCAGCAGCCCGTAGGCCCACAGGATCGGCGAGTCCTCGATGGTGACGTAGTAGCCGCCCTGCGCCGCCCAGTTGAACGGGTTGCCGTAGGCGAACAGCTGCAGCGAGATCAGGCCGGTGAAGAAGATCGGCAGGGAGACGCCGGCGAGCGCGACGACCATCGCCGCCCGGTCGAACACGCTGCCTCTTCGCAGGGCCGACAGCACGCCGATGCCGACGCCGAGCAGCACCCAGATGATCGCCGCGCCGATGGCCAGCGAGAGGGTGACGGGCAGCCGGTTCATCAGGTCGGGGAAGACGGGCTGCCGGGTGATGAACGAGTAGCCGAGGCACGGGGCCGGGCACTGTTCGACGCCCGCTCCGTAGTCGTATTCGGCTCCGGCCACGATGCCCTTGACGTACCTGCCGTACTGCACGACGAGGGGATCGTTGAACCCGAGGCGTTCGGCGGCCAGCTTGGCCGTCTCCTCCGTGGCGGTGCGGCCGACGTAGCGGCTGGCCATGCCTTCGGGGGTCGCCCCGGCGAGCCGCGGCACGAGGAAGAAGATCGCGAAGGTTGCCAGGCTCACAATGGCGAGCATGATCACCGCGCTGATCAGGCGTCTGACGATGTATGTGAACACAGTGCCCGGCCCGGCGGCCGCCCCGGGGTTCGCCCGG
>NZ_QNFZ01000698.1 GCF_003313395.1 Nonomuraea lactucae | reverse complement strand
CTGCAGATGACGAGTTCAGGGCGGGGGGCGGCATGGCGGGCGGGCAGCGGGACGTCAACAGCGACGTACCCGGCGGCAGGTGGCCCGCGCTGGCCAGGGTGGCGCGGCGCCGCCGCAGGTCGAGGTTGACGTACAGGCAGCTCGTGAACAGCTCGGGGGCCAGGTCGATGAGCAGCCGGTTGGTGTGGGCGAGCACCTCGCCGGGGCTCGCCCCGGCGGTGGCGTAGGCGTGGATGGCGGTGCGCACCTGCCCCATGAGGGCGGCGGCGGTCATGTCGTGGCCCTGGACGTCGCCGATGACGGCGGCGGCCGTGGTGTCGTCCAGGCGGATGAGGTCGTAGAAGTCGCCGCCGATGTCCATGCCGCGGGTGGCGGGCAGGTAGCGGGCGGCCACCTCCAGGCCGGGCACCGACGGCAGCTCGCTGGGCAGCAGGCTGGCCTGCAGGCTGTCGGCGAGCTGGTGCTTGATGTCGTAGAGGCGGGCCCGCTCCAGGGCCTGCGCGATCAGCCCGGCCAGCGAGGTGAGCGTGGCGCGCTCGTCGGGGATGAAGGTGTGCTCGCGTTCGTAGGCGAACACGCAGACCCCGATGGGACGGCCCGAGGTGATCAGCGGGAGGACCGCCCAGGCGGACATCTCGTCGGTCCGGACGGCGTTGGGATACGCCTGGTGGAATTCGTCCCAGGTGGCGAAGAACTCCGGGTCGCCGGTCTTCAGCACGTCCCCGGTGGCGGTCGGCACGCTCAAGGGGAGGCCGTCGTACCTGATGGCGAACTCGGGGCCGTAGCCGCGGGAGCCGACGACGCGCATCCTGCCGTTCTCCGCGATCAGGAGGGCCATCGCCTGCACGTCGCAGACGGACATCACCTGGTCGGCGACGAGGTCGCTCACGTCCTGCACGGTGACGGCCCGGGTGAGCGTCGCGGCGAGATGCACCATGTTGTAGAGCGCGTCAGCGCGCGTGGGCGTGCCCTCGGGTGGGGACGGCTGCTCCTCGGGCCCGGCCGGGCCTCCCGCGTGCTCCCCCGTGCGTTCCTCCGCGTCGGCGGGGGCGATGCGGACGCTGATGCCGGACGGGTCCGAGTGGAGCTCGAAGGAGAGCCACTGGCCGGACGGGTTCCGGGCGAGGAAGGACGTGGGCTGGTGGCTGAGTGCCGCCTTGCGGTAGTGGTCCTCGAAGACGGGGTCGCTCATCCACCGCAGCACCTCCCAGGGGCGCGTGCCCACCAGCTCTTCGGCCTTGACCCCGAGCTGCGCGGCGGCGAAGGGGGTGATGAAGGTGACGCGGCCCTCCATGTCCAGCGCGCAGCATCCCTCGGGGAGGCGCTTGAGGTAGTCGAGCGCCGCCATGGCCTCGTCCGGATCGACCTCGCCGTCACGCCGCGGCGCCAGGATGCGCGGGCGGTGGCCGGGCAGCACGGGGTTGCCGTGCTCGGCCGCCCGCCGCATGAGGGCGCCCATCCTGCGGCAGGTGGACTCGATGGCCTCCAGCTCGCGCGGGGTGAGCTCGGGCGGGTGGGGTTCGGGCCAGAGCAGGACCAGTGCCCCCCAGTCGGCGGCTCCGGCGTGGATGGGGGCGGCGGCCACGGAGAAGTGGTATGGCAGGGTGAGCGCCGCCCCCGGGAAGCGGCGCGCCATCTCCTCGTGGTCGGCGAGCCACACCAGGCGCCGCTCGCGCACCGCGACCGACGCCGGGACCGGGTCCTCCACCCTGAGCCTGGCCCACTGGTTGGCGATGGGGGCCGGCAGCCCGATCGCCGACTTCATCATCAGGACGTGCTCGCCGGGCGGCAGCAGGTAGAGCGAGCCCATGTGCGCCCCGGTCTCGGCGACGACCTCGGCCAGCATCTCGTTCAGCCCCGACGCGAGATGTCCGGGACCGATGACAGGGGCGAACTGCTCCATGCTCTGTGCCGCCTCACTTCCACGGCGGACCGCACTAGCCGAAATGCCTATATAGGACAATATGCCCGAGCTGGGGGTGGCGGCACCAGCGGTAGCCTGCGGCCATGCACACGCAGTCGCCCGCCGTCAGCCCGACCGAGCTCGGGCCGAAGCTCATCCGGGCCGAGATCCTCGTGGTGTTCTCCGTCTCGCTGGGAGCCAGCGCGCTGGTGGCCCTGGTGCGGCTGGTCGGCGCCCTCACCGCGCCGCGGGAGCTGAAGGGCCAGCAGGCGGTCCTGGTCGGCTCGCTGGCCCCCGGGCGGCCATGGCTGGACCTGACGCTGCAGCTCGTCGACGCCGCGATCACCGTGGCGCCCGTGGCGCTCGTCGCCTACCTGCTCGTCCGGTCCGGCGAGTCGCTGCGGTCGATCGGGGTGGACCTGCGCGAGCCCGGGCGCGACCTGAGGCGGGGAGCGTTGCTCGCCGCCGCCGTCGGCGGGACGGGCCTGGCCTTCTACCTGCTGGTGTACGCCGCCGGGATCAACCTGGCCGTGGTCGCCGGGCAACTGCCCGACGTGTGGTGGCGAGTGCCGGTGCTGCTGCTCGCGGCGGTCCAGAACGGGGTCCTGGAGGAGGTGCTGGTCGCCGGCTACCTGCTGCACCGGCTGGAGCAGGCGGGGTGGAGCCCGTGGCGGGCGGTCGCGGTGTCGGCTCTGCTGCGGGGCTCGTACCACCTCTATCAGGGGTTCGGCGGGTTCGTCGGGAACGTGGTGATGGGAGTGGTGTTCGGGCGCCTGTACCAGCGGTGGGGGCGGGCGATGCCGCTCGTGGTGGCGCACACGCTCATCGACGCCGTCGCCTTCGTCGGGTACGCGGCGCTGCGCGGCAAGGTGAGCTGGCTCCCTTGAACCCGCCTTTCCGGGCGGGCCTCAACCGGTTCTGGCCGCCTTCAGGTGGGCGGCGGCGGCGTGCTCCAGGTGGGTGAGGTCGGAGGCGACCGTGACGAAGGTGAACCCCTCGGCCAGGCGGCGGGCGGCCCGCTCGCCTGTGGGGTTGTGGATGCCGGCCGCGATCCCGGCCCGGTGCGCCGCCGTACGGACCCGCTCGATCGCCTCCTCCAGGGCGGCGTCCGCCGCCGGATCGCCGGGGAACCTCCCGCCCACGGCCAGGCACAGGTCCGAGGGACCGACGTACACGCCGTCCAGGCCGGGTGTGGCGCAGATCTCGTCCACGTTGGCCAGGCCCTCGGCGGTCTCGATCATCGCGAGCACCAGCACGCTCTCGTCGGTCTCGGCCGGCGTGGGGCCGATCCTGAGCATGGCGCGCGTCGGGCCGTACGAGCGGCGGCCCGCGGCCGGGTAGCGCGCGGCGGCGACCACCGCGGCCGCCTGCTCGGCGGT
>NZ_QNFZ01000701.1 GCF_003313395.1 Nonomuraea lactucae | reverse complement strand
CGTTATCTTGAGCTTCGAAGCGGCGTGCGGCGTTGACCTGGGGCGATGCGGTGAGGACAGTGTTCATGAGGCAGCTCAGGAGGCTGCCTGTGGGCCCTGTCAGCAGGGCCCGATCGTTGCCGAACCGCGACCTCGGCGGCGGGCCGTCGGAACGGCCGGGCTCTGGAGCCGGGCGGCGCGGAGATCGCCGAGCGCGCGGGCGAGTTGTTCTCGGAGCTGGCGGTTCTCCTCGGTGAGGCGGCGGTTGCGCTCGTTGGCGGCTTCCAGCCGCCGACGGAGCGAGGCATCGGATGCTCGTTGCCGGACCGGGACCGGCGTGGCGGAGGCGCGCTGTCGTTCAGAGCGCAGATGTTCGATCTCGGCGCGCAGGTCGGGCTGGGTGTAGAGCCAGGACCGTGAGACGCCGGCAGCACGAGCCACGATGTCGAAGGTGACGGCCGTGCCCTGGGCGTCGATCTCGCGCAGTGCCTGGATCGCCTTGGCCCGGGTGTACTCGTGCCGGTTGCGGGCCGCGGCGAGGATGTGGCGGGAGTTGTCAGCCCGCATCGCTCACCTCCGTGCCATCGGGAGCTTCGTCGACCTCGAGGGCGGTAATGATCCGGTCGAGGTTGCCGAGGACCTGCTGGTTCATCTCGACGACGCGGAGCTGGCCGCGGGCCTCGGCGGCCGAGACGATCTGCAGGAGCTGTTGGCGCTGCTGCCGGTGCTGAGGCAGGAACTCCGATGTCGTCACGAACATCGGGCACGTCAAGCAGGCATTGGCGTGTGGACAGGTCTTCTGCACCGGCAGGCCGCAGAAGCCATTGGGTAGGGCCTGGGTGACCCGGCCGAGACGCTGCTTGGCCCAGGCCGCCTCGGCCACGGGCCCTTCGGGGTCGAGAGTGACGGCCTGGCCGGTGATGTCAACCTTGCGGGCCCGCTCCCAATGCCGGCGGATGGTGGTGTCGCTCAGCCGGGCGTAGTGCGCCGTCATCATGTGGGAGTCGTGGTCGAGGATCCGGCGCACGACTTCCTGCGGGACGTCCCGGTTGATCAGCCGGGTCCCCAGCGTGTGACGGAACTGGTGAGGGGTGACCTTCACAAGGCGGCCGTGTTCGTCACGGACGTCGCATGCCTTCAACCACTGGTGCATCGCGGTCCGGTAGACGTTGTCGTCCGTGGGCTCGTGGCCTTTTGAGTTCTTCAGGGGTCGCGGGAAGAGAACCGGAGTGCCGTGTGGCCAGCGATCACGGAGGCGGCGCTGGTGATCTCGGATCTCGCGTTCGAGTTCCTCATCGATGGGGACGAGCGCTTCACGTTTCATCTTGTGGTTCAGGTAGCGCAGATAGGGGGCGCCGTCGGCGTCGTGGACGATGCAGTCGTGCGGCAGCCGCACCGTGTCGGTGATCCTCAGTCCGCAGCGCATCAGGATGAGCGTGACCAGCCGGTGGGCCGGGTTCTTCCAGCGGTCCAGGTTCGAGGGGTGCTCCAGCTGTGTCATCACGGTTTCGCTCAGCGCCCGGGGCAACCGCTCGTCGCGACGGGGAAAGTCCTCGTGGAAGAACACAGCGCTAGCGGGCAGGGTGTCGTCCCAGCCATGCTGGCGAATGGCCAGGAAGAAGAGGTTGAGCTGCCCGATGAAGTGCCGGTGCACCACTCGCCCCGAGTAGTCGGCGTGCAACTGGGCGAGATACCGCTCCAGCAGCGGCCGGTCCACCTGATCAAGGCGGACGACGCAGACCGCCGGCGATGCGAGGAACTGTGCGAAGTAGGTGAGGACTCGTGTGCCGGAAGCTGCCGATTCGGCGCCAAGCCCAGTGCTGAGCCGCCACCGGGCCCACCGCTTGGCCAGATCCTTCAGCCAGGGCTGTGGGATCCGGTCGAAGAGGATATGGGCGACCTTGGCCTTGATCCCCAGCTCGCGCAGCCGCCAGACGTCCCGGTCGTACTCGCTGTCCCAGCCACATCGCCGGCTGGATTCCTCAGTGCGCTGCCCTGCATGGAGCTGGAATTGGGGGCGTTCGGGCCCTGCCTCTCCCGGGTCGGCGGGCATGTGCGAGCTCTCGCTCACAGCCGTACCTCCGTGCCGTCGAACCAGCCAGCGGCCTCGAGTGCCTTCCGGGCATCTTCGGCGGTGAGGTGCCCATAGGCGTCGGTCGTGGTGGTCAGGCAGGCGTGTCCGAGGAGCTTGCTGACGACCTCGACCGGGGTGCCACCGCGCAGCAGCCTGGTGGCGTAGGTGTGGCGGCACCAGTGGGGGTCGTAGTCGATGCCGGTCCTGCGACGGAGCCGTCTGACCAGGTCGTAGACGGCCGCATAGGTCATCGCGTGCCCGCGCGGGGCGGCCCAGAGGTTGACGAAGACGTAGTCGGAGTCGAGATCGCCGTACTCGGCGTGCATGTAGTCGGCGTAGAGACGGATCAGCTCGGCGCCGACCGGGACCGTCCTGCCCGTCGCCGACTTGGTGCGCGCGCCGTTGTCGTTGAGCCGCGGCACTACCGACAGTTCGCGCTCGGCGACGGCCCAGTCCTCGTGCCGCAGCCCGAGGGCCTCGCCGATCCGCATGCCTGAGTCGAACAAGACGGCGAACAGCAGCCGGTCCCGCAGCCGCTCGCAGGCGTCCAGGATGGCCTGGGCCTCGGCCGCGCTGAGGATGCGCGGGAGCTTCTTCGCCGCCTTGAGTGAGATCGCCCGCCGTTGCTGTGGCCGGCCCTTGGAGACATGATGCAGGAACGGCCTCCAGGCGGTGCTTCGGTGACCGGCTGGCTGCCACGTCGTCAGCAGCTCGCCCAGGTCGACGCCGTGACGGGCCGCGTGCTGGTAGAAGGCGCTGACCGCCGAGAGCTTCCGGTTGACCGTGGCTTCCCCGCAGTGGTGCTCGACCGACGGCAGCACCGTGACCGCGCCGGCCCGGGCCGCGGGCGGCAGCCGCAGCCAGGCGACGAACTCACCGACGTCCTCCAGGCGCACCTCGCGCCAGTCCAGCCCGCACATAGCAAGGAAGGAGAACCAGTCCTTCAGGTCGTGCGCGTATGCCTTGACCGTGTTCGGGGAGCGCTCGATGTCGGTGAGGTAGGCCAGGTAGCGCTCGACCGGCTCGACGGGAACGGCGTCGTCGCCAAGCACCGTCCACGACTCAACCGGCGAGGCAGGCATCACCACGCGCTGTACGAGCATCGGACCTCCGGGGGATCTGCGTGACGGACGGCGGCAGATAACCACATCCACCAGGCAGAATTCGAGGCCTCACCAGGGCTTGCTCAACGTCGAGGTCGCCCTTCGGGCGGCTCAAGATAACG
>NZ_QNFZ01000695.1 GCF_003313395.1 Nonomuraea lactucae | reverse complement strand
CGGGCAGCCGCCGCGCCAGCAGCGCGCGTACGAGCCCGGCGAACCCCTCGGCGGCCTCCCCGCCGAGCGCGAGCGCGGCCTGGTCGCCACGGTCCAGGCCGAGCTCCCGCAGCGTGAACGGCAGCTCCGCCTCGTCCAGCGCCGCGAACCAGGCCGACACCACGATCACGGCGTGCGCCGCGGCCAGCCGCTGGGTACGGGTGTGCCGGTTCACGCCGCCCTTCCAGCCGGGCACGCGGGGCAGCACGTGCTCGCCGTACCGGACGACGTCGTCCTTCAGGTCGGCGAGGGTCACGGCCATCCGCGCGCCGCCGGCGAGCGCCCACCCGGTCAGCGCCGCGTTGGAGGCGAACTCGGCGACCTTGACGAGCCTGTTCTCGTTGCAGCCGAGGATCTTCAGCGCGCCGGCGTAGCTCAGGGTCTCCGTCATGAGGGTCTCCGAAGCGGGGGATGTCCCATCATGGCGCGATCCACACCACTCAGGGGGGCTTTCGGCGGTCGCGGGCGGCCCGGTGGTCAGAGCGCGTCGGCGATCTCCGTCAGCGTCGCCGGGTCCTCGATCGTGGACGGTGTGCGGTAGTCGCGACCGGCCGCGATGTCGCGCATCGTGGCCCGCAGGATCTTGCCGGACCGGGTCTTCGGCAGGCGGCCGACCACCACGGCCCGGCGGAAGGCGGCGACCGGGCCGATGCGTTCGCGCACCAGCGCCGCGACCTCCCGCTCGACGTCGGCCGGGTCGCGCGAGGCGCCGGCCTTGAGCACCACGAAGCCGACCGGCAGCTCGCCCTTGAGGTCGTCGGCCACCCCGATGACCGCGCACTCGGCCACGTCGGGATGGGAGGCGATCACCTCCTCCATCTGCCCGGTGGACAGGCGGTGGCCGGCGACGTTGATGACGTCGTCGATGCGGCCCATGACGTAGAGGTAGCCCTCGGCGTCGATGTAGCCGCCGTCGCCGGTCAGGTAGTGGCCCGGGTAGCGCGACAGGTAGGACTCGGTGAAGCGGGCGTCGTCGCGGTAGAGGGTGGGCAGGGTGCCGGGGGGCAGCGGGAGCTTGATGGTGACCGCGCCCTCCGTGCCGGGCGGGCAGTCGGCGCCCGATGAGTCGAGGATGCGCACGTCGTAGCCGGGGACGGGCTTGGTGGGCGAGCCGGGCTTGACCGGCAGCGGGCCGAGGCCGACGCAGTTGGCGGCGACGGGCCAGCCGGTCTCGGTCTGCCACCAGTGGTCGATGACCGGTATGCCGAGCAGGTCGCCGGCCCAGTGGTAGGTGTCGGGGTCGAGCCGCTCCCCTGCCAGGAACAGGTAGCGCAGCCCCGACAAGTCCCACTTTTTCGCAAAATCCCCGGTGGGGTCTTCCTTCTTGATGGCGCGGATCGCGGTCGGCGCGGTGAACAGCGTGCGCACCCCGTGCATGGCCACCACCCGCCAGAACGCCCCAGGGTCCGGGGTGCCGACCGGCTTGCCCTCGTACAGCACGGTGGTGCACCCGGCCATCAGCGGCCCGTACACGATGTAGGAGTGGCCCACCACCCAGCCGACGTCGGAGGCGGCCCAGAAGACCTCGCCGGGGGCGGTGCCGTACACGCTGGACATGCTCCAGTGGAGGGCGACCGCGTGGCCGCCGTTGTCGCGCACGACGCCCTTGGGCGCGCCGGTGGTGCCGGAGGTGTAGAGGATGTAGAGCGGATCGGTGGCGGCCACGGCCGTGCAGCCCGCGGGGGTCGCGGCGCTCACGGCGGTCTCCCAGTCGAGGTCGCGGCCCTCGACCAGCGACGCGGGATGCTGGGGGCGCTGCAGGATCACGCAGTGCCGGGGCCGGTGCTCGGCCTGCTCCAGGGCGGCGTCGAGCAGCGGTTTGTACTCCACCAGCCGGGTGGGTTCGATCCCGCACGAGGCCGACAGCACCACGGCGGGCCTCGCGTGGTCGATGCGGACGGCCAGCTCGGCCGCGGCGAACCCGCCGAACACCACCGAGTGCACCGCGCCGAGCCGCGCGCAGGCCAGCATGGCCACGACGGCCTCGGGCACCATCGGCATGTAGATCACCACGGTGTCGCCGGCGCCCACGCCGAGGTCGCGCAGCATGCCCGCGGTCCGCGCCACCCGGTCGAGGAGCTCCGCGTAGGTGAAGTTGCGCACGGTGCCGGTCACGGGGCTGTCGTAGACCAGGGCCACCCGGTCGCCGTGCCCGGCGGCCACGTGCCGGTCGAGGGCGTTGTGGCAGGTGTTGAGCCGGCCGTCGGGGAACCATCGCCCATCGTCGCCCAGCACCGTCTCGGGGGGCACGTCCCAGTCGATGCCCCTCGCCGCCTCTGCCCAGAAGCGCTCGGGCTCGTCAATGCTTCGCCGGTAGGCGTCGTCGTAACCGCTCACCCCTCCGATCAGACCAGCACCCCCCACGTCCCCGCAAGCCCCCCTGTGACCGCCTGGCGGGCGCCTTCACCGCTCAGGGTGCGAAGCGCGCCTTCCACGGACCCGGCAGGTCCACGCGCAGCCACTCGCGGGCGTACGAGGGCAGCGGCGCGCGGGTGTGGACGATCACCACCTGGTGGCCGCGGTCGACCGCCTCACGGACGCGGTCAGGCTGCCGCTCGGCGAACCGCCGCGTGACACCCTGCGAGTCGCAGCCCAGCAGGTAGCCCATCTGCACGCCGGACTGGCCGTAGATCAGACACGGCGGCCGCACGCCCACGGCACGCAGCCCCTCGGCGGCCAGCTCCATCCTGTCCCGGTCCCGGTGTGTGATGGCCGCCATCCGGTACGCGTACGCGCCCTGGAGCGCGAGATGGGCCAGCACGCCGGCGACCAGCAGCACGGTCACCGGCAGCCGCCACCGGCCCGCCGGCCGGAGTCCCGTCACGGCCGCCGCGATCGGCAGCGCCAGCAGCGCGTACGCGGGCATCAGGAAGCGCGGCGCGGCGTACCCGACGTAGACGAAGTACGGCAGCGCGACGGCGAGTCCGGCGCCCGTGGCCGGCAGGAGCGGGCCGAGGCGGTGCTCGCGCCGCGCCGACCACAGGCCGAGGAGGGTCATCAGCGGGATCGCCAGCCACCAGATCAGCGCGACAGGCGACACCTCTCCGCACTTCACCCCGAACCGGCACAGCGACGGGCCGTCGAGCGCGCGGGCGTGGTCCAGGAGCGTGAAGGTCCAGCCGGTCAGGTTGGCGCTCCCGGCGTCGCGCAGCCGGGCCGCCACGCCGCCGTAGCCCAGCTCCGCCTCGGCCAGCCACTGCCCCCACCCGGCGGCCAGTCCCGCGGCGACGGCGG
>NZ_QNFZ01000696.1 GCF_003313395.1 Nonomuraea lactucae | reverse complement strand
GGCCGCGCCGCCGGTGCGGCTGCTGCCCGCGCTGCTGCCGGCCGAGACGCTGCCGGGGCCGGACAGCGCGCGCCCCAAGCGCATCCCGATCGGCATCGACGAGGCGACGCTGTCTCCGGTGCTGCTCGACTTCGAGGCCGACCCGCACTTCATCGTGGTGGGCGACACCGAGAGCGGCAAGTCCAACCTGCTGAAGCTCATCGCCGAGGGCCTGGTGGCCAGGCAGACGCCGCGCGAGGCGATGATGATCGTCATCGACTACCGGCGGGCGCTGCTCGACACGGCGGCCACCGACCACCGGATCGGCTACGCCGCGTCCAGCACCGCCGCCGCCGAGCTGATCAACAACGCCCGGGGGGCTCTGCTCAAGCGGCTGCCGCCGGCCGACCTCACGCCTGAGCAGCTCCGCACGCGGAGCTGGTGGCAGGGCTCCGACCTGTACATCGTCGTCGACGACTACGACCTGGTCGCCGGCACGACGAACCCGCTGCTGCCGCTGGCCGACCTGCTGCCGCAGGCCCGGGACATCGGCCTGCACCTGGTGATGGCCCGCCAGATGGGCGGTGTCAGCCGGGCCATGTTCGACCCGGTCATCACCAAGATCAAGGATCTGGCGAGCCCCGCGGTGATCCTGTCCGGCAACAAGGACGAGGGCTACCTGTTCGGGAACGTCCGCCCGCACCCGCTCCCGCCCGGGCGCGGTTACTTCGTGGACCGGCGCTCCGGCTCCAGGCTCACCCAGACGGCGTTCGTCCAGCCCGCGGCGCCGCCCGGCGAAGGCGGTTGAGATCTTCAGTCATCATCGGAAAGGGGGCCCTGGTGGCAGGCGTCGAGATGAGCCGGAAGGCGTTGGAGCAGCTCCAGGAGTCGGTGCACGGCCGATCCACCGACCTGGTCAAGCTCAAGGACGGCAAGCCCGCGGGCAAGGCCGCGCCGGAGTTCGGGCCCGCCTTCCCGGCGAAGCAGAAGGCCAAGATCTTCGGTGACCTCGCGGACTCCGGCGCGCTGGCCACGGCCGTGGACGGCGTCGAGAAGAAGGCGGGCGACCAGCTCGACGACGCCAAGGAGCGCCTGGACGACGTCGAGCGGGCACTCGACCAGGTCCGCCGTAACCTCCGCGACGCCGACACCGCCTCCACGCCGAAGGATCCCTCGTGAGCCTCCGCGACCAGATCGCCGCCCTCCCTCAGGGCAGGAAGTTCACGGACGTCATGGACAGGCTCAAGGACGCCGACCCCGCCGAGATCGAGCGCGTCGCCGCGCGGTGGGTCATGGCCGGGCACGACGCCGTCGGCAACATGAACGTGCTGGCGGGCGCGGTCCACCGGGTGGACGACTGGTGGAAGGGCGACTCCGCCGACGCGTTCGTGACGTACATGCGCAAGTACGGCAAGGCCGGCCAGGCGCTGAACGACGTCCTGGTGTCCTGCGCCGGCTCGCTCAACGACGTCGCGGACGAGCTGACCCAGGCCAGGCAGGACGTCGACAAGCTCGGCGGCGACCTGCTGAAGGACGTCGAGAGCGTACGCGCGACCTACGCGCGGGCGAAGAACGACCCCCAGGCCGGCCAGGCGAACCTCGACAGGGACATCGGTGACAAGGTCACCTCGGCCGCGGCGTCCGCCGGGCGCCGCGTCGACGCCGCCGAGACGGTGATGTCCCTGTCGCTGACGAACATCAACAAACAGCTGGGCGTGGACAAGGACCTCTTCTCCGAGATCCCGCTCGCCGGGAAGCAGGAGTTCGTCGGGGACAAGGTGGGGTGGGTCCCGGTCTCCCCCGAGGAGTTCCGGCGGACCCGGCTCGCCGAGAACGGCGGCAGCAGCGGCCATGGCGGCACCGGTGCCACCAGTGGCAGCGGCGGCACGGGCGAATACGGCTACATCGGCGCCTCGTCGGGCGGCACCACACCGCGCCCGAAGGACGAGGTCGTCAAGTGGATCAAGGAGGCGCTCACCGTCATCAAGTCGCCGGAGATGGCGGAGATCCTGCGCAGGCGCGGCATCGACGTGAGCGACCTCGACCCGAACGACCCCAAGGACATCGAGCGCGTCTGGACCGTCATCTTCCACGAGTCGGGCGGCAACCCCAGCGCGGTCAACCGGTGGGACGTCAACGCGCAGAACGGCGTCCCGTCGCAGGGCCTGATGCAGACGATCCCGCCCACCTTCAATGCGCACAGCCTGCCCGGCCACAAGCGGATCCTGGAGCCGGTGGACAACATCATCGCCGGGGTGCTCTACACCTACAGCCGCTACGGCGACCTGGGACGCCACCCCGGCATCGCCTCCCTGGAGAGCGGCGGCGGCTACCGGCCCTACTAGCGCCAGCCGCGATCGGGTCGCGGCCGGCGCGGAGGAGGCTCAGCCGCAGTTGGCCCAGCCGGCGCTCGTGCTGAACGAGCCCGCGGAGCCCTCGAAGCGGACGCACTTGCCCTTGGCGCCCAGCTTCACCGGGCCGGCGTAGTACTCGTAGTTGCCGCCGTCGCGCTGGCGGCCGCCGCCCTGCACCTCAAGGGTGGCGCTGACCGGGGTGGCCTTGCCGATCTCGGTCGTCTTGATCGTCACCACGCAGTTCTGGCCGGTGCCGTTGTTGTAGAGCTGGTACGTGGTGCCGCCGGCGAACGCGGCCTGCCGCTGGACGTAGAAGCCAGCCCCGCAGACCCCGGTCGCCGTGTAGGGGTTGGTCGTCGGGACGGGCTTCGGCGAGGTGGTCGTGGGCGTGACCGGGGGCTTCGGCGAGGTCGTCGGCCGCACGGTCGGCTTGGGCTGCTCGGTCGTCGGCGGCGGGTCGCTCGGCCTGGGCTGCTCGGTGGTCGGCCGCGGCGTCGGCTCCTCCGTCCCCGTGGGCGAGGGAGTCGGCGTCGGCTCGTGCTCCTTGCCGGGCCTGTGCCGGGTCTTCGTCGGAATGGGCTCTTCCGAGTCCTTCTCACTGGGAGAGCTCGACGGCGTGGCGGTGGCTGTGGTCGTGGTGGTCACGGTCGCCTGCACCGTGGGCTGCGCGACCGGCTGCGTCGGGAGCGGCTGCGTCGGCACCGGCGACGGCACCGTGCTCAGCTCCGGCACGGCCAGGTCGGTCGGCTCGTCCCTGGGCAGCTCGAACGGCAGCACGCCGGTCGATGTGGGATCGGGCGTCTGCGCCCACGGCACGGTCACCTGGGGCTCGCCCGACGACGGCTGCTGCTGGCCGCCGTCCGCGGGGCCGGCGGCCTGACCGCCGGCGTCCTCCTCCGCCGCCACGGCGGAGGCCGTCGCCGTCGCACCCGGAC
>NZ_QNFZ01000694.1 GCF_003313395.1 Nonomuraea lactucae | reverse complement strand
GAGCAGGGCCACGCTGGACGGGCCGCGCCGCGCCGCGCGCTCCGGCGGCGAGGCGGGCGGCACCCAGCCGGACCTGATCCGGGTGAGCAGAGGGGCGTTGGCGCGCAGCGTTCCAGCGATCTCCGGAGGCACTCCCGGCTCCACCACCACACCCACGCTCTGCCCTGGCACCCTGGCGCCCCCAACGCTCGTGATGCCCGGATACTACGGAACATTTCGCGTTAGTGTCAGCCTCGCGGAGGACAGTCCAGGTAACCACCGGACCGCCCGGCGGGGATCACGGGGGAGGCGGTGCGCCTGGCGGTGCACGACTGCGACGTGCTGATCCTCGACAGGGACCTGCCGCCGGCGCACGGCGACGACCTGTGCGCGCGGGTGGGGGAGCAGGGCTCGCTGGTCCGGGTCCTCGTGCACGGTGGAGCTGCCCGCCGCCCGCCAGGGGTGGCGGCTACGTGCGGCGGGCGTCCCGAAGGAGCTCCTCGGGGACGCCGGCGCCGGTCAGGATGGCCAGGCTGTCGGTCCGTTCGAACAGCATCGACTCCAGCAGGGGCCGCAGCGCCTCGCGCTCGACCTCCGCCTTCAGCAGCTCGGCCACGATCCGGGCCCGGTCCTCGAACGGCAGGTCGGCGCCCTCCAGGGCCAGCGCGCGCAGCAGCAGGTCCAGCTTCGGACGGCCGCGGGAGGCGGGCAGCGTGGCCAGCGCGGCGATCGCGTCCAGGTAGAGCACGACGCGATCGCGTGCGGACAGGGACCCGCTCATGAGCAGCTCGTCGACCAGGCGGGTGAGGGTGACCACGCGGCCGGACGTCCGCGCCACGACCACGAACCCGTCGCGGGCGGGCGGCGAGTCCGTCAGCAGGTCGATGTCCAGGTTGAGGAGGTACGGCCGCTCGTCGAGGGCCTGGGTGGCGAATCTGACGACCTGGGCCGCGACCTGGGCCGCGGGGTCGGCCGCCGGGCCGCCGAACCACCAGCCGGCGGCGTCGAAGTCCCACGGTTCGGCGGCCCCGCCCAGCAGCACGTCGCCCCGCACCCGGCAGGCCGGCAGCCCCCTGATGAGGCCGGTCCAGCCCTCCCTGCCGAGCTGGCTCTTCCACAGGTGGGCGTGCGAGCTCCACCGGTCGAGTGTGCCGGTGTCGCGCAGCAGCGCGGAGACGCTGACCGGTTCGTCGGAGACGCCCCTGATCAGCAGCACGAGGTTGGCGGAGTAGGCGGCCAGCCGGCGGGTCAGCGGGTGCCGTACAGGCTCGAACCGGGTGAACGAGCGCCGCCGCCGCTCGTGCAGCGAGCCGCGTAACAGCTCCGCCAGCAGGTTGGCGGCCCGTACGCGGACCTCCCGCGGCAGCGCCCGCAGCAGCTCCATGGAGAACCCCACGACCGGACCCCGCTCGGCCAGGCAGGAGAACGACGTGACCGCGTACAGCAGGTCGTCGTCGGCGTCCTGCGACGAGACGGCGATCAGCTCCTCCTCGGCCAGGTCCTGCCGCCGCACCAGGTCGCGCACGGCGTAGACGGCGAGCCAGGCCACCAGGAAGTCGCCGAACGTGGCGTGCAGGAACTCGTAGCAGCTCGCCCCGCCGTCCGCCCCGGCCCCGCCCCCCGTCGCCCGAGCCCCCGTGGGGCGGGCCTCGGTGCGGTGGATGAAGAAGAAGCCGCCGGTGGCGCGCTCCGCCCAGTCCCGGCGCTCCTCCCTCCCTCCCCCGCACAGCGCGGGCAGGTCCCGGTCCAGCTCGTACGCGCTGACGACGGGCCGCCCGCGAACGAACATCGACAGCGCCACAGCTCCGAGCTGGACCAGCTCCCGCTCCACCAGCCTGCGTCTCCGGGCGGCCGACAGGGCGCGGACCGCCGGGTCCCTGGTGAGCTCCCGGGCCGCGAAGTCCCTGATCAGCGACTCGTAGAGCTGTGCCCGGCCCAGCTCCGCCCCGTCGTGCTGGAGCGCGTTCTCGGCCGCGTCGTACAGGGCGAGCAGCAGCAGGAGCAGCGGCTGCCTGGCGAGCTCCCCGTGGGCGAGCGCGACCTCGGCGGGCAGCGGCTCGCGACGGTGCCGGGCGAGCAGGGCCCGGTTGGTCTGGTCCCAGACGCCGAGCCAGGCGCGCACCTGGTCGTCGTCGAACGGCCGGAGCTGGACCGCGGGCACCCCGTCGGGGCACCTCACCCGGTCGGCCACCACCGTGCGGCACGTCACGATCACCGCGACGGGCCGGTTGAGCCTGGCCTGCCCGCGCTGGAACTCCTGGACCTGCTCCAGGTAGTCGTAGCGGTCGGCCTCGGCCGCCTGGACGAGCTCGTCCAGCCCGTCGAGCATGACCACGGGGAGCGCTCCGTCGGCCGCCTCCACCACGTCCTGATATTTCACTTCCTCGCCGAGCACGGCGGCGAGGCCCTGCTCGATCTGAGATATGACGGAGGACTCGGCGGCGACGTTCCGCAGCTCCACCCGGATCGGCAGGAACTCCGACGTGGCCAGCCGGGCGGCGAGCACCTCGGTGAGCTTGGACTTGCCCGCCCCCGGCTCGCCGAGCACGAGCAGCGGGGCCTGGGTGGCGTACGGCGAGGTGAGGTGGCCCACCAGGAACGCCTCGGCGTCGGGCAGCTCGGCCTGCTCCTCCCACCAGCTCTTCACCGCGGGCGTGGCCTCGCGGGTCATCTCGGCCACCCGGAGCCGCGGGTTGACGTACCCCTCGCCCAGCAGCGGCAGCGTGACGTCGTCCGGCACGGTGCCGGCGGCCATGAGCGGCTGGTCCAGGGTGCTGGCGGCCAGCCTGATCAGGTGGATCCCGGGCCGGTCGCCGACCCGCGGCGGCGCCAGCTCGGCGAGCAGCCGCGCCACCCGCGACAGCCCGATGCCCGTCGCCCTGGTGTCGGCCTTGGCGTGGCCCTTCCGCGAGCCCTTCGCCGAGCCCTTCGCCGAGCCCTTCAACGCGCCGTTCCCGGGGGTCTTCGCCGAGCCGCCGCTCCCCGCCGCCCTGGCCTCGTCCACCGGCGAACGGGACGCGCCGGGCTCCGGGGGGAGGCTCCACACGGCGAGCTCGGGGCCGGCCTCGGCCAGCAGCCGGTAGTCCTCGTCGTAGGTCCGCAGCGCCCGCCCCGGCGGGCCCTCGGCCAGGTGCGCGAGAAAGCGTGCCTGCTCGCCGGCCGGCAGCCGCTCCCACACGGCCGTCCCGCGCACGTAGCGGGCTAGCGCCTCCGACATCCGCCGGTGCTCCCGACCCACGCCCGCCCTCGTCCCGGCGTACGCGCGGTGCGGCGCCGGCGCG
>NZ_QNFZ01000693.1 GCF_003313395.1 Nonomuraea lactucae | reverse complement strand
CGGGCGGCGGTGGCGGGCGCGCTGGAGGCCGTCGGCCTCGCCGGGCGCGCGGGAGACCGGGTGCAGGAGCTGTCCGGCGGGCAGCAGCAGCGGGTGCTGATCGCCCGCGCCCTGGCCGGGGAGCCCGACACGTACGTCATGGACGAGCCCACGGCGGGCGTCGACGCCGAGACGCAGCAGCTGCTCGCCGACACGCTCGCCGCGCTGGTGCTCGGCGGGAAGACGATCGTGCTCGTGGCGCACGAGCTGGGCCCGCTGGAGCCGCTGATCACCCGCGGCGTCGTCGTACGCGATGGCCGCATCGCGCACGACGGCGCGCCGCCGCGGCCCGAGGGCGAGTGCGCCAGGCCCGGACACGAGCACGTGCACCCGCACGCCCCCGACGTCGCGGAGCGGGGCGCGCCGGTGGGGCCGCTGACCGGCTGGCGAGGTGAGGCATGATCTCGTTGCTGGACAAGGAGTTCTTCCAGCTCGCGCTGCTCGCGGCGCTGCTGGTGGGGCTCTGCGCGCCCGCCGTCGGCACGTTCATCGTCCAGCGGCGGCTCGCGCTGCTCGGTGACGGCATCGGGCACGTGGCGCTGACCGGCGTCGCGCTCGGGTTCCTGACCGGCAGGGCGCCCCTCGTGACCGCCGTGCTGGTGTCCGTGGCGGGGGCCGTGGCCATCGAGCTGGTCAGGGCGCGCGGGCGCACCAGCGGCGACGTGGCGCTGGCGCTGCTCTTCTACGGCGGCATCGCGGGCGGCGTCATGCTCATGGGCATCGCCCCCGGCGGCAGCAACGCCAAGCTCAACTCCTACCTGTTCGGCGCGATCGCCAGCGTCACCTCCGAGGACATCTGGATCATCGGCGGGCTGGCCGTCGCGGTGATCGGGGTGGTCGTGGTGTTCGGCAGGGAGCTGTTCGTGCTCTGCCAGGACGAGGAGATGGCCAGGGCGAGCGGCCTGCCGGTGCGCTTCCTCAGCCTGCTGATCGCCGTGACCGCGGCGCTGACCGTGGTCATCGCCATGCGCGTGGTCGGCCTGCTGCTGGTCAGCGCGCTGATGGTGATCCCGGTGGCGACCAGCCAGCAGGTCACCAGGGGGTTCCGCTCGACGATGGCGCTGGCCATGCTGCTGGGCGTGGTGGCCTCGGTGGGCGGGCTGCTGAGCTCGTCGCTGTCAGCCCGGGTGCCGCCGGGGGCGGCCATCGTGCTTCTCGCCCTGGCGGGCTTCGTGCTGGCCCTCGGTGTCGGTAGATTCGTACGCCGAGGCCGAACCCAGGAGTCCACTGTGAGCGAGCAGCCCACGCGCGTCAGGGAGGTCGCATGACGACGAGGCGCGATGCAGTGCACGACACCCTCCGCCGGAGCGAGGGTTTCCGCAGCGCGCAGGACGTCTACGCGGAGATGCGCCAGCACGGCGCCAAGATCGGCCTGACCACGGTCTACCGCGCCCTCCAGGCACTGGCCGACGGCGGCCACGTCGACGTGCTGCGCACCGACGACGGCGAGTCGGTCTACCGGGCGTGCGCCAGCGGCGACCATCACCACCACCTGGTGTGCCGCCGGTGCGGCCACACCGTCGAGGTCGCCGGTCCCGCCGTGGAGCGCTGGGCCGAGGCGGTCGGGAGCGAGCACGGCTTCACCGGCATCACTCACACGGTGGAGGTGTTCGGCACCTGCTCCGCCTGCTCGGCCTCGGTCCGGGCGGGCTGACCGGCGCGGCGCGAGCCGTACAGGACTCCCAGGACGATCACCGCGCAGCCGGCGAGCTGCAGCGGCGACGGGCGCTCGCCGAGCGTCGCCGCCGACAGCGCGACTGTCGTCATCGGCTGCACGAGCAGGAGCAGCGCGGTCAGCGCGGCGGGCTGCTTGGGCAGCGTGTAGGTGATCAGGGTCCAGCCGAGCACCTGGGGTCCGAGCGCGAGCAGCAGGAGCCACCCGTGCGCGGGCCAGTCGGGCGTGAGGTCGGCGCCGCCGAACAGGGGGCTGAGCGCCGCGATGGCGAGCGTGGCCACCAGGGTCGCGTGCGCCAGCGGCCCGGCCGTGCGCCGTGAGCCGGCCTTCATCAGCAGCAGGAACGCCGCGTACGACACCGAGGTGGCCAGGCCCGCGAGCACGCCCATCATCGGGTCGGAGCCGTAGGCGGCGCGGTCGAAGACGCCCGAGATGAGCACCACCCCGCCGAACACCACCGGGGTGGCGATCACGAGCTGGTTCGACGGCCGCTCGCGGAAGACTGCCCAGGCGGCGAACGCCACGATGAACACCTGCAGGTTGCCCAGCACGGTGGCCAGGCCGGCGCCGACGTACGCGATGGCGTGGTGCCAGAAGAGCAGGTCGAGCGCGAAGAGCACGCCCGCCGCCCAGGCCAGGGCGACCCCCTTGCCGCGCAGCGGGCCGAGGCGGCGGCGTTCCAGCCACGCCAGCACGAGCATCGGCGGCACGGCGTACGCGCACCTGAACAGCGCCGAGGTGGCCGGCGAGACCTCCGACAGCCTCACCAGCGGGGCGGAGGTGGAGATGATCAGCGCACCCGCCACCGCGATCAGCACGATACGGCGATGTGCGCTCACGGAAACCCCCGGAGGTCCAGACTAGAGATACGCTGCGACCACGCTAGAACCGGTCCCGGACAGGAGTCAACATGCCGTTTGGCCATGACACGGTCTATTCGCTGGCCACGGTCGTCGAGCTGGTCAACACCTCTCCGTCGACCGGCGGCGAAGACGACCTCGCAGGCCTGGCCGACCTGCAGTCCTTCGTCCAGTCGCGGCAGGTCAGCGGCCTCGGCACGCTGACGGCGCGCGACCTCGGCCAGGTGCGGCTGGTGCGGGAGGCGTTCCACCGGGTGTTCACCGCGCCCGACCAGCCGACCGCCGTACGCCTGCTCAACGCGCTGCTCGCCGAGACGCGCATCACACCCCGGCTGACGGAGCACGACGGGCACCCGCTGCACATGCACTACTTCGCGCCCGACGCGACCCTGGCCGAGCACCTGGCGGCCGACTGCGGCGTGGCGCTGTCCCACCTGCTGGTGGAGGGCGAGTGGGAGCGGCTGCGCACCTGCTCGGCGCCCGACTGCGACCGCGTGTTCGTGGACGAGTCGCGCAACCGCTCGCGCGTCTACTGCGACAGCCGCACGTGCGGCAACCGGATGCACGTGGCCGCCTACCGCGCCCGGAGGCGCGCCTAGCGGCACACCTGGGGCGAGACCGCCCCGCCCGCCGCCGCCAAGGAGACCACGCCGTCGACGCGCGGGCCGCGACGTGCCGGGGCCCT
>NZ_QNFZ01000690.1 GCF_003313395.1 Nonomuraea lactucae | reverse complement strand
GGAGGCGCGGGCCGGTGGGCCGGAGGCGCGCAGGGTGCTTCTCGCGCGGGTGGCGGCTGCCGTGGCCGGTGGGGCGGTGCTGTTCCTGGCGTTCCCGCCGACCGGCTGGTGGCCCGGAGCGCCGCTCGGCGTCGGTCTCGTCGTCGCCGCCCTGTACGGCACCCGCCCCCGGCGTGCCGCCTGGCTCGGCTACCTGGCCGCCGCCGTGTTCCTCCTGCCCGCCCTGGCCTGGGTGCGGACGATCGGCGACGACGTCTGGCTCATGCTGGTGGGCGTCGAGAGCGCCTTCTACGCCGTGATGGCAGCGCCGGCCTCCCTCGTGCTGCGGATGAGGCTGTGGCCGCTGTGGTTCGGCGGGCTCTGGGTGGCCATGGAGTGGGCCCGCGGCCTGGTGCCCATCGGAGGGTTCCCGTGGGCGCGGGTGGCGTTCAGCCAGGGCGAGTCGCTGTTCACCCGGTACGCGGCCCTGGGCGGCGCGCCGCTGGTGTCGTTCGCCGTCGCCCTGTGCGGCGCGCTGCTCGCGTACGCGGTGATCGGACGGGGCGCGTCATGGAGGACCGGGGGGCGGAGCCGGCTGTGGCGGCTGGCGCCGGCCGGGCTCGCGCTGGCCGTGCCGCTGCTGAGCCTGGCCGTGCCGAGGCCGGGCGACGAGGGCCGCACGGTCAACGTCGGCATCGTCCAGGGCAACGTCCCGGGCAGGGGCATGTACGCCCTGGGCGACGAGCCCGCCGTCGTCCTGAGAAACCACGCCGGCGAGACCAGCCGGCTGGCGCGGGCCGTACGGGCGGGCCTGCTGCCCAGGCCCGACCTGGTCGTGCTGCCGGAGAACTCGACCGACATCGACCCCTACCGCGACCCGTACGCCCGCCGGATCATCGACGAGTCCGTCAAGGACGTCGGCGTTCCCACGCTGGTCGGCGCGGTGGTGGCCATCGGCGACGAGCACCGCGCGACCCGTAGCCTCGTCTGGGACCCGGTGACCGGCCCCGGCGCCCACTACGACAAGCAGCGGCTGGTGCCGTTCGGCGAGTACACACCGTTCAAGGAGATCGTGCTGGCCCTGTGGGAGCGGGCCGGCCTGGTCGGCAGGCAGTCGGTGCCGGGCGGCAGGCCGGGCGACCTCCGGATGGGGCCCGTGACGATCGGCGCCGTCAACTGCTACGAGGTCGCCTACGACGACACGGTCCGCGACACCGTGCGCACCGGGGCCACCCCGCTCGTCGTGCAGACCAACAACGCCAGCTACGCCCTGTCCAACCTGCCGCCGCAGCAGCTCGCCATGTCGAAACTGCGGGCGGTCGAGCACAACAGGGCCGTGGTGACGGCCGCCACCACAGGGATCTCCGCGTTCGTCACGCCGGACGGTAAGGTCTCCTGGCAGACCCGCGAGCGCGTCGCGGACATGAACGTGGTGAAGGTGCCCGTGCGCACCCGGGCGACGATCGCCACCCAGGTGGGCGCGCTGCCTGAGTGGGCGCTCGCCGTGATGGGAGTGGCGGCCGCCGGCGCCGCCGCGTGGGGCGCCAGGAGGCGAGGAGACCGGATGGGGACTGACTGATCATGGAGACTCTCGGCCGAGTGCTGGTCATCGTCCCGACCTACAACGAGCGTGACAACCTGCCGCTGATCGCCGAACGGCTGCGCGCCGCCCTGCCCGACGCGCACCTGCTCGTGGCCGACGACGCCAGCCCCGACGGCACCGGTGCCGTCGCCGACGAGCTCGCGGCCGGCGACGACCACATCCACGTCCTGCACCGCGGGGGCAAGCAGGGGCTCGGCGCCGCCTACATCGCCGGGTTCCGGTGGGGTCTCGGCGATGGCTACAACGTGCTCGTGGAGATGGACGCCGACGGCTCGCACCAGCCGGAGGAGCTGCCCAAGCTGCTGCGGGCGGTCGCCGAGGGCGCCGACCTGGCGATCGGCTCGCGCTACGTGCCGGGCGGCAAGGTCGTCAACTGGCCCGCCTCCCGCGAGCTGCTGTCGCGCGGCGCCAACGTCTACACGCGCCTCATGCTGGGCCTGCCGGTCCGCGACGCGACCGCGGGTTTCCGCGCCTACCGGGCGGCGACGCTGGAGAAGCTCGACCTGTCCGACGTCGAGTCGGAGGGCTACTGCTTCCAGGTGGACCTCACCCTGCGCACCGCCCGGCAGGGGCTGCGCGTGGTGGAGGTGCCCATCACCTTCGTGGAGCGGGCGGTCGGCACGAGCAAGATGAGCCGGAAGATCATGTTCGAGGCGTTCTGGCGGATCGCCTTGTGGGGCTTCGGCGGGCTGCCGGCCAGGTTGCGCGGCAGGCGCCGCTGATCTGGAACGCGGCGGCCGTCCCGCGCGTTGTCCTAGACATACGTGTGCGCTGAACCGACGTGTGCGCTGAATCGAGGAAACGATGCGGCTCCTGCTCTTCCTGGCCTTCCTGATCGTCCCCGTGCTCGAGATCTGGCTGCTGATCCAGGTGGGTTCGGTCATCGGCGGCTGGCAGACCGTGGCGCTGCTCATCGCCGACAGCCTGCTGGGCGCGTGGCTGGTGCGCCGCGAGGGGCGGCGCGCGTGGCGGGCGCTGCAGGAGGCGCTGCAGTCCGGGCGGATGCCCGACCGCGAGCTGGGCGACGCCGCTCTCATCCTGGTGGGCGGCGCGCTGCTGGTGACGCCGGGCTTCTTCACCGACCTGGCCGGCTTCCTGTGCGTGCTGCCGTTCACCCGCCCGCTGATGCGCCGCCTGGGGGCGTGGTTCTTCGAGCGCCGGGTCAGGAGGATGGCGGCCGCCTCGCCGTACGCGCACCTCTTCCCGCCAGGGCAGGACGGCTCCGGGGCCGGACACGGCGGCTTCCCGTCCGGACAGGAGGGGGCGTCCGCGCGCAGGCCGGACGGCGCTTCCGGCGGCAAGCTCGTGCACGGCGAGGTCATCCGCGAGGACCGCGAGCCGTAGCCTCCCGCGCGGGGCCGGTCCCCGAGTGGCATGCTCCGATCATGCGGATGGATCGTTCCATCCTGGGTGAGGTCGCGTGTTCGGAATCATTCGCCCGTGCGCGGCGCACGGCTGCCCGTCGCTCCGCGAGTCGTGGCGGGCCCACGCTGACCCAGGCGCAGCGTCCCTCGTCCTCTCCCCACCGGACCGCGGGCCCGTGCGGGCTGCGCGGCTTCCGTCGCGCCGACGTGGTGGACGCCCGGGCGCGAGGGGCGCGGCTGGCCGCCTCGTCCTCGCGGCGGGCAGGCTCCGCGACCACGCGGCCGA
>NZ_QNFZ01000691.1 GCF_003313395.1 Nonomuraea lactucae | reverse complement strand
TGGCCTGGACTGGCGTGGCCTGGCCTGGCGCGCCGCCGCCGGGCGTGCCGCGCCGGGCGGACGCGGCCACCGTGGCCTGCCTGTTCGTCGTCACGCTGATGCTGATCCCGGCCCGCATGATCATCCGCGGCCTGCCCATCGCGCTGTCGGTCGCCAACGTCCTGGCGCTCGTCGCCGCCCTGCTCTGGCTCTGCTCGCAGCTCACCCGCACGCTGGGGGCGGCCAAGGGGCGCAACCCCGTGCGTACTGCCCTGTTCTGCTACGCCCTGTCCGCGGCGGCCGCCTACGGGTACGCCACCTACGGCTACCTGCCGTCGGACGAGATCAACATGGCCGACCACGCGATCGTGCTGGTGCTGGCCAACGTGGGCATCGCCCTGGCGGTGTGCGACGGGGTCCGCGCGCTCGACCGGCTGGACCTCGTGCTCAGGACGGTCGTGGTCGCGGGCGCGCTCATGGCGCTGGTGGGCGCGCTGCAGTTCCTGTTCAACCTCGACCTGACCAGGTATCTGGCGCTCCCCGGGCTGCGCTTCGCCATCGAGGACCAGTTCGTCTTCTCCCGCAACGCGCTGCGCCGGGTCGCCGGGACGGCCGCCCACCCGATCGAGTTCGGCGTGGTCTGCGCGATGATCCTGCCGCTGGCCGCGCACTACGGGCTGCGCGCCCGCGAGCTGGGCCGTCCGGCCTGGCGGTGGTGGCTCTGCGCGGCGCTGATCGGCAGCGGGCTGATGTTCTCCGTGTCGCGCTCGGCCGTCCTCGGCCTGGCGGGGGCCGGAGCCGTGGTCATGCTCGGCTGGCCCGCCCGGCGGCGCCTGCGCGCGCTGCTGGTCATGGGCGGGTTCCTCGCGGTGATCAAGGTGCTCGCCCCCGGCCTGCTCGGCACGATCTTCGGGCTGTTCGAGAACTTCTTCAACGACAGCAGCATCGGCTACCGCACCCACGACTACGGGCTCGCCGCCGCCGAGATCGCCAGGCACCCGTGGCTCGGGCGCGGCATGGGCACCTGGTACGCGCCCAAGTATCAGGTCTTCGACAACCAGTACATCCAGTCGGCGATCGACACCGGCCTGATCGGCGTCGCCGCGTTCCTCGGGATGTTCGCGTGCGCGTTCGTCTGCGGTCTGCGGGCCCGCCGTCTCAGCTCCGACCAGGGTGTCCGGGAGCTGGGCCTGACCCTGTCGGCCTGCCTGGTCGTGCCGGTGCTCGGCGCGGCGACGTTCGACCTGCTGTCCTTCGCGATGGTCAGCGGGCTGACGTTCCTGCTGGCCGGGGCCACGGGGGCGCTGCTGCGGATCGCCGAGGACGGTCCCGGCGCCGCTCAGTCGCCGTTGCAGGTCAGCGGCCGGACGATCGAGGTCACCCGGTAATGGGCGTCGATGGTCACGATGTGGTTGTTGGCCCACCGGATGGTGTCGAGGCAGTCGCCGGAGACCGGGGCGAACTCCCACGTGCGGTCCACCACCCGGTTGTTCTGGACGACCAGCCGGCCGTGGATGTTGTGCAGCTGGATCGTGAAGTTGCCGCCCATGACCAGGTTGTTGGTGATGGTCACGTCGCGCGTGCCGTCCGGCTTGTCGTTGAAGAAGATGGGCGAGTTGTGCGCCACGACGCCGCGCATGTCGAGCGTGGTGTGGTCGAGCAGCAGGCCGCGCCCGGCGTTGTACGTCTGCAGGCCGTCGGAGTAGTTGCGGCCCGGCTCGGCGCAGAGCCTGGCGTACGAGTCCTTGATCACGATGCTGTCGCCCGAGTCGCGGAAGCCGTCGGCGTGGCCGCGGATGAGCACCCTCTCGACCGTGTAGTTGGCGGCTCCGACGGCGGGCGCGGTCAGGCAGCCCTTCTCGGGGCCGATCGTGGTGTCGGCGACGCTGTAGACGTAGTGGCGGCCGTCGAACTCGGCCATGATGCCGCCGTCGATCCGGCTGTTGAGGATCTTGACGTTGTCGGCGGCGATGAGCAGGTCCTGGGTGATGTGCACGCCGTCGAGCACGGTGCCCGCCTTCCGCACCCGGTAGGCGGGGCCGTCGTTGGGCTCCATCTTGCGTAGCTTCGTGCCGGGGGGCAGGCCGGTGCACGCGGGGGTGGGGTGGTCGGGGCACTTCCTGCCGCCGGGGGCGACGACCGGCCTGGCGGCGTCGGTGTACTTCTCGCTGGGCGTGGGCTTGGCCCTTCCCCCCGACCTCGTGCCGGTCGGGCTCGACGGCGGGCTGCTCCGCGCCGGGCCGGTCGGCGGAGAGACCGGAGAGGCCGCGGCGGTGACCGTCACCGTCACGGTCGGCCCGGGCGCGGCCGTGCCGGGCAGGCCGGCGCACGCGGTCAGCGACAGCAGCGCCGCCGCCGTCACCAGTGCCCTTCGCATGGATCGTCCTCCCCTAGCCGACACCGAGACGCCCGGTCAGCCCCGCCCACGAGCCGGCCCGGAGGTCGCGCGGGCTGATCGCGGTGACCGGCCGCGGCCAGCCGATCGCCAGATCGGGGTCGTCGTAGCGCACGGAGAGATCCTCCGCCGGATCGTGCTCCCTGTCGATGCGGTAGCACACGTCCGCCTCGCCGGTCAGCGCCTGGAAGCCGTGCAGGAACCCCGCGGGCACGTACAGGGTGACGAACGCCCGGTCGTCCAGCCGTACCGAGGTCTGCCGCCCGAACGTCGGCGAGTCCGGCCGGATGTCCACCAGCACGTCGTGCACCGCCCCGCGGGCGCACCGCACCAGCTTGGCCTCGCCACGGCCCGAGCGCCCGTGCATGCCGCGGATCGTGCCGGCGACCGAGCGCGACTGGCTGTCCTGCACGAACGCCGCCGGGTCCAGCCCGTGCTCCGCCGCGACCACCGCGTCGAACGTCCTGGTGAACAGGCCGCGCTCGTCCCGATGCGGCTCCGGCACGAACAGCAGCACCCCCTTGAGCGGGGTCGTCTCCACTCTCATCGCAATGTCCTCATCGCAACGTCCTTCCGGAAGGGGCCGTCCGGTGCGTCCCATCGCGAGTGTCGTGATCCCCGCCCACAACGAGGAGGCCGTGCTCGGGGCGGGGCTCGCCGCCCTGCTGGGCGGGGCGGAGCCGGGCGAGTTCGACGTCGTGGTGGTGGCGAACGCCTGCTCCGACCGGACGGCGGAGGTGGCCCGCGCCGCCGGGGTGCGGGTCGTCGAGACGCCGACGGGCGGCAAGGCGGGCGCGCTGCGGCTGGGTGACGCCGCCTGCCGCGCCTTCCCGCGCCTCTACCTCGACGCGGACGTCG
>NZ_QNFZ01000692.1 GCF_003313395.1 Nonomuraea lactucae | reverse complement strand
GTCTCGCTGTCCCGCAAACGGCCGAACCTCCATCGAGCTCAACGGGCCGGCCGACGAGAGAGGTTAAAGATCAAGCTCAGATCCGGGCAGGTACTGTATGCCGGAGTTGAACCCGGTTGAGGCATTTCAACCTCGGTTTGCCGCAGCCAGGAATGATACCCAAGTTGGCGCCATGCCGTAGACAACCCGAAGCTACAGGATGATATAGGCCCTATTCCTTTACATCACGCTCTCGAATGACTAAGCTGTAAGGCTTATGGTAATGATGGAATTCGAGCGCAACGCAGACTAAGCCGCCGACCATAAGCCCAATGCCGGCCTTGCTTTGGATATCGAGAACCGCGTGCACTCCGTTATACATCAAAGCCATATATGCAGACCGAAATAGCATTAAAGTGCCTACGGCCATGAAAGTAATACGCATCGTCCTGACACCGAGAAGGACTCTCTGCTTGCGCACCCAAAGGATGGGAGCAACAAGAATAGGGATTAAGGCTGAAATGAGAAACAATTCTTCAGTTCCCATAAGGAAGCTTTCGACGTGCGCCCAGAGCGAGTTCAGGTTAGCAGTCGACTCCATTTTGAGGCCTCTCTTTCTCAATTTTCCGCAAATGACCAAGTCGCCTACGCTTGCATCCCCGCAAGCGTAGGCGACTTGCAACTGCCCGGCTCCAGCTACTCAGCTACTGCCGTAGCGCTTTCCCCAGTACGTATGCCACCAACTATAATAGTCGTTCGTTTGCCAGGGGATGCACTTGGCTGTAGTTTTTTTTACATGATAGCAGAATGTCACTTCTGCCCGGAAGTAGTGTCGATAAGCTTCAACCTGGCAGTACTGCAGAACGTTCTGGAAGCACTCCGCCTTAACGCGTCTCTTGTTCCAGACCGGCTGGAGCTCGAAATCGTCTCCAGGGTTCGGATCGGATGGTTTCGTTGGGCCCGTTGCTTCGTATGTTTTGCAGGCGACTTCTGAATTTCCCTGCAACGCGAAGGTAACCTCGCCGGATCCCGCACGCCGACCGTCTATTGTCAGTCCTGCGCCCGCTTGAGCGTTGTATTTGCTGTTCATAAAACATGCCTCGCCGATCGATTTCATTACGAGGTTACGTTTTATATACTTCGCTTCCTGCGTATTTGTCTTGCTTTCTTGGGACCATACTCGTATATAGTTATAGAAAGTCCCTGGGTCTGATGCGGGGAAGTTTCGGTTTGCGGCTAGATCCCAGACGGTTTCTCCGAGGCCATCGTTTTCGCTAGACCGGGCGAACCAGTAAGAACCGGCGTCTACCGTAACTCCCCATCCTTTCCGCTTCTTTCCCTTGGGAGAGTGCTCGTTCTGGATTAGAAGTGTAGATGTCTTGAAGCCGGGCTTCTCGCACTTCCACTGACCCTTTGGATCACTGGACTCAACCTTTAGGCAGATCCCTTCTCCGATAGAACCTCCGCCGGAACCTTCCTTGCCGCAATCTTGCGCACTGGTGGTAGCCGCCATTGACGGCGGCAACCTCCCGTCAACCTGTCCCGCGCAGGAGTCGGCATTATCAGTCCAGTCCTCGTAGGTGGCATAGGGGACTTGTATGACAGTCATATTTCCGCAGCGGTCGAAAGCATGGACTGAGATGCTAAAGGTTCCCGGGTCCACCTCCCCTTGCGCGCCCGTAGCTGCGGATCGATCTCTGTTTTGGGACTGCCCTGGAGCATCCCATGTTCGCCTCACTTCGGCCGTAACATGGATCACGCCGTTTGGCCCCAGAGTAACAGCCGCATTGTCGAGAGCAACTGCTAGATTGGTTCGAGACTCGCCCAGCCGTGCCAAGCTCTGGCGTTCTTGGATTAGTGCAGTATTCAGAAGAGACAGCTTGGCCGTATTCGGAGCTGTGGCGGAGACTCCAGGCGCTTCCCATATAGTGGATGCACGCCCTTCGAGTACAGCATCCTGAGCCTCGTAGTACGTCTTCACTCTCGTTATGTAAGAGCTAGCGTTTGACTCACTAAGGGTTGAGGTCTTGGCAGGCTGAGGGCCATCCAAGAAGGGTATGCATGCCTCTCCAGCAGGTGGCGGCGGAGGTACGGCCTTAGGACTTACCGATGCTGTCGCCCAGTCACCTGAACCGAAGGCAGTCTTAGCCCGTACTTTCACCGTGTACTTCGCGCCGTTGGTCAGTCCTGTGATTGCCGCGTACGGCTCTTTGGCATCGAGGTTCTTAACCGCTGTGCCATCGTCGGTGTTCACCTGAACGTCGTAACCATCGAGTAAGGCAACGCTGCCGTTATTTGCCGGTAACCCCCAGCTGGCAACTGCACTACTATCGCCGGCTTGGATCGCTAGATTTAGCACTTTGCTGGGAGGACCCGCGGGGAGGTAGGTAAGGCCTATTGAGGGCTGCTCAGTCGAGGCGGCGTTACCAAAAGTGATAACGGCGTCAACGTTTGACGTGAGCAACAGCCACTGATACTCGCTTCCCGCGATATCGGATTGAGGCTTGCCGATGGGAAAATCATACTGCTTGTTGGGTTCGATGTCTCCCGTAAGGTCCGAGCCCTTTGTCTCAGCCGTGACAGGGGTTTTTAAAGGTCTCGCTGAGATCACTGCGTCTGTCGGGCAGGCGCCTGATGGACATACAGGTGTGCCAAGCTTCAGGATGCCCTCTGAGACCCCGGCGCCATCGGGGAGTTCATCAAGCTTGAATCCGACGACAGCGGCGATCTTGTCGGTGCCTGTACCTCCGATCTGCATAGTTGTTGAGTCGGTCAGCGTACACGGGCCGTCGTTGCAGGCTGTGGGGTTTGTTTTTGCGGTCTTGATGACGAAGCTGTCCTTACTCAGCGTCAGAGATTTGACATTCTCCACTGGGGCTGGTGGGGGGGTGCCGGGCGTTGTGAAGTTATTTACGGCGGTCTTGGGCGTGCACACCTCGGTTCCAGAGCCACCAGAGGTGGATGTCGCCACGGCTGTGCTCCGATGGTTGGTGACGCGTGAAGAGGTCGCTCCGCCAAGCGGGGTGTTCATGTCGGTGGTGATTTCGCTGGGGGTTTGGGCGCGGTTGTAGATGCGGACCTCGTCTATGGCGCCTTTGAAGTATTCGCCGTAGATGCTGTTGCCACCGAGGTGGAGGGCGCCGCTGTCGTCGGGCAGGGTGCCTGTGAAGGGTTTTTCGCCTATTTGGGTGCCGTTGAGGTGGAGGCGGGCTTTGGTGCCGTCGTAGGTGATGGCGAGGTG
>NZ_QNFZ01000689.1 GCF_003313395.1 Nonomuraea lactucae | reverse complement strand
GGCCGCCTCTCGTGCCCGCCGGGCGTCGCAGCCGGCCGGGAGTCGGCCCGGCCGGCGCGGTCAGCCGCCGTGGTCAGCCGCCGTGGTCAGCCGCCGTGGTCAGCCGCCGTGGTCAGCCGCCGTTGCGCCGGTATTCGGCCAGGAGCGCCTGTCTCTCGGCCTCGGTCGTGGCGAACTTCGTGACGTTGCTCTTGGGGTCGGTGGCGACGAAGTAGAGCCAGGGACCGTCGGTGGGGTTGAGCGCCGCCTCCAGCGCCTCCTCGCCGGGGTTGGCGATGGGGCCGGGCGGCAGGCCGGGCCACCTGTACGTGTTGTACTTCGAGGTGCTCTTGGTCTCCTCGATGGTCGCCGCCGTGCCGTACTTGCCGAGCCCGTACATGGTCGTGCTGTCCATCTCCAGCTTCATCGCCGGTTTGCGGCCGAGCCGGTTGTAGATGACACGGGCGATCTTGGGCATGTCCTCCTGGCGGCCGGCCTCGGCCTGGACGATGCTGGCGATGATGACCATCTGGCCCGGCGAGAACCCGAGGCTCTTCGAGCCCTCCTCGAGGCCGACCTTGTCGGCCGTCTCCTTGAACCGCTCGACCATCGCCACCAGGACGTCCTGCGGCTTGGTCTTGGGCTGGATCTCGTACTGGGCCGGGAAGGCGTACCCCTCCAGGCCGCCCCTCGCGTAGCGCGGCAGGTCGAGGTCGCGGGGCCTCTTGGACGCGGCCTGGAACTCCTTCAGCGGTCTGCCGGTCTGCTCGGCGAGCTTCTCGAGGGTGACGGACAGGCGCAGCCCCTCCTCAAGGGTCACCCGTTCGACCAGGCGGTTGCCCGAGTCGAGCAGCGCCACCGCGTTGGCGGCCGACATGCCCTTGCGCATGGTGTAGTGGCCGGGGTGAAGCGCGCCGCTCTTGCCCGCGCTGGCGATCGCGTTGGTGAACGCCCGGGCGCTGGCCACCACCCCCTGGCGTTCCAGCTCCAGGGCCACGTCGGAGGCGCTCTGCCCCGGCTTGATCTCGATGACCACGTCTCCCCTGCCCTGACCGGTGAAGTCCTTGGGCACGAGGGCGCCGCTGAGCCACTGGTAGCCGAAGTAGCCACCGCCGCCGACGATGCCGACGAGCACGATGAGGGCGAGGAGCGGGGCGATGAAGCGGCCCCGGTTGCGCCGTCTGCGCCTCTTGCGCATCTCGCGTCGGGTAGGGCGTCTGGAGCGCCGGCCACGACCCTCGTCGTCTTCGGCGCCGAGCAGGAAGTCCATGTCGAGCTCGCTCATAGGTGCGCTGGCCAATCTCCCGGCACGGGCCGGCCGGCGTCAAGCCGTCGGACCGAACCGTTCGGGATTACCGAGGGGAACGGGGGGAGCACCCGGACATGCTGCCATGGCCGGGGAAGTTCACTCTGGGTAGCCGTGCCCAGGGACCTACAGAGGACCGGCACCCCGGCTCCGGGGCGCGGACTGTCGAACCCGCCGCCCTCCCGCGAGGTGAGGAGTGTTCCGGCGAGCATCAGTTCGTCCCGAGGTTGTGGCTCAACTCTTCCCGGTATCTCACGAACTCGCTCTCTTTGTCGGTGAATTTGGTGATTCTACGCGCGGGATCCGTGGTAACAAACCAGTACCAATCTCCCCTAGCTGGACGGAGGGCCGCCGTCAGCGCCTTCCGGCCGGGATTGGAGATCGGCCCGGGCGGCAGTCCCCTGCGCGCGTAGGTGTTGTAGGGCGAGCGGATCCTGGTGTCCTTCAGCGAGACCTTCAACGTCCGCTTGCCCAGCGCGTACGTCACAGTGGCGTCCATCTGCAGCGGCATGTCGCGCCTGAGCCTGTTGTAGATCACTCTGGCGATCTTCGGGTAGTCGGAGTCCCGGCCGCCCTCGGCCTGCGCGATGCTGGCCACGGTGACGGCCTCCAGCGGGGTCAGGCGCACTCGCGCCGCCCGGGACTCCAGGTCGAGCTGCCTCGCGACGACGCCGAACCGCTCGACCATCGCCGCCAGCACGTCCACCGCCGTGGCGTCGGGCTCGACCTCGTACGTGGCGGGGAACAGGAAGCCCTCGATCCCCCTGGCGTACGGGGGCAGGCCGACGAGCTCCGGCTCGACCGCGCGCAACTCCTTGAGCGGGAGCCCGGCCTGGTCGGCGATGCGCCTGAACGCCTCGTTCACGCGCATGCCCTCGGTCACGGTGACGCGCCTGACGACGCGGGAGGCCGGCGCGAGGAGCAGGTCGAGCGCGGCTGCGGCGGCCATGCCGGTGCGGAGCCGGTAGTGCCCGGGTTTGAGCCGGTGCGCCATCGAACGCGCTTCCGCTGCGTCGACGAAGGACCGCGCGCTCGCCACCACCCCGGCGCTCGCGAGCGCCTCGCCGATGTCGCTCGCGGTGGCCCCGGGGCGGATCCGCACGGTGACGGCGCCGCCGCCCACGCCCTCGTAGTCGTCCGGGTCCAGGTACGGCTTGACCAGGCTGTACACGCCTGTGCCCAGGGCGAGCACGGAGACGGTCAGACCGGCGGCCAGGACGGCGCCCCTGCGCCACGACTCCCGCCCGCGCCGCGCCGGTCCCCGTCCCCCGCTTCTTGAGGGTCCGTCGCCTGATCCCGCCTGTTCGAGGGCACCGTCACCCTGCCCGGTGTCCTCGCCCGGTGGCTCGTGCGTGGCGCTGCGGGCCCCTTCCGGTCCGCCGTCGGAGGCGTTGTCGCTCTCCGGGCCACGGTGGGAGGCGTTGTCGCACTCGGGTCCGTGGCGGGAGGCGTCGCGGCTCGCCGCCGCCTCTTGGCTCGCCGCCATGGCGAACGGCACTTGGAGAGGCGCGCCTCCCCCGTGCGGCCCCTCCACGTACGGGCCCTCCACCTGCGGCCCTTCCGCGTGCGGACCGTCAGGCTGGCCGTCAGCGTGCGGACCGTCAGCGTGCGGGCCGGAGGCCGGGGGCGGGGTCGGGGAGGGCGTGTCGGTCGGTGGGGACGGCGCCGCGTGGCCCGGGGTGCCGCGTCCAGTCGGGTCGCCCGCCGGGCGCGGCCCACTCGGGTCGTCCGGGGCCCGGAGCGCAGGTAGGTCCGTTCCGGTCGGTTGCCCCGTCGGGTCGTCGTCGGACGTGGGCGGCTCGGGGAGCCGTGCGTCGTCGGTGGGACCGTCGGGGCGAGGGGGCCGCCCGGTCATGAGGCGGGTCCGCCGGCCGCCGGGGAGGGCGGGTCGGCGGGCCTGCCGGGGGGTCGGTTGGTGGCGCG
>NZ_QNFZ01000688.1 GCF_003313395.1 Nonomuraea lactucae | reverse complement strand
GGCCCGGCGCGAGCACCGGGCCGCCGCGGGCGATCCGGGTCAGCCACCACGGCAGGCGCCCGATGTTCTCGTGGGGCCCGAGGATCAGGCCGGCGCGGGCCAGCAGTGCCCGGTCGCCGAACGCCGCCACGGCCGCCAGCTCCCCTCCGGCCTTCGCGCGGGCGTAGTCGGCATGGCCGTCGTCGTCGGCCGACGCCTCCACCACGGGCGCGCTCTCGTCGGCGCCCGCGGGCACCGGATAGCCGTGCACCGACCGGCTGGAGACGTACACATAGTGCCCGGCCCGCCCCGCCAGCAGGCTCGCGCTGTCGCGCACGGCGGACGGCGCCCACGACCAGGTGTCGACCACGACGTCCCACACGCCGTCGCCGAGGGCGGCGAGCCCTCCCGGAGCCGAGCGGTCACCCCGCAGGGCGGTGACCCCTGGAGGCGGCTCGTGGGTGCCGCGGTTGAGGACGGTCACCTCCCATCCCATCGCGAGTGCCTCGTCGAGGAAGGCGCGGCCGACGAACTCGGTGCCGCCGAGCACAAGCAGCTTCATGCCCCAACTCTGGCCCAGCCGGCCGGCGCCGTGGCCGGGTTCACGCCCTCAGCGGATTCGCCCAGAGCGCAAGCCCGCGCGGCCCTGGAGGGCCTGGCCGTCCTCGCCGCAGGTCACTCGGCGCGGCGGGCCCTGGCGCGGCGCTTGCCCTCGTGCATGGCCTGGACTCGGGCGATCGGGATCGTGTGCCCCTCCTCGACCAGGTCGGCCGGGAGGCGCTGCGGGGACGGCATCAGCTCGGCCCACGGGTCGCCGTCCGCCAGCAGCCCAGGCACCGTGCGGATGGTGAAGTCCGCGGGAGTGACCCGGTCGAGATCTTCCCAGGCGACGGGGAAGGAGACGGGCACGCCGGGCCGCACGCGCGGGCTGTAGGCGGCCACCACGGTCGCCCCGCCCGCCCGGGTGGAGTCGAGGAACACCTTGCCCTCGCGGTCCTCCCGGATGAAGGCCGTGGTGGCGAGCGCCGGGTCCACGCGCTCGGCCCGGGCGGCCAGCGCGCGGGTGGCCGCGGCCAGGTCGTCCATCGCCACCCCCTCCTCCACGGGCACGAACACGTGCACGCCCTTGGCCCCGCTGGTCTTCACCGCCCCGGCCAGCCCGGCGTCGTCCAGCGCCCGGCGGACCAGCCGCGCGGCCCCCACGGTCACCTCGAACGCGCCGCCCGCCGGCGGGTCCAGGTCGAGCACCAGATGGGTGGGCCCGTCGCCGCGCACCAGCGCCGGGTGGAACTCGACCGCCCGCTGGTTGGCGAACCAGAGCAGGGTGCGGCGGTCGTCGCAGAGCGCGTAGGACACCTGCCGCTGCGAGGCCTCCGCCCAGACGGACACCGTCCGCACCCAGGAGGGGGCGTACTTGGGCACGTTCTTCTGCATGAACGGCTCCTGGCCGGGCCGTACGCGGATCACCGACAGGGCCCGGCCGCGCAGGACCGGCAGGATGCGGTCGCGGACCGCGTCCAGGTAGTCGACCAGGTCCCGCTTGGCCGCCTCCGTCCCGTCGAACAGCGGCCGGTCGAGATTGGTCAGCGACACACCGTCTCGCGTCTCATCGCTGCTCACCTGCCCCAGCCTGCCCACCGGCCGGGCGTTCAGGCAACACCTCAGGCGCGTTCGGGCGCGGCGTCACCGGCCTTCCCAGCGCGCCGGCCGCTTCTCGGCGAACGCCAGCGGCCCCTCCCGGGCGTCGCGTGAGGCGAGCATGGCGCGGTAACGCGGCAGGTCGGCGGTGCGGAGCGTGTGGTACGCCTCCCGCACGCCCTGACCGTCGGTCGCCCGCGTGATCTCCTTGATCGCGGCGATGGCCAGCGGCGCCGCGGCGCAGATGTCGTGGGCCAGCTCGGCGGCCGAATCGAGGAGGCGGTCGGCGGGGACGACCCGGTTGACCAGGCCCCAGCGGGCCGCCTCCGCCGCCGGCATGCGCCGTCCGGTCATGAGCAACTCGGCCGCCAGGGCGGGTGGCAGACGCCGGGGCAGCCGCAGGACGCCGCCGGAGTCGGGGATCATGCCCAGCCTCACCTCGGTCAGCGCGAACTCGGCGGTGTCGGCCGCCACGACCAGGTCGGCCGCGAGCGCCAGCTCGAACCCGCCGCCCAGCGCCAGCCCGTTGACCGCGGCGATCACCGGCTTGTCGAGGGTGAAGAACTCGGTCAGCCCGGCGAACCCGCCGGGGCCGTGGTCGGCGTCGACCGCCTCGCCCGCGGCGGCGGCCTTCAGGTCCCAGCCGGCCGAGAAGAACCGCCCGCCCGCTCCGGTGAGGACGGCCACGCGCAGGCCGGGGTCCGTACGCAGGAGGTCGAACGCCGAGTGGAGCGCGTTGCTGGTGGCGACGTCGATGGCGTTGGCCCTGGGCCGGTCGAGGACGACGGTCAGGACGCCCCCGTCCCGCGCCAGCCGTACCGGATCAGGCATCCCACGACTCCTCGGTGAGGCGGATCAGGGCGTCGGCGGCGAGCACGCCGTGGCCTTCGGGCAGGACCAGCAGCGGGTTCACGTCCAGCTCGACGAGCCGGTCCGCGTGCGCCCGCGCGTAGCGGGCGACCACGGCCACGGCGTCGATGACCGCCTCCACGTCGCCGCGCGGTCGTCCCCGGTATCCGGTGAGCAGCGGCCAGGCCGCCAGCGAGGTCAGCGCCGCGCGGACGTCCTCCCGGGAGGCCGGCAGCAGGATGCGGGCCGCGTCGCGCAGGAGCTCCACCAGCACCCCGCCCGCGCCGACGGTGATCACCAGGCCGAACACCGGGTCGCGGTGCGCCCCGACCACCAGCTCGGCCACGGCGTCGCGGACCATGCGCTCGACGAGGAACCGTTCGGAGAGACCGGACATGGCCTCCACCGCGGCGCGCACGGCGTCCGGGCCGCCCAGGTTCAGCCGGACCGCCCCCGCCTCGGTCTTGTGCGGGAGCGATGCCGACACGGCCTTCACCACGACGGGATAGCCGAGCGTCTCGGCGCACCGCACGGCCTCGTCCGCGCCGGCCAGTGCGCCTTCCGGGACCGGCAGGCCGGACGAGGCGAGGGCGCGCTTGGCCTCCCACTCGTCCAGTGTCCGGACCGGGGACCCGGCGGGCGGGGCGGGTCCGGCAGGGGTGACGGGGCGGATGCCGTGGGCGCGCGCCTGGGCGGTGCCGATGAGCGCCGCGGCGCGGACGGCGTCCAGGCAGGCG
>NZ_QNFZ01000686.1 GCF_003313395.1 Nonomuraea lactucae | reverse complement strand
GGGAGAGGTCCAGGCCCAGCAGACGGGCGTGCGGCGCGAGCGCGTGCGCCTCGACGAGCGTGGTGCCCGCGCCGCAGCACGGATCCAGCACCGTGACCGGCCTCCGCTCGTCCCCCAGGCCCGCCAGGCGGGCCATCGCCGCGGCCAGCGGCGGGTGCAGCGTGCCCGGCACCGAGCCCAGCTTGTACGGCCTGCGGTGCAGCGGCCGGTCACCGGCCCGCAGGGCGATCAGCGCCCGGTCACCTTCGATCGTGACCCGCCAGGCCATCGACCCCTCGGGCGGCACCCGGCCGCCGCGCCGCGCGTGGTAGCGCAGCCCGAGCAGCCCGGCCAGCGCCCCGCCGACCGTGTCCTCGATGTCGAAGCGCGTGTACGAGCGGCGCCCCACGAACGACGCCGACACCTCGATCCCCGGTACCTCGACCCGCGGCACCTCTACCCCCACGAGCCGCCTGAGCTTGGCGAGCCCCTCGACGTCGACATCGCGGCCCGCGGCCGAGGCCAGGCGGCGCAGGGAGGCCCTGTCGCGCCCGATCCCGTCCACGACGGCCGCCGCCAGCAGCACGTCGTCGGCCGTCCGCAGCCCCAGCAGCCGCGGCCCCGGCGCGGCCACCTCGAACCACACCTCGCGGTGGCGCAGCCCCCGCACCTCGCCGCCCGACCGGCGGATCTCCGCGGCCACCAGGGGCTCGATGCCACGCACCGCCCTGGCCACGGCAAACGTATGCACGTGTCCTTCTCCCACGTCGCGACCCGGGACGGCGGCCGGCCGTCCCGCATCGCCGGCGGTGGGTCATCCGCGGCCCGCCGGCGGGTCGCTAACGCAGGAAGAAGAAGTACACGCGGTCACCCTAGCGACCCGCCCAGGGCGGAGCCACCGAATTCCGGCCATGTACGTACGGCGTACGTCATAACCATTGACGTGGAAGGCCCCCTTTCCGAATGATGGCCTCATGAGCGCCGTCGAGTTCGATCTGTCCGAAAGGGACTTCTGGGCCAGGCCCATGGCCGAGCGGGAGGAGGCGTTCGACCGGCTGCGGGCCCTCGGCGCGCCGGTCTTCTTCGAGGAGATGGAGGTCTCCTTCGCGCCCAGGGGACCGGGCTACTACGCGCTGGTCAGGCACGCCGACATCCTGGAGGCCAGCCGCAACCCGGAGGTCTTCTCCTCGGGCGACGGCGGCGCGACGAACATCCCCGACATGCCCGCCGAGTTCGCCGAATACTTCGGCTCCATGATCAACATGGACGACCCGCGCCACGCGCGCCTGCGCCGGATCGTCTCCCGCGCCTTCACCCCCAAAATGATCAAGCAGTTCGAGGCGGACGTGGAGGCGGCCGCCGGGGAGATCGTGGACGACCTGCTGGCCAAGGGCCCCGGCGGCGACTTCGTCACGGACGTCGCCGCCCGGCTGCCCCTGAAGATCATCTGCGACATGATGGGCATTCCGGAGCGCGACTACCAGTTCGTCTTCGAGCGCTCCAACCTCATCCTCGGCGGCTTCGACCCCGAGTACTCCGGTGGCGACCTGACCAGCATCGCCGAACGCCTGCTCACCGCCGGCATGGAGCTCCAGCAACTCGTGCAGGACCTGGCCGCCTACCGCGCCGACCACCCCACCGGCGACCTGACCTCCTCGCTGGTCAACGCCAACATCGACGGGGAGCGGCTGACGATGCAGGAGCTGGGGTCGTTCTTCATCCTGCTCGTGGTGGCGGGCAACGAGACCACCCGCAACGCGATCTCGTACGGGCTGCGCCTGCTCACCAAGAACCCCGACCAGCGCGCGCTCTGGCTGCGGGACGTCGACGGCCACGCGCCCCGCGCGGTGGAGGAGATCGTCCGGTTGGCGTCACCGGTGAACTTCATGCGCCGCAAGGTCACCAGGGACTTCGAGATGAACGGCCACCTCTACCCCAAGGGCCGGAAGGTCGTCCTGTTCTACTGGGCGGCCAACAGGGACCCCGAGGTCTTCGCGGACCCGTACAGGTTCGACATCACCCGCGACCCGAACCCGCACGTGGGCTTCGGTGGGCCGGGGCCGCACTTCTGCCTGGGCGCGCACCTGGCCCGGCGCGAGATCACGCTCATGTTCCGCGAGCTGCTGCGGCGGGTCCCGCACATCGAGGGCGGCCGGCCCGACCGCCTCCACAGCAGCTTCATCAACGGCATCAAGCACATGGAGTGCGTGTTCTGAGCGGTGCTACGAGCCCGCGGTCATCTTGAGCCCCTTGACCACCGTGTGGATGTCCGGCATGAGCTGCTTGCCGGTGGACGGGATCGACATGTAGACGATCGCCGGGACGTCGTTGCCGGTGTTGATGGCGGCGGTGACGATGGTGGCCTTCTGGGTGGACGAAGTCAGCGAGTAGGCGATGAGACGGCCCGACGCCCCGCCGATCCGCAGCTGCTGCTGGGCGATCTTGCGGACCTTGTTGTCCGGCGGGAAGAAGCGCTTGCGGGCGTTCACCACGACCTGCTTGATCACCGGTTCGAGGTTGGTCTGGGAGGTGTAGGACGAGGCCATCCTGGCCGGCAGCGGGCCGGTGAGCAGCTGGGCGAAGGTGTCCGGGCCGGTCCTGGCGAACTGCCGGGTGTCGAAGCCGTACGTGCCCTGGACGGTCGGCCGCTGGTCGAGCTGCCACGTCCCGCCCAGGCGCGGAACGGTGATGCCGGCCGCGGCGTCCTGCACGGTGCCCACCACCGGGGCCGCCTTGCCGCGATACTTCGGCAGTGGGCCGATCGAGGTGGCGGGCTTGGCGGAGCCGGCGGTGCCCGAGGGGGTCGGCGTGGCCGAGGCCACGGGGGCGGCCCGCGGTGTCTCGCCCGCCAAGGGGCCGGCCATGAACGCCCAGGTGAGCGTCCCGACGAGGGCGACGGCCACCGAGCCCGCCAGGGCGTAGATCCAGATGGGCTTGCCCTGCTCCTCCAGCTGTTCGGGCTCCTCGCCGATGGCCTGGTAGTTCTCGCCGAAGACGGTGTTCCAGAGTTCCTGCTGGCGCTCGGGGGGCGGGGTGCGCGAGCCGCTGATCTGCCCGGCCGTCACGAACGGGCGGTCGGGGTCGGAGGGGTCGCGGCTGAGGTTCGCGCCCGGCCTGGAGCGGTCGGAGTGCCGACCCTCGCCGGGAGGCGCCTGGCCGGGGCCGCCGGCCACGCGCTCGTCGCCGGGGTGCCCGTGGCCCCGC